>CAYSSE010000236.1:0-6244 GCA_964433355.1 uncultured Desulfocicer sp.
TTTTCATAAAGGAGACAGGGCCGGATGCCACACCGCCGGTGGAACCGACCTTGCTATTTGCAGAGCGAAGCCGGGAAAACGAAAACCCGGTTCCGCCGCCTGATTTATGTATGGTGGCGGCATTTTTAACCGCATCAAAAATACCATCAATGCTGTCTTCCACCGGTAGGACAAAACAGGCTGCCAGTTGCCCCAGGGATCTGCCTGCATTCATCAGGGTTGGGGAGTTGGGCAGGAACCTGAACTCGGCCATCAGGCTGTAAAATAAATTCTCAAACTTCTGGACATCCGCTTTTTCATCATAATTTTTCTCAGCTTGAGCTATATGGCTGGCCACCCGCCTGAACATATCCTCCGGTGATTCACAGACATTTCCGGCTGCATCTTTTTTTAGATAACGCCTTTCCAGAACGGTTCTGGCATTTTCCGTCAAGAAATCTATTTGCTCTGTCTCGATTTTTTCTCCACCCATTTACACAATCCTCTTAGACTTATTGAAAATTTAGGCATCCTTCATTTCTACTTTACACTTTCACAGGGTGACCCCCCATTTTATGGCAATTGTTCTTTAAAAAGTGTAAACTACTTTTGAGATCATATGAAGGATGCCAAAATTTAGAACTTAAAATATTGTTGATTATTATTGAGGGAGGCGACTATATATTGTTTTTTTAGAAAATACAAGCACGATATATGGTTTTTCATGGGGAGACAATGATACAACGTGGTATTTTGTGAGATGCCTTAAAAGGTTTCGACCTGTGCGGGTATCAATTATCTGTAGTGTTTGGCAAGGCAAATAGATCAAATTTAGCCGTCAATTTGTATTGTTAGATTACAAATAGCACGGGAATGCTGCTTCAAACAGTGTCAGCAAAATGCTACCCACACAGGTCGAAAAGTTTTAGACGCAGGCAAACAACAAACAAGCTGCCCGATGCCTTCAATAAAATTTTAAAGGAAACGAAATGAATACTGACATTCAAAAAACAAGCCATGATTCCCTTTTTGATCGTGTTGTAAGCATTCTCAAAGAAGCCCGTTCCAATGTGGTTCGTGCGGTTAATTCCAATATGGTTTTGGCCTATTGGCTGATTGGACGGGAGATTGTCGAAGAAATTCAAAGCGGTGTTGATCGTGCGGATTACGGCAGGAAAATCATTGATAATCTATCCGCTGAATTGACATCAAAAATTGGCAGGGGGTTTTCAACGACTAACCTCCGTTATTTTAGGAAATTCTATCAGGTTTATTCCCGGCGAATGCCCGAAATTTGCCACATTGGATGTGGCGAATCGGATACCAATCCAAAACGCCACACCCGATGTGGCGTTTTGGATGATCTGTCAGAAGCCCTTGAAACGGAAACTATACGTGGTTTCTCCCCAAGCCTCGGGTGGTCCCATTATCGGGCTCTCATGGATGTGGAAAATAAAAATGAGCGACTATTTTACGAAATTGAGGCGGAAAAAGAATATTGGGACGTAAAACATCTTAATCGTCAGATTCATACCTTTCTTTTTGCCAGATTATTCAAAAGTCAAGACAAGGAAGGTACCCTGGAATTTGCAAGGGAAGGACAAAATCCGCAAAAACCGGAAGACATTATAAAAAATCCATACATTCTGGATTTCCTCGGTATCCCTGATGCCAAAGTATTCCATGAATCAGAACTGGAAGCTGCAATTATCTCCAACCTTCAGGAATTTATGCTGGAGCTGGGCAAAGGGTTTGCTTTTGTCGGACGTCAAAAGCGTATGCAGTTTGACGATAAATATTTTTATATAGATCTTGTATTCTATAATTGTATTTTAAAATGCTATTTGTTAATTGATCTGAAAATTGGTGAACTGACTCATCAAGATATCGGACAAATGGATGGGTATGTGCGTATGTTTGAAGAACAATATCGCCAGGAAAGCGACAATCCGACCATTGGTTTGATTCTCTGCTCAAAGAAAAAAATAGCAGTTGCCAAATATTCAGTTCTCAACGAGAGCAAACAACTTTTTGCTTCCAAATATATGCTCTATTTACCAAGTGAGGAAAAATTAAAGCGAGAAATCGAAAAAGAACGCAGGCTGATAGAAGAGCGTTTGGAGGGTAAAGATGACTGAAAAACATCAAAACTTTGATCTATCCACCCATGGTTCAACCTGGCTCAGGGCGGATTTCCACCTGCACACCAAGGCTGATAAGGAATTCATGTATTCCAACGCATATCTGAAATCCGGAATACATCCCTGGGTATCATTCTCTTTGTCAGGCAGGATTTCATCAAACATTTTGTTCAAACAGGTCACCCATTGGGTGACCTGTTTGAAAAAGTCGACGCGAATAGGGCATGCAAAACTCCCTGAAGAATTTGACTGTTTTTTGGAAAAACAAAGAACCAGGTTAAATATTAAGATCAAACCCACCCAGATACTCTTCCAGTTTTTCCCTGTTTTCACTTGTCAGCGCCGGGCAGCTTTCCGGCCCTTTAGCCCCTTCGACAACACGTGTGGCAAACACCAGACAGGTGAGTTCTTTGCATTCTCTACAGTTGGTTTTCGGCAGCAGTTTTAATATTTTCATCAACTTTGGCTGGGGCATGGCTTCAAAGCTGGGGGTGATACTGTCTTTGTTTTCCCAAGCATCGTTGATTTCCCGTTTGAGCCATTCAACTATTTTACGGGCTTCGGCTTCATCCTTTAAGGCATTGATGGCGATTTTATTTTGATAAATGGTGATCAGTTTGCCCTGTGATTTAAAGGTCACCGACGGAGGGTCTTTTATATAGGTAGATCCTCCCAGCACGGCATTTACATAGGGAATGGCCTCGGCAACATTCTGGTCCAGATGGGCAAAACAAAGAACGCCCATTGCTCCGGGCATGCATTCGGAATTGACAATTTCAAGTTTGTAAGTGTTCAGCAACATAAAAGCTCCTTTGATCTTAAATCTATGCGGATGTGTCAAAATATTTCCAGATGGGTACCCAGGATGCGCAATCCGATGACAAGCAGGATTACCCCGCTGGCAACCGTCAACCCACAGCAATAAGAACAATTTCAAAAAAAGTCATGGCAATACGGTTTCCTCCTGATCTGCCTGTCCAATGCTACCATATTTGCCAAGCCAGGGTGAGGCCTCATTTCTTTTGACAAATTTCTGACAGTGGCATAGCATAATAATTCAAAAACAACAGGAAAAAAACACATGAAAAACAAAGCAGTTACCATCACCATTCCCGGTCAAGGGTCTGTATCTGGTATTCTGACCGAACCGGAGAACCTTAACGAAAACAGTTCCACCGGCATCGTCTTTGCCCACGGCATGTCCAACGACATGCATCATCCCTCACTTCAGGGGGTGGCAAAGGGGCTGGCCGATCTGGGATACATCACGCTTCGGTTTAATTTCCCCTACAAGGACAAAGGCCGGAAATCCGCTGATCCGGATCACCGACTTATTGCCTGCTGGAAGGCGGCCCTGGATTATCTGATCCACCACAGCGGTCATGGGGTGGACACCGTGGTGGCTGCGGGAAAATCCCTTGGTGCACGCATCGCCTCCCTGGCCGCAGCCAGCGGGGAGATCTCCCCCCACCGCATCATTTTCTTGGGATATCCCCTCCATGCACCGGGGCGGAAGGAAAGTCTCAGGGATGCACATCTTCCCTCCATAACTGCTCCCATGCTTTTTTTTGAAGGCACCCGGGATCCCTTCTGCGACCTTGATCTCCTGTCCGGTGTTATTGACTGTCTACCTGCACCCGTGGAACTGGAGATCATCCAGGGGGGTGACCATGGATTCAATTTGCCGAAATCCGACCCCCGGGAACCCACCGAAGTTTACCGCCAGATTGTGGGAAAATGCCACCAATGGCTGAACCGGTAATGGCTCATCCGGGCAGTGCGGGTGGAGCATAGGTTTCGTTGAATCGCCTGCTGGGTGAAACAAAAATTTAAGATAAAGATGGAAGATAATCATTGAATCAAACGGTTTTTAATTGTATGTTCCTGGAATTTGTTGTGATTTGCAATCAATTATTTGTAGGCCAATTCATTTTTACAATAACCTAAGCAACTTTTTAATAAAAAGGGGTTTCCTTGAACTTACCACACCGTCTTTTTTTCTTATTCATATCAGCACTGATTTTTGTTTCATTGACCGGTATGGTTCCCCAGCAGACAGACCCGCTTGTTAGAAGCCAGACGGCTTTTCAACCAAAAAATACCCCAGATAAAACCCCACAACACGCCACAAGTCTGCCCACCCCCCTTCAAAATTCCCCGGAAAAACGATATTGCGGCATTGCCATGGATGGCTACACGCTTAAAACCGGGGTGGTAAAATCCGGGCAGACCCTGGCCCATCTGCTCAATCCCCATGGCATTTCCAACGCCACCATCTTCCAGGCTGCCAAAACATCAAAGCCTGTTTTTGACGTTCGACGCATTAAAGCAGGCAACACCTATAGTCTGATTTCCTCCCCAAAGGATGATAATCAGGTCAAATACTTTATATATGATCAAACATCCACAAGTTACGTGGCCTTTGCCTTTGAAAAACCCATCCAGGTGTATACAGGGAAAAAAGAAATTAAAATAAAAACCAGAACCCTGTCTGCAACCATTACAAGTAATTTGTGGAACGCAGCAAGTGATTCTGGAATGAGCCAGGAGTTGATCTACGCCCTGGGGGATATTTTTGCCGGCACCATGGATTTTCGCCATCTGCACAAGGGCGATGAATTTATGATCACCTTTGAAGAACAATTTGTTGAAAATAAATATGTTGGCATAGAAAAAATTAAAGCAGCACAACTCACCTGTTCTAATAACACCTTTCAGGCCTTTGGATACGAAGCCAATGGGAGGGTCAGTTATTATGATGAACAAGGGAACAGCCTGGAAAAATCCTTTTTAAAATGCCCTCTGAAGTACAGTCGAATCAGTTCAAAATTCACCACAAGGCGTCTTCATCCCATCAAACAAAAATACATGGCCCACCCCGGTATTGATTATGCCGCTCCCAGGGGGACACCTGTTAGAAGTGTGGGCGACGGCACCATCGTTTTCAAGGGGTATTGCAAGAGTGCTGGAAATTATATTAAAATTAAGCATACCGGTTTGGGTATCAGTGAATATCTGCACTTGTCAAAATTTAATGCCCGCATTAAAAAAAATCAAACGGTTAAAAAAGGGCAAATAATAGGATATGTGGGCAGCACCGGTTATGCCACAGGCCCCCACCTGGATTTAAGATTTAAAAAAAATGGAAAGTATGTGGATTACAGCAAAATGAACCTGCCCACCGGCAAGTCCTTGACAAACCCCCATAAAGAAATATTCCTGAAACAGGTGGCCACGATAAAACAGCAATGGGAAGATTCCCCCAGGGTCTCTTTAAACATTCCTGTAAAATCGCCTGATGTCGCATCCAATACTGAAAAGAAATAATCAATCACGGAATCTTTCTTGATTTTAATGTATTTTTTATTTACCATGCCCCAGCCAGCACGTGAAGGATAAGCAATATATAGATAAAAGGAGTTTCATAAATTTCATTCATGAAATCTTTATTGCTTTTTTCACCTCCAACCATTCCATAAAAGGAGTTCACTATGTCACTAAGGGCCAAAGATATCATGGTAAAGTCGTTTGATATGATCCACAAAGATGCCTCCATCGCACAGGCCATTAAAAAAATTACCAATGGCCGGGTGAGGGAAACTGGAGATAAAACCAACAGCCTTATGGTCATTGATGAATATAACCACCTGGCTGGAGTTATAACCATGTTTGATATCCTTTATCACCTGAGACCATCCTTCCTTAATTACGGTATTAATGGTGATGAACTGGTATGGAATGATCCCCAGATAAAAAGATTAGTTGATGATCTTAAAGTAAAAAAAGTGAGCCAACTCATGAGTGATAACGTCACTGGTGCCTCACCGGACGATCACATTATCGTCATCTTGGATCGCATGATCAAAAATAATTATCATCGCCTGCCAGTACTGGAAAATAGTCATCCCATTGGTGTGGTTTACGTGGCAGATATCTATTACAGAGTGTTCGCCCAAAATAACTGACAAGATGGCAGTCGCCTTGCCTCATTTAATGATAAGTACCCGAGCATATATTCTTCGTAAATATTCGGCCAGCACCCCATCTTCACTCATTTGGGCCTGCTCACATAGCAATAGTATGCTACGCAGTCCCAACTAAGCGAATATGAGGCACTGGCCAAA
>CAYSSE010000237.1:0-6236 GCA_964433355.1 uncultured Desulfocicer sp.
TTCATCTGCAGATAAAGAGGATCCGCCACTCTTATCCAGATAAAAATCAAGCTTCTGGTCAGGCTCATATAGAAAGGAACCCGGGGAGTAGACGCTCCCCATAACTGACACAAAAGAGGGTCTGGATGGGATATTAAGTGTTGCTCCATCCTGTAGTACAAAGTCATTGCTGGTTCCCCTTAAAACATCAATATCTGAAAGTTTGATGGCAATGCGCCCTTCTGCCCGGATTCCCTGCAGGGTGTTGATCATCTCCTGGAGACTATTTTCAGCAGCCTTGGTATCCTCCACTTGGGCCATTTCAGAGGATGCCACAAGAGAACCCAGTTTCAGCTTTTCGAGCATCTTGTCGATGCTCTGCTGCTGGATCTTTCTGGCCTCCTCTGATGTATATTTTGCCCCATATAAATATGCATTTTCGGTGAACCCTCCGGCCCTTTGTATCAAATCAGAGATTCTCTCATTTGGCCGGATGGCATATGTAGCTGGATAATTTACTTCACCGGACAGAGTCACCTCTTTCATATCAGAAGCTCCTTTAATACGTGGAATGAGAATGGCATCGTATCTGTGGAGCATAAAATCACCATCCTTTGCAAGGTGAAGAGTAATATAATTAGTTTCCACCTTATTCCCGGTGATCACCTGACGGGCCACCTCAACTTTATCACTCCTTGCACCAAACTTTATGCCACCGGCAAGAGCCACAGCGTCAGCAAGTTTCAGGCCGGGCTCAAATTTGAACTCGCCTTCGTTCCATAGGGCCCCACGAATAGTGAATTTTTCTTTAATACCCAAAGTTTCTCTGGATAACACAACAACCCTGTCAAAGGGCTGAAGGGGAATATCATAGCTGCCTGCAAAGACCTGTAAGAGTGGGAACCGCATGGCCGTGGTTCGTGTGGTGTGAGGGTCATATCGATAGATCAGACCAAATTCTGTCATCACGTCCGGTTTTAAAAGATCTTCCGGTCTGGGCAGATCCTTTGAAATAAGGATATCGGAAAGTGTCATGGTTGAATTATATTTAAAATCCCTGGGATTCCAGATATGCCCTTCAAGCTTCACAACATAATCCCTGAGAATCGGTATATATATGATATCATTTGCCTGTAGTTTAAAATTTTTGTGAGTGGCAAGATCCAATTCCATATATTCTGTTTCGATCTTCTCTTCATTTTTTATCTGACGGTTCAGCTCAATTTTATCTGTCCTGGCCTCATTTTTAAGACCACCTGCAAGGGCCAGTGCATCGTTTAGCAGGATACCAGGTTTAAAGCTGAATTGACCAGGATTCCAGACAGCTCCTTTTAGGTTGAAAGACTCCTTAATACCAACTTTTTCCTTTGAAAGTACAAAAACCTTGTCAAAAGGTTTCAGTTCCACATCATATGTCCCCTCGAAAACTTTGAAAAGTGGAAACCGTATCGGGCGGGTGGCGGTGGTTGTACTGTCATAACGGTAAATTAAACCAAAATCCATTACCGCATCTGGCTTTAAAATATCTTCAGGCTTTGGAAGATCCTTTGAAATTAAAACGTCGGAAAGAGTGATACCAATATGATATTTTAAATTTTTTTCATTCCAGACATGCCCCTCCAGCCTGACCACATAATCCCTGAAACGGGGAATAGAAATAGTATCGTTTGCTTTAAGCTCAAAGGCACCATGCTGCTCCAAATTCAATTTAATATAGCGAGTTTCAAATTTTTCATTGGTTTTGACCTGTCTTTGGACTTCAATTTTATCAATTCTGGCCTCATCATTAACACCACCAGCCAGAGCCAGAGCATCTTTTAATTTGAGACCGGGCTGAAAACTGTAATCCCCGGGCTTCCACACTGCACCGTTCAATGTGATTTTCTCTTTGATTCCAAAACTCTCCCTGGAGAGAATTACAATTTTATCATAAGGTTCCAATTGAGCATTATAATTACCAGCAAAAACCCGGGAAAGGGGAAACCGCATGGGTGAGGTTCGGGTGGTTTCACTGTTATATCTATAAATTAGGGCAAACTCCATCAGGGTATCAGGCATCAGGAGATCTGTTGAGGTAAGGATATCAGAAAGAGCCATGCCGGATTTGTAATGGAAAAGATCCGGTTTCCACACATGCCCTTCAAGCCTGACAACATAGGGCAGTGTAGAGCCCATGAAATCCAATTCAAGAAGATCCCCGTTGCTGACCATAATTTTATTCCAGGCCTGGGGATTTTTGGCAATATCAATGTCCTGGAAGATAAATTCCCTGTTCTGATCAAATCTTTTAAGGTAAATTCTGTCCCCAAAAGCCTGGGGCAGAATGCCTCCGGCAAGAGCTGCAAGCTCTTTTATACTTTTTCTCCCTATAATTTCAAATATACCTTGGTGGTTGACAGCACCGGCAACAGCAGCGGTTTTTCCGATTTTCTCAACAAAAATCACATCTTTATTTTTGAGCATGTGATCTGATTTGCGATCTCCTTTGAGAATAAGATCGTAAAGGTCAAAGGGATGCTTTTCATCCCCGTCTCTGTAAAGTTTAATATTTCTTAGTGTGCCGCTTTTTTTGACACCTCCGCCATAAATAAGACCATCAAAAATAGTGGAAAAGGATGGCAGCATGTGGAGTCCGGGATTACTCACCTCTCCAACCACATAAATTTCAAGGCTTCTAAGCTTTGTCAGTGTAATGCTGATATTGATTCCCTGGACATATTTTTCAGCCTCATTGCGAATCACAGATTCCAATGCACCATACTTGACACCCACAACAGATATCGGGCCGATTTTGGGTATATTGACAATCCCCTCCCGGTCAACAACCGCAGGGTAAACCGCATCAACCGTACCTCCCCACACTCGAATCAGCAGGTTATCACCTGTGCCAAGCAGATAATTCTTATCCGGCACGGCAAGGCTTGAAGGCTGAACCCTGGCAGATGAAAAAATATCATATCCAAACTGTCTTAAACCGGATGCAAGCGGTGAGGAGTAGGCAGAACGATATTGTTTTTCAATGATTGATATAGAAGAGTCAAGGTTCCCGGCACGAGCTACACTTGTATTTTCATTTTTTTCTTCATTATCTCCGGCACTGTCTGTTTCAGAAAAAGTTTCATCAACACCGTCCCCTTTTTCTCCTGTAACACTCTCTTTCATATCAGCTATTGACTCAAGTGAATTGATATCACTGAAATCATTCAAATTACCATTCCCTATGTTTGAATCTACGGCTCCAGAGGATGCTTGTCCATCAGATATTTGTTTTTGAACAGCCGAAGGTAACTGCTGAATCACACCTGGTGGAAGATTCTGCGATGTAGCGGGAGGCAGATTTTGAACAGCCGAAGGCAACTGCTGAATCACACCTGGTGGAAGATTCTGCAAAGTACCGGGAGGCAAATTTTGAACAGAGGATGGAGAAATAGCCTGACCCCCTCCCTGTTGATAATTTTGAATCATCTGCCTGGATACCCCTTGGGGTAATTGAGTCCCCTGAATCGTCCGGGATGGCACAGCAGTGCCTGTCTCAGCACAATGGGAGAAGTCAGAACAAACCAGAGTCGCTGCAATAAAAATCATGAGCAACATTTTTGTTTTAATTATCATAAATATCAATCCGCATTTTTAAAAGTTAATTCGAAAGATTCGATTCATTGCATTTAGAGCATGTGTATTAAACAGGCTTTAAAATAGCAAGATCTAATCTATATTAAAAAAATCACTCATGGTCAATCAATTCATCAGGATATCTTCATAAATTAAAGAATCAATTGGCATAAGGTTTTAAGTCAAAATATCGCTGTTGTTACATCCTTAGGACAAAATACTTGCAAAAAAAAATCAGACAGTATAAGAGTGTCTCGTATATTATGAATATTGATGATAATGCCGTGCTCACTCTGAACTACAGCGAACATATCCTGATTGAACTACCCCAACCTGTTTATGTCCTCTCACATACCCATCCGGGAGGGAATCCATCCGGGCCAACCTGATCAAGCTTTTGGATCAGGTTGACATGATCGATAAGATCACCCTGGAGTCAGGGGATACCGTGTACATTCTCTTGCATAAATCCCAGAACCAAGGACTCGTCCAAAAATAATTTAACATTTTAAAGGTTTATGTATTTTGCCTGACTGCGTGGTGAAAACTCGGAACATTTTGATATTTATGTGTTTTTATATCTTGTAAATCGCCTGCTTCAATACTTAAGATTGCCAATTTATTTTTGGGCAAATCCCAAATATTTACCAAGGTGTGCGTGGATGGGGAGGTGAAATTCCCGGGTGTGTATGACTTCTACTCCGGCCTAACCGCCTTTGCTGCCTGTATCATGGCAGTGGCTTTAACGATTACGCAGTCCAGCGTGATCCGTAGCAGTGAATCTGGAGGACAGCAGACCCTAAAGGGTGTTGAAAAGTATTTTTAAAATAGTGATTATTTCAAGGTGTTATGACTAAAAACATCAAAAAGCTAACATCTTTATAAATATTTGATTTTATTATCTAAAGCACCAATCGTTTCAACACCCTTTAATATGATGAATTTGGAAAAAATTCAATGCGGGGATGCACCGGATTTCCCTCATTCAGCCCGGCGACCGTATTCTTATCCCCGAATTCTGGCTATAGTATTGATGCCACAAGGAAATATATTGAATCTCAAGATTAGCGAGTCCTGCAAGAAAACCCCCTGAGCTAAAGATTCAGGGCTTTTATTGCCGGTTTTTTATAAAACAATTTTACGGGGTATGTTTCCATGAACCTTGAAGAGTTAAAGCGGATGAAGATGAGTGAGCTGACCAAGCTTGCCAAAAAGTACAATATCACAGGGGTGGGTGGTGTAAAAAAACAGGAACTTATTTTTGCCCTTCTCCAGGCAGCCATTGAGGAAAGTGGTCAAATATATGGAGAAGGCACCCTTGAGATTCTTCCCGATGGTTTTGGCTTTTTAAGGGCTCCCGATTACAACTATCTGCCCGGTCCCGACGATATTTATGTATCCCCCTCCCAGATACGACGGTTTAATCTCAGAACCGGCGATACCATCTCCGGTCAGGTGCGCCAACCCAAAGATTCAGAACGGTATTTTGCCCTGCTCAAGGTGGAGGCGGTTAATTTTGAAAATCCTGAGCTTGCCGCTGAGACCATTTTGTTTGACAATCTTACCCCCCTTTATCCAGACCGAAAGATGAACCTTGCATCGCAACCAGATAACTACCCCACCCGCATCATTGATCTAATGTCACCCATTGGCTTTGGCCAGCGGGGACTCATTGTCTCTCCCCCCCGATCCGGTAAAACCATGCTGTTAAAAAATATTGCCAATAGCATGATTGCGGCCCATGAGCACATTGTTCCCATGATTTTGCTCATTGATGAGCGTCCCGAAGAGGTGACGGACATGGCCCGGTCTGTGGATGCGGAGGTGATCAGTTCCACCTTTGATGAACCCTCGGAGCGTCATGTCCAGGTGGCAGAGATGGTCATTGAAAAGGCCAAGCGCATTGTGGAGCAGGGCCATGATGTGGTTATTTTGCTCGACAGCATCACCCGGCTTGCCCGGGCCTACAACTCTGTGATGCCCCCGTCGGGAAAAATATTATCCGGTGGGGTGGACTCCAATGCGCTTGATCGGCCCAAACGGTTTTTTGGGGCCGCCCGGAACATTGAAGAGGGAGGAAGCCTGACCATTATTGCCACGGCCCTCATTGACACGGGAAGTCGCATGGATGAGGTTATCTTTGAAGAGTTCAAAGGCACGGGTAATATGGAGTTGGTGCTGGATCGCAAGCTTGCGGATCGGCGGATTTACCCGGCCATCAATATGAATAAATCGGGTACCCGTAAGGAAGAGTTGCTTCTGGATGCGGCCACCCTGAATCGTGTGTGGATCCTGCGAAAATTGCTTTCCAATTTAAATTCTGTGGACAGTATGTCTTTTTTGCTTGAAAAAATGGAAGGAACAGAGGATAATAAAGAATTTCTTGATTCAATGAACTCGTAAGTCCATTGTCGGAAAAGCGTTAAAGATAAATATTTAAGGAGTGGTAAAAATGAAGAAAGAGATACATCCAGAATATAAGAGAACAACGGCATCCTGTGCCTGTGGCAATGTGCTGGAGGTCGGATCCACCAAAGAAAACATCAGGGTGGAGATCTGTGCGGCATGTCATCCCTTTTTCACGGGCAAGCAAAAGCTTGTGGATACTGCAGGGCGGATTGATCGTTTCCGGAAAAAATATGCAG
>CAYSSE010000238.1:0-6225 GCA_964433355.1 uncultured Desulfocicer sp.
GGCCGGTTCCTATTACCCATCGGAGGGGGCTCTGCTGAGGGTGCTTGGACACTTCCTTTTCATATAAAAAAAATAAGCTTCACCATCATCCGCCAGTCAGTATCAAAAAACAAGTATCCAATGTCCAATACTTGCTTTTTTATGTGAAAAATCAGAATCATCAATTGGAATGTTGTGCTTTTATCGATAAATGACGCTTTGGGTTTTCAAAAAGTACAATCTCTATTGCCTGGGCACTGCGGTCTGATTTTTTTAATTCAGGGAGAGCGGTTTTAAAATGGATGGTTAGTACGTGCATTTGCTCAAAATAACCTGTGTTTTGTATGGGCTTCTTATTGTATTTTATGTTGTAAATTCAAGGAGTTTTAAAAAAAAATAATTATTTTTCAATAACTTGTTGAAATTATAAAGAATGTGTGTTTAAATGTAACAGCTAAAAAGGAGGGCACTGCCCATGGTTGTTGGGTGCGATTCCAGGACATCTCTTAACGGTTGTTTCATATACCTATTTTTATATGAAAATGAAGTGTCCAAGTAGCCTCAGCAGAGCCCCCGGGGAGGGGTAATGGAACAGACCAATTGGGCTGTCTAACAGTTCCGGGTCGCTTCCATTACCCCTCCCCGGGGGCGGCATACAGCCATTTGGCTCCGCGTCTACGACCCTATATTCGTTGTGTCTGTTAGGGCATGGGTGTTTATATGAAAGAGTAGGCGTGTCTAATAATCTTTCATGCTTCGTTGTGGGCAGGCCGAGGCCAGAATACGGTCTACTCGTGGCAGTTATTATGGATGAATGTTCCCCAATTTTGCAATTGATGGGCTCTGGATTTGTGGGTTATTCCGGTTATTGGTTCAGATAGCTGGATCACCCAAGTGAATAAAATATATTTAAAGCGAGGTATTGTGCTTAATACCATATCCCCCATACAGACAGATGAATGGCGACAACTGGAATCACATTTCCAGGAGATGAAGTCTGTTCACATGAAAGACCTTTTTTCCCGGGATCTTCATCGATTTAACGCCTTTTCCCTCCGGTTCAACGATATTCTGGTGGATTTTTCCAAGAACATTATCACAGAACAAACCTTGGAACTGCTAATGGCCCTTGCCCGGCGGGTGGATCTGTCCGGGGCCATTGATAAAATGTTTTCCGGGGATGTGATCAACGCAACGGAAAACCGCGCAGTGCTTCACGTTGCCCTGAGAAACCAAGGCAATTCCCCCGTGCTACTACAGGGACAGGATGTGATGCCTGGAGTGAACCGGGTTTTATTAAGAATGAAACAGTTCTCCCGGGAAATTGATTCGGGTAACCTGAGGGGATATACAGGAAAGCCCATCAATACCTTTGTTAATATCGGCATTGGCGGGTCTGATCTGGGGCCCCTCATGGTGACAGAATGTCTTACCCCTTTTGCCAGAAAAGGGGTGAGCGCTTATTTTGTTTCTAATATTGATGGATCCCATCTGGCAGAAACATTGAAACGGATAGATCCTGAAACCACGCTGTTCCTGGTGGCATCCAAAACCTTCACCACCCAGGAGACCATGACCAATGCCCATTCTGCCCGGCAATGGTTTTTGAGTCATGCTGGAGATGAGGTACACATTGAAAAACATTTTGTGGCCATCTCCACCAATGCAGTGGCAGTGAAAGCCTTTGGTATTTCCCCTGCCAATCGGTTTGAATTCTGGGACTGGGTGGGGGGGCGCTATTCCCTGTGGTCCGCCATTGGCCTTTCCATTGTCTGCTATGTGGGATACGACCATTTTGAAGCATTGCTCCAGGGTGCCCATGAAATGGATGCTCATTTTCGCACCGTTCCCCTGGAAAAAAATATTCCCGTGGTGCTGGCCCTGATCGGTATCTGGTATAATAATTTTTTTGATGCCCACACCGAGGCCATATTACCCTATGATCAATACATGCATCGCTTTCCTGCCTATTTTCAGCAGGCCAACATGGAGAGCAATGGGAAAAGTACCGATCGTAGTGGCAAAAAAGTTACTTACCACACAGGCCCCATCATCTGGGGAGAACCCGGAACCAATGGGCAACATGCCTTTTATCAGTTGATCCACCAGGGAAGTCGCATGATCCCGGCAGATTTTCTGGCACCGGCCCTGAGCCACAACCCCATGGGTCAGCACCATGAAATCCTGTTGTCCAATTTTTTTGCCCAGACCGAAGCGCTTTTATCTGGAAAGGATGAACAGACGGTGCGCCGGGAAATGGAAGATGCCGGTGGAGATCCGTTAACCCTGGAAGCACTGGCCCCCCATCGTGTGTTCCAGGGAAACCGTCCCACCAACTCCATATTATTTAAACAGTTGACCCCCCAAACCCTTGGCAGTCTCATTGCCATGTATGAACATAAAATTTTTACCCAGGGGGTCATCTGGAATATTTTTTCCTTTGACCAGTGGGGGGTGGAACTTGGTAAAGATCTGGCCCGGAAAATTTTTCCGGAACTGGGAACCCCGGATACTGTGACGAGCCATGATTCATCCACCAATGGGCTGATCAATGCCTTTAAAAGTATGGTGGCCCCAAATAGGTGACAAGGTATATGAGACAGTGGTTGTGGGAGTGACTAACAAAAGTAGTTTGGATATGATTGCCGCGTGCAATTCTTAATGTTTACACATCTGTGGATATGAGTTTTCACACTAAGCCATGAAGAGCCCAAATTTTTTGGGAAGAGCTAATTTTTTTATTTCCGATAATGTCTATTATGCAGGCCAATAGACAGATGTGCTGAAAATGGAGCATATCTTAATTTTTACAAATTTTAACAAAAGAGGAAGGTAAGCGATATGAATACTGAAATTCTAACAATACCCCAGGCGGCAAAATTTTGCAGTGTAACCCGGATGACCATGTGGCGTTGGGTCAAAGCCGGTAAAATCAAAAGTTTTGTAACCCCCGGTGGCCATCATAGAATTGCCAAAAGTGACTTGGAAGATGCACTGAGGGGCCATGGCATTAAATACATCAGCCGGCAACTGGACGCGTCCCCCAGAATTCTGATCGTTGATGATGAGCCCCTCATTGTCCAGGGGTTGCAAAAGCTGTTCACCCGGAAGAAATGTGAAGTTCAGACAGCACTCAATGGCTTTGAAGCCGGTGTAAAATCCAAAGAATTTAATCCCGACCTGATTATCCTTGACCTTGTCATGCCGAAAATGGATGGGTTTGAGGTGTGTCGTTTCCTGAAAACCAATGAGTCCACATCACACATCAAAATTTTGATTCTTACAGGATACAGCACCAAGGAGAATCGGTCTGAGATCATGGAAGCCGGTGCAGATGCCTTTATTGAAAAACCGGCGGATAACAAGGAGATCATTCAAATAACCAAAGACCTGCTCAAGGACATGAATTGGGTACGGCTTAATCTTTAAATTTATTTTTTTGTTGGGGGCCATGGTGATCTTTTGTGCCATGGCCCTTAACGCCTCCCCGTTATTTTGCTGAAGGCCGAGGGCCATAGGCATATCCTTTCCCTGAAATCAATTGCACATTTTCTTTCCTGGAATACCTGACATCCGACACCCCCTTGAAGCGGTGAGATTCCATCTATAAATGGATCAGGAGCCCATTGGAAGGTAAAGGAGAATGAATGGAAAATTTAAAAGAGTCCCAGCGGGCCCGGGTCGCCATTCGGGAGTTTAAGACCATTACAGATTCCCTTGCCATAAGGGGGTTTTATCGTCCTTCTGGTCGATTTGGCAAGGCCCTTGAGGGGTGTTTAAGGGAATTAAGTCCAGAAATCTACGGCACCATGAACGATGCAAAAGTGGTCGAATTAAAAGGACTTGAGTATGTCATTGATCGCCTTCCCCAGGGGGTTGAAAAAGGCACCAAGATTATTCTCACCGATGAGGATGAATTTGAAGACACCCCCTTCAAACGCATTGAACCCCTGAAAAGAAGACGGGTTTCCTATCAGATCAGTGACCATGAATTTTGTTTTATTGTTTCCCGGGGGATCAGTGAGATCTACGACATCATCACCCACATGACCTTTCTCAACATTGAGGCCAAAAAGATTTATCTTAAAATGCACGATGATTATGGTAACATCCGCATTGAATGGGAGCGTCTTGAAAAGGTGGTGGATCGCATTGCTGACTTGACCATGGGGGAGTTGGACTCAGCCCTGTGGAACCTGAGTATTATTTTGGGGCGACCCTACCATGAAACCCGTGAAACCTATGAATATCTGGAAAAAAATCGCATTGAATCCCATAGCAATACAGGGCTTTTTTCCTTGATTTATCATTTGGGCAAACGCATTGAAAATGAGAGGGTGGCCAGGGAAAATGCCCTGGTGATCTATTTTGCCCCCTCTCTGATGGGTATTATTGGCCATCAGAAGTATGGTAAGATATGGGCAGGCAAGATCAAAGATCGCTTGGCGGAATTGGGCTTGAAGGATCGTCCCTTGCACATTGTCAGTGCCAATTTACACAGCGTTGTCAATGTGTTGTATGGATATGGGGCGCTGGCACAGAAAAACCCGGCCATGGATGATTCTGATATCTATGAATTTTTTAATTCCATTAAAAATGAAACCCAGACCATCCAAGCCTTTGCCGCAGAGCGGGGACTTGTGCAATTGCCCGATGAATCAGGTTCCAACACCCATTGTCAGCTCATTGATACGGCCATGCGGGTGGATATGCCATACCATCCAGGAATGAAACTTAAATCCACCCTGTCCGGAAAACAGATGCCGGTTATTCTTGTCATGGATTATGCATTTGGGGCCCAGGCCTTTGAGTTGATGGAACAATTGCTCAAACCCGGAGAAGACAGTTCTGGAAACTGGCCTTTGAACCTTGCCTCCATTTCCATCATGGGAAAAGCAGGAACCCTCACCGGTGAAAAAGGGGATATTATGCTGGCAACAGCCCATGTTCTGGAGGGAACCTCGGATAACTACCTGTTTGCCAATGATCTGACCGCCGAAGATTTTGATGCAGATATCACCGTTCACAGGGGAACCATGGCCACGGTGCTGGGAACGTCCCTTCAAAACAAAGATGTTCTCGGGATGTTTCAATCCGATTGGAATGCCGTGGGATTGGAGATGGAAGGGGGGCACTATCACAAGGCCATCAACGCATCGGTGATCAAGGGTAATATTTTGCCAGGCGTGCCGGTTCGTTATGCCTATTATGCCTCTGATAATCCCCTGATGACCGGAAATACCCTGGCCGCCGGGGCCATGGGCATGGAGGGAATACGGCCCACCTACATGATTACCATGGTGATTTTAAAAAAAATTATGGGGGACAGCTTGATCCTCGATCCTCCCCAAATTCTTTGAAAAAAAATAAGGATGCTCCGGGATCAGATTTGCTGAATTTTTGTTCGTTGTGGATTCAGTTGCTCAAAAATTCCGAATAATTATCCCCCCGGCAATACGTGTCTGCATAATCCCTGAAGCCAACGCGATACCCCCATTTAAATCCCTTAATATATGATTCAGAACGGATGTTTTTATCCGCTTTCAGATGGGTGTTGATTCTCATCCTTATGAAGTTGGATAATTGGTGGTTATAGTCAGTACATCTGTAATTCAGGGCATCTTGCTTGGCCAGCATTTCACCGGCATGGCTACCTGAATAATAGGGATCGTTGGGTTTTGAAGGTCCAATGCTTTGACAGGAAACCGTCAGAAACAGCAGAGAAAAAAGAATAAAAATAAGCGTTTTTGAAGAATTCATGATTTGTCTCCCCCTGCAAAAATTAGCAGTTTAAAAATTATCAGTTTAATTGATGTGCAGTTTTTTGGAAAATAATGATAGGCTTTGGTTCTGGGTGTTATACTATCGGCCTTTAGGCCGTAAAACCCAATGCTTTAGTTTTGGGATGTTGGTGACGGTTTAGTGATGCAGGTCGATCTGCCATGGTGGGAGCAATACATCAGGGCAAGATCTTGCAGACTACACCCTTTTATTGATAAGGTAAATCTGAATCGGGTATAAGTCAAAGATGGTAATTTTTATTTTTGGAAGAATCATGGGCAGGGCAATCTGATCCGGTGAAAAAAGACGGTATGAATCCGGTGGCGGGCATAAAAAAACCTTTTTACTTCAACGATCATCCTGCTGTGGATGACGAAAAAATAAAAAGGCAAATATATTCATCTAAAATATGGTGGAGCTGAGGGGGATCGAACCCCTGACCTCATGACTGCCAGTCATGCGCTC
>CAYSSE010000239.1:0-6212 GCA_964433355.1 uncultured Desulfocicer sp.
TGTATTTAATTTCTGATTATACCTACAAACTTCCTCCGGAACAGATTGCTCAGCACCCTGTGGATCACCGGGGAACTTCAAAGCTGCTCCACCTGAATCGAAACACCGGCAAAATCTCTCATCACACCTTTGATAATTTGTTATCCATTCTCAAGCCCGATGATCTCCTGGTGGTCAATGACACCCGAGTGATTCCAGCCCGTCTGAAAGGTGTTAAGGAGAGTGGGGGCAAGGTTGAGGTGCTTATTATAGATTATAGCGCCGGAATGATTTGTCTGGAAGAAAATGGATACTTCCAGTGTGAGTGCATGGTTCGGGCCTCCAAAAGCCCCCGGGAAGGAACCCGGCTTTTTCTGGGCGGTGGAATCACCGCCCGGGTTGAAGGGGTAAACGCAGGCCTTTTTTTGGTGCGGTTTTTTTGTGATACCGATTTCAGGGCAGCCTTGGAAGCGGCGGGAGAAATCCCTCTTCCCCCTTATATACACCGCAATGATACCACGGATCAGGATAGGGACAGAGAAAATTACCAGACGGTGTATGCGGCCCGGGAAGGAGCTGTTGCAGCCCCCACCGCAGGGCTTCACTTCACCCGGGAACTCATGGATGGTTTGGAAAAAAAAGGCATTGAGTTTGCAAAAATCACCCTGCATGTGGGCCATGGCACCTTTGCACCGGTGCGTGTGGAAGATATCCGGGAGCACCAGATTCATTCGGAATTCTTTTCCATCACCCAGGACACAGCCCAGCGTATTAACAGGGCAAAGGATGAGGGCCGTCGGGTCATTGCCGTGGGAACCACCAGTGTGCGCACCCTGGAATTTACTGCAAAAGAGACGGGGCGGGTGACCCCGGGCAGTGGCATGTGTGATCTTTATATTTACCCTGGATATCAGTTCAAGATGGTGGATGCCATGGTGACCAATTTTCATCTGCCGGAATCCACCCTGCTAATGCTGGTGTCTGCCTTTGCTGGTAGAAAAACCATTCTCCATGCCTACCAGGAGGCCGTGGAAAAAAAATATCGATTTTTTAGTTATGGCGATGCCATACTGCTGGAGTAATATTAAAAATGCTGACATTTGAAATTGAAAAAAAGAGCACTGATTCCCGGGCCCGCACCGGTACTATCGTCACCGCCCATGGTGAAATCCCCACCCCAATTTTCATGCCCGTGGGCACATTGGGCACGGTGAAGGCTGTTTCCGTGGAGGAGTTGAAACAATGTGAGGCCAGGATCATTCTTGGAAACACCTATCATTTATATCTTCGGCCTGGCTGTGAGGTGATGACCCACATGGGCGGGCTTCATAAGTTCATGAACTGGGATCGTCCCCTTCTCACGGACAGTGGCGGATTTCAATTTTTTTCCCTGGCAAAGCTGGCAAAATTCTCTGATGAAGGGGTGAACTTTCAGTCCCACATTGACGGCTCCCGTCATCTGTTTACCCCGGAAAAGGCGGTGGATATTCAAATGATATTGGGTTCTGATATCATGATGTCCCTGGACTGGTGTATTCAACACCCCGCCAATGAAAAAGAGACCATGACAGCCCTTGAAAAAACAACCCTGTGGGTCCGGAGAGGCAGGGATCACTGGCTGGAAAAGGGGGGCGTAAATAATCTATTTGGCATTGTCCAGGGAGGGATGTACCCCCACCTCCGCACCCTTTCCGCCGAACAATTGATTGAACTTGATTTCCCGGGCTATGCCGTGGGGGGATTGAGTGTGGGAGAACCCACGGACATGATGTATGAGATGGCCGACCACACCGTGCCACTGTTACCCCATGATAAGCCCCGGTATGTCATGGGGGTGGGCACCCCGGAAAATCTTGTGGAGATGGTGGGCATGGGGGTGGATATGTTTGATTGTGTCATGCCCTCCAGAAATGCCAGAAACGGTCAGCTTTTTACGACTCGGGGCACCATTAATATCTACAATGCCCGGTTTCGCATGGACGAAAATCCCATTGATGACACCTGTGATTGCTATGTGTGTCAAAATTATTCCCGGGCCTACCTGCGTCATCTCTATAAAACCAGAGAGTTGTTGTCCTACCGCCTTAACACCATCCATAATCTTCATTATTATTTAAATTTAATGGAAAGGATTCGTCAATCCATCAAGGCGGATCAGTTCCTGGCTTTTAAACAAGCGTTTTTCTCACAACTATCATCCCCTGCAAATTAATCACAAGGAGTTCAATAAATAAAATGATTGCGTCCAGAATTGAACAGGCCATGACAACATCCTCATGGATTCGTAAAATGTTTGAAGAGGGAACCCGGCTCAAGGCCATACATGGGGAAAAAAATGTTTTTGATTTCAGCCTGGGAAATCCAAATTTGCCCCCCCCAAAGGCGTTTCATGATGCCTTGGAAACTGCCGTTGCCCAGGGTAAGAAGCAGGGCCATGGATACATGCCCAACACCGGCTTTCTCCACGTTCGGGAGGCCATTGCCAAAACGTTAAAGGTACAGCAGGCAGCAGAGGTCACCGCCGAAGACATTGTGCTCACCTGTGGGGCTGCCGGCGGTTTGAACATTGTCTTAAAGGCCTTGCTCAATCCCGGGGAAACCGTATTGGTACCTGCCCCTTTTTTCCCGGATTATCATTTTTATGCGGCCAACCATGGGGGCAGTCTTGAGACGGTTGTCACCCATGCGGATTTTACCCTGGACATGGAAGCCTTTGAGGCTGCCATCACTGAAAAGACCCGGGTGGTGATCATCAATTCCCCCAATAATCCCACCGGTCAGATCTATTCCCGGGAAAGCCTGGATGCCCTGGGAGTCCTTTTGGAAAAAAAGAGCCTCCAGTATGGCCGGGAGATCTATCTGGTGTCTGATGAGCCCTATCGCAAAATTGTTTTTAATGACACGGATGTTCCCCCGGTGTTTGCAAGTTATGCCAACTCCATTGTGGTCAGCTCCCATTCCAAGGATCTTTCCCTTGCCGGTGAGCGCATCGGGTGTGCGGTGATTAATCCAACGCTGACCTATAAAGATGAACTGCGCAGTGCCCTGGCCCTGGCCAACAGAATATTGGGATTTGTCAATGCCCCGGCCCTGATGCAGAGGGTTCTGCCTTTTTTGCAGGAGACCAGTGTTGACATTGATGCATATCGACGGAAACGGGATATTTTTTGTGATGGATTGACCGATGCCGGGTATACCTTCACTGTTCCACCGGGGGCGTTTTATATTTTCCCCACCTCCCCTGTGCCAGATGATGTGGCCTTTGTAAGTGCTCTGCAAGAGGAATTAATCCTTGCCGTTCCTGGAACAGGATTTGGTGGTCCGGGTCATTTCAGGCTGGCCTTTTGTGTGGCAGATGAGGTGATTGAAAATTCACTGTCCGCCTTTAAACGGGTAATGGAAAAATTTTAAGGGAGGTTTCTTGTGCATGAAATGGGAATTGCCCAACAGATGATCTCCATTGCCCTGGATGCCATCCCCAAAGATTTGCCGGATCCCAGGGTGGAACGAGTGAATCTGCGGGTGGGCCGAATGGCTGCCGTGGTGGAGGACAGTTTGAAATTTTGTTTTGAAATCATATCAAAGGATACCTGCCTTGAAGGGGCGGAGCTTGTCATTGAGACGGTGCCGGTGATGGCCCGATGCCGCCAATGTCACCATGAATGGGAGGTCTCGGATGTGGTGTTTACCTGCCCCTCATGTGGAAAAGGTGAAATTGAAGTGCTTTCCGGCAGGGAGCTGGAAGTGGCATCCCTGGAGCTTGCAGATTAAAACCCTCTGCTTAATCAACGCCTTCGCCAAAATCAAAACCGATTTGAAATTCAGCAATTAAAACACTATATATTGTGTTGATTTGGGCAATAAAATCACAATATATAGACTGTTATTGGGGTTGATTCTATTTTTGGCCATTTTCTGTAGGGGCAATTCATGAATTGCCCCTGCTAATGTCGGCCACAATCTGATACTTTTGCAACTGTCTAATTCAGACAAATGGCCGATGTTAGAACCAACCCCCTGCTATTTAAGTAAAATAAAATTGGGAAGGTATTATTAATGATGATGTTTTTTTAAAGATGGTGAAGGAGTGTCAATATATGGAAATTAATATTCAAAAACGAGTGCTGGAAGCCAACGAAACTATGGCAGATAAAAACAGGCGCTTGTTCAAGGAAAAAGGGGTGTTTGTCCTGAACATGATGAGTTCCCCGGGTTCTGGAAAAACCGAAATCCTTTGTAAAACATTGCGACGTCTCATGCCTGAAGTGGCCACCGGGGTCATTGTAGGGGATGTATGCACCCGGAACGATGCTGATCGCCTGGAAACCACAGGGGCAGCAGTGGTACAGATCAACACAGATGAATTTGGTGGGGACTGTCATCTGGCGGCCCATCTCATTGAAAAATCGGCCCTTACCATGGATCTGGCAGCTCTGGATTTTCTTATTGTTGAAAATATTGGTAATCTGGTATGTCCTGCGGAGTTTGACATTGGTGAAAATGCCAAGGCCGTTGTGCTCAGCGTCACCGAAGGGGAAGATAAACCCTTAAAGTACCCTCTGATGTTCCAGGTGGTAGACATTGCCATTTTAAATAAGATTGATCTCTTGCCTTATCTGGATTTTGATGCCAGAGAGGCAGTGGATAATATGAAAAAGGTCCATCCGGGATTACCTGTGTTTGAGTTGTCCGCCAAAACCGAAGAGGGGATGGAACCTTGGGTGCAATGGCTTAAAGATTCGGTGGCAAAAAAAGGCTATTGAAAAAATTAGGAGACCGTGGGGAGGGGTCAGGCTTGCGTTATTGATACTTTTGCTTAAATCCCCCCCCATTTTTTCCAGGAGGGCTTTTATGACGCGAAAAAAAGCACAGTTTGCAGGTTCGTGGTATCCGTCTGATGCCAGAGAATGTCAGCGGGAAATTGAGGCGTTTGTTAAGTCGACAACGGTTCCCGAAGGGAATTTTCAGTGTGGTATTGTTCCCCATGCCGGGTGGTTTTTTTCAGGTAGCATCGCCTGCCGGGTGATGGCGGCCCTGGGCAAAAGCAACGCCCCTGATCTGGTTCTTATCTTTGGCATGCACATGCATGGGAATGAGGCCCCCCGCATCCTGGCCCAGGGGGGATGGGAAACGCCCCTGGGGCCCCTTGACGTCCATGAATATTATGTGCAGGCTCTGTCAAAAAAAGTGGTATTTGAGCAGGACACCCCCCACACCTTTCCCGGAGATAACACCATTGAAGTTCAGCTGCCTTTCGTGAAATATTTTTTTCCCAATGCTGCCATGGTGCCCGTGGGGGTACCGCCTTCGCCCGTGGCGAGTCAAATGGGCGTATCTGCCGTCGAGGTCGCCGGTGAAATGGGTCTTAATATAGTGGTGGTGGGCTCCACGGATTTGACCCATTATGGAGAAAATTTTGAATTCACACCGGTTGGCACCGGTCCCGGAGCTCTGGAGTGGATGGAAAAAGAAAATGATCCCATGGCTCTGGATGCTATTTTGTCCATGGATGGGGAACATATTCTCTCCGAGGGGCAGAAACGCCAGAACATGTGCTGTGCCGGGGCCGTGGCAGCCACTGTGGCCAGTGCCAGGGCCATGGGCGCAGTCAAGGGCATGGCCCTGGACTACGCCACCAGCTTTGATAAAAGTCCTGGCACCAGCTTTGTGGGGTACACCGGGGTGTTATTCGGCCAGTGACCCAATGTAATCCATGGCTTTTTTAATCCGTGTCATGGTTTTTTCTTTACCCAGAGCAAGGATCATTTCAAAAATTCCCGGACTGACGGTGGTGCCGGTGAGGGCCACCCGCAAGGGCTGGGCAATTTTTCCAAATTTGAGTTCCGTCTCTTCCATGACCTTTTTTAATGCATCTTCAAGGTTCTGTTGCGTGAACTCTTCCAAGGCCTCCATGTACTGGGCCGTTAGTTCCAATGTGGGCAGGGTTCCCTTTTTCAGGAATTTTTTGGCGGCCTTCTCTTCGAGCACAATATTCTCTTTAAAATAAAATGCGGCACTTTCAGCCATTTCCACCAATGTTTTGCTCCGGGGCTGGAGGGTTTCAATGGCCAGCTCAAGAGCCTGACCTTCCGCTACTGTGAGCCCCAGTTTCCCAAGGAATGGGATTAAAAGAGGTGCCAGTTCTGACGGTTTTTTTGCCTGGATGTGCTTGGCATTCAGGGCGGTGAGCTTATCCATGTCAAACATGGACGGCGATTTGCCAATGTGGTCCA
>CAYSSE010000240.1:0-6202 GCA_964433355.1 uncultured Desulfocicer sp.
CGTGAATATGCAGTACCCGTGGTGGATCTCATTGCCGTTCAGACAAATGATCCCTTTAAAATACTGGTGGCCACCATTTTATCGGCCCGTACCAAAGATGAGACCACTGCCGGGGCAGCCCAGAGATTATTTGAAGTGGCTCCAGATAAAGAAGGCCTTGCAAAATTATCCAGGGATGAAATTCAAAAACGGATCTATCCCGTGGGGTTTTATAAATCCAAGGCAGTGTATCTGGAAAAACTGCCCAGCTTTCTGGAAAATTTCGGTGGAAAGGTACCGGAAACCATTGATGAACTGGTGACCTTGCCCGGGGTGGGACGAAAAACCGCCAATCTGGTGATGACTATGGCCTTTGACAAAGACGCTATCTGCGTGGATACCCATGTACACCGCATGATGAACATCTGGGGATATGTCAAAACCAAAAATCCCCTGGAAACGGAGATGGCCCTTCGGAAAAAATTACCCCGACGTCATTGGAAAGAGGTTAATTCTGTTCTTGTTGCCTTTGGCCAGGGAACCTGTAGACCGGTATCCCCCCATTGTGATCAGTGTGTACTCCAGGATCAATGTCCAAAGAAAGGGATAAAACCAAGAAAGACAAAAAAAGAAAATAAAGCAAATTAATGCCCCGTGGCATTGTTCAGAATTAATTTCCCGAAATGAAGCCATGGAGCCTTGTCACAACATCAGCCACCCGTCATAATAGTGGTTCAATGGTGCCAGGCTTGTGTTATTGGGGGATAGAGGATAGGGGGATCGGAGGCTCTTAGATGCCCCGCTGCAAAACATTAATACAATGATCCAACTCTTCCCGGTCTCCGGTGTTTTTTGCAATATCATCAGATAATTTAATGGCCTTGTGCCACGCCTTGTCCGGTGCGGTTCTGCATTTGGCAAGTTTGATGACAATATTCAACGGGGTAACCCCCACATCGTTGGTGAGATTGGTACCAATGCCGTAGGAATCATTGATTCTGCCCTTGCATTTTTCATGGATATGCACCGCTTTTGTTATATCCAGTCCATCTGAGAACACAATGGTTTTAGTGATGGGGTTGATGTGAAGTTTTTTATAATGGCTGATCACTTTTTCAATGTATTCAAAGGGATCTCCTGAATCATGCCGGACACCGTCAAAAAGTTTGGCGTGCATGGTGTCAAAGGTGGATAAAAACACATCTGTGGTAAAGGTATCTGTGAGTGCAACGCCAAGGTCTCCATGAAAAGCGGCGATCCAGGCATCCACGCCGGTGGGGTTGGCCATTCGATAACCATTTAGAACCGCATGGAACATGAACCATTCATGGGCCAGGGTTCCAATGGGTTTGATGTTGAAATGCTGGGCTAAAAATACATTGCTGGTCCCAATAAGGGTATTTCCCTCAACGCCTAAAATATCTTTGATCAAGGTGTTGTGGGCAAGTGAGGAGAATCGTCTCCGGGTGCCAAAATCGGCAAATCTGATGCCGTTATCACTTAAAACCCGGGCTTTATTCAAATTGATAGCCGTCTGTTTTGCATGGGAGAGGGGTTCCGCATTGGTCATCACAAAGTAGAGTTCACTGATAATGGCCATTAAAGGAACTTCCCATAGAATAGTGCGGTACCATGGGCCTTTAATGGTGAGATTCAGACGTCCCCCATCCTGGTGGAGACACACCTCTTTGGGGTCAAAGGTATAATGTTCCAAAAAGTCAAGATAGACCGGGGTCATGAAGTAGCAGGTGTCAGAAAGAAAGGCTTTTTCTTCAGAGGTCAGTTTAAAATTTGCCATACGATTCACTTCACATTGCAATTTTTCAGCAAATCCGTCGGGAAAAGGGGTGTCTGAACGATTTATGAAAATATACGCCACATCCACCCGGGGATACAGCATATGTACGGCCTGTTGCATGGTGAACTTGTACAGATCGTTGTCAAGAATACTCTGAATCATTTATTTTAAATTCCCTTATTATCACAATGGTTTCACATAAGTATTGGGAAACGATATAACAATTACGGTTTTTTTTCAATTTTTAACTCGATGATCCAGTTTCCAGGACTTATTTCTGGGAGCTTAGAACCAAGCCCTAAAATTGAAAATTGCCCTTAAAATCAAGGAATAAAGATGAAATCTAACATTACACTGATCGGTATGCCCGGAGCAGGAAAAAGCACAGTGGGTATAATTCTGGCCAAAAACATGACCTTTGGCTATATTGATACGGACATATTGATCCAGATTAATCAGCAAAAATCCCTGCAACAGATCATTGATCAGAGTGATCATTGGAATTTAAGGCATATTGAAGAAAATGAAATCTTAAAGTTAAATATTCAAAAACAGGTTATTGCCACAGGGGGCAGCGTTCCTTACAGCCATAAGGCCATGACCTTACTCCAGGATATTTCACAAATTGTGTTTTTAAAAGTGAGTATTGATGAACTCAAGCGTAGAATACACAACTATGAAACCCGGGGCATTGCCAAAGCACCCAGCCAGACTTTTATGGAACTCTTTGAAGAGCGCCAGGTGCTTTATGAAAAATACGCCGAAATTATCATTGACTGTGATGCACTGAACCAGGATGAAATCGCCGAGAAAATCCAAAAATTGACGGTGTTGGATCAATAAGGGCACATTCTCATCAATAATAGTGGTTGCTTTTTAATCGAACCACTGTGGCAGCATCGGCCTTTAATTCAATTTCCGGTGCTGCTGGCAATACAATTTGATGACTTTGGGCAAAAGGGGTTTCGTTAAGCTTTTTATTGTAGGCCATCACCATGAGGGTTTCCAGGTTCACCACATCCTCAATGTTGTATGCCAGTAAGGTCTCCAGGGCTTTCTCATTGCCATGGCGCTGGTAATCCTGCCATAGCTGTATGGCAAAAAAACCATCAACCCCATCCAGACCGCCCCGGTCTATGCCCAGTTTTTTTTCACATGCTTTAAGGCCACCACCATATCCCAGACTTTTTAAAAGATACCTCAAGTCAATGTGTACCTGATCCATTTTTATATTAAAATAGTTCTCAATAAAAGGGACATCAAAACATTTGCCGTTGTAGGTTACCACGGTACCATAGGCCGATACGGCTTCGGGAAAGTGCTCCAGATTGTCACCGTTGACAAAGGTTTTGATCTCTTTTCCATCATAAAGGGCGATGGTGGTGATCTCATCCCATCCTTCAAGGCCAGTGGTCTCAATGTCCAGATATGCCACCTGGCTGCGAACCTCCGGAAAAATACGCCAGATAAGGTTTGAGGGAAGGTGTTCTTCAAAATATTTAAAATGACTATTTTCAAAATGTTCCAAAGATATATCCACATGGTGTTTAAGGGTGGATAGTCGTTTAGCAGGAATACCAGGGGTATTATTTTCCTTAATATCTTTCCAGGAGTTGAATCCTTTTTTCCACAATCCAGATTCTGTTCCTGCACCAATACCAGGGATGTGATGAAAGGTGTTTTTAAGCATATATATTTCCTATCCTATCGATTTTTTATTAAGAATGTGGCATTCTTCACACTGCCTCAAAGATAATTGACATTTTTTTGAGAATATTTCCAGAGAATTATAACTTTAATATAAGCAGAGCAGGTGTACGGTACAACACACGCGTCAAGGAGAATCACATGGAAGATGAAAAAATAATTCATATCATTGGGTGCGGTGTC
Organism: uncultured Desulfocicer sp.; assembly: GCA_964433355.1. Classification (GTDB taxonomy): domain Bacteria; phylum Desulfobacterota; class Desulfobacteria; order Desulfobacterales; family Desulfobacteraceae; genus Desulfocicer. The sequence continues at coordinate 3,668 of CAYSSE010000240.1, forward strand.
CTGGCCCCGGATATAAAACATATTGTCCAGCAAAAAGGTCTCAACGTAAAAATGAATTTTCTTCCTGGTGGGTTACACAATACACCGGATGAGCTTCGCCGTAGACTCCAGGAAGCCATTGATCAATCTGCAGCAGATCCCCTGTGCAGTCGCATTGTGGTGGGGTATGGGATATGCGGTAAGGGCTCCATCGGCATCCGTGCCCCCCGGGTGCCCCTGGTTTTTGCCCGGGTACACGATTGTATTGCCCTTTTCATGGGCAGTGATCGGGCTTATAAACGTGAATTTGAGAAATATCCAGGTACCTTTTACATCTCTGCGGGCTGGTATAAGGAAAAAGAAGTTCCCAAAAACAAAGAGCCTGAAAAAATATGGGTGGGAACGGAGTCCATGGGATGCCAGGAGTTAAAAGACCAATACGGAGAAGAGGGAGGTGGTAAAATCATTGATTTTTTCAGTTCCTGGCATCACAATTATCAACGGGCCGCTTTTATTGACACGGGTATTGGTACCGCACAAAAATCTGCCGAACATGCCCGGAAAATGGCGGAAAAATATAATTGGAAATATGAACGTATTCCCGGGGATCTCTCTTTGATGACCCGGTTACTCACCCAGGACATCTCCGACGGGGAGATTGTCATCATCCCCCCGGGTCATGTCACTATTTTTTCAGCCCTGGCCAATGGTCTTGATTCTGCACCGGACAGTGATAGTGCTATTCCCGGGCGGGGAGAACCCCGTCACCTGGTGTATGATGAGGAGGCGCATAGTGAACTTTCCATCCACTATGGTCTGGGTATTGATGCCGGGGGAACTTATACCGACGCCTCTGTGTATGATTTTAATGATAAAAAAATTGTTGATAAAAATAAGGCATTGACCACCAAATGGGATTTTTCCATTGGCATTGACGAGGTCTTGTCCGGCATTGATCCAGATGTGCTTTCTAATGTGGAGCTGGTGTCTGTTTCCACCACCCTTGCCACCAATGCCATTGTGGAGGGGGAGGGACAAAAAACGGGCCTGATTCTCATGGTCAGTGGCGGCCATGTGGCAGATAACCTGATTTCCCATACCCCAAGATGTAATGTAAAGGGGCAGCTCAACATCAGCGGCGGTGAAGTGGAACCCGTGGATGAAGATGAAGTTCGCAACACGGTGCGCCAGATGGTGGATAAAGAGGGTGTCAGCGCCTTTGCCGTATCTGGATTTGCCGGGGCCGTGAATCCTGCCCATGAACTGGCGGTGAAACGAATTATCAATGAAGAAACAGGGCTGGTGGCCTGTTGTGGTCATGAGCTTTCGGATCTGCTCAATTTTGTGATCCGGGCCCAGACAGCGGTGCTAAATGCCCGTATTATTCCCCGGATGATTAAATTTTTCCGGGAGCTGGGTGATGTTTTGAAAAAACGGGGTATCCATGCGCCGGTGATGGTGGTCAAGGGGGATGGTACCCTGATGTCGGCTGCCATGGCCAAAGAGCGCCCTGTGGAAACCGTATTGTCAGGTCCGGCTGCCAGTGTGGCCGGTGCCAAGCTTCTCACCGGTTTAGAAGAGGCCATGGTAGTGGACATGGGCGGCACCACCACGGACACGGCCGATATCTGTGAAGGGCTTGTGGAGGTGTGCGAAAGCGGTGCCAATGTGGGGGGCTTTGTCACCCATGTCAAGGCCCTGGATATGCGTACGGTGGGACTGGGGGGGGATAGCCTTATTCGGTGGAACCGGGATGAGTTTGTCATTGGACCCCGCCGGGTGGGTCCCATTGTGTGGGCCAATGCCGCACATCCCCAGGGGGTTAAACGTGCCTTGCAGTACATGGAAACCCATCAACTTTCCATGCTTTCCCAGACCCTTCTGGTGGCCATGGAAGGTAAATTTTCCTTTGAGCCCACCCCCAAAGAGCAACGAGTATATGATCTGCTTAGAAAACGGCCCCATACACCGGAAGAACTATTACCCCATCTTAAGATACTGGCAGTACAATTTCTTCCCTTGGAACGACTGGAGGAGAGTGGTCTGGTGCAGCGATGCGGGTTGACCCCCACAGATCTTTTGCACGTAAAAGGTGACTTCACCAAATGGGATGCAGATCCGGCCCATTTTATGGTGAGCATCATGTCTCTTTTTTCAAAAAAACCCAAAAAAGAGTTGATAGAGATCCTTTTAAACCAGGTGGAAATGAATCTTGCCCTGGAGCTGTTGAAAAAGCAGATGTCCCGGGATTTTGCCATGGATGAGATGGAAAATACGCCGGTATTTAAACAATTAATGCGACAGATTGTAAACCCGGAAAACAGTCGTTATGCCATCTCTGCCCAATTTAATCATCCAGTCATCGGCATTGGTGCGCCGGTGCATTATTTTTTACCCCAGGCCGGGAAACGGCTCAATGCCCAAGTGATTATTCCCGAAGATGCGGATGTGGCAAATGCGGTGGGGGCCATCACCAGCCATATCATGATCAAGCGAAAACTCTCCATAAAGACGAATAGTTTTGGACGCTTTGTTGTGGAGGGCGTGGCCGGGAAT
>CAYSSE010000241.1:0-6118 GCA_964433355.1 uncultured Desulfocicer sp.
TCCATTGAGCGCACCGAGCAGATGCTTTATTCACGGATGCTCTCCTACTATGTCCAGCGGGGGTACACCGTGAGATATAACTCTGCTTCTTTTTTCCAGATGCTCCATGAAAATTTTATCCTGGAAGATGGGTACTGGTTCAACCAGGACCAGATAACCAGCTACCATGAGTATAAAAAAAGAATGAAACTGGAAGGGCTGTCCGCCCATAATGCCGGGTATATGATGCTGTTTGTCAGTGATGAAAAATCGGCCCTGATCTGGCTCAATGTTTTTCTGGATACAGCGAAAAGCTACTCCGAGATCTCCACCGCCTTTAATAAAGTGGCATCGGCCATCAATGATGAAATTCCGGAATTGAGAAACCTGCTGGATGAGAACTTTATCCTTGAAAATGATCAATACCGAAGACCTGTGTCAGAAATGGAAAAAATGCCCATGGCAGAAAAAAGAGAGCGCGCTCTGCTCAAAGAGTTTGATTCCCTTTTGCTGGAGGCGGAAAATTCCCGGAAGAAAATCAAGACTTGCCGTAAAGAAGCCCTGGCTGTGGGGTTTGAACATTGTTATAAAAACGAACGGTACCAGGATATTCTCACCCTGGCGAAAAAACTGGATAAAAAATTGCTGGAAAACAATGGAGACATCACCGAATTCATTGAAGTGGCTGAAATCAAGATAGAGGGAATATAGTTTATAAATGGATACCCATGCCCCTGTTGATCAAAAGAACCCGTTTGCCCTGGGAACAACTGTCGTCAGCAGGGTTCACCAGAAAAAAGGCACCGGCACCGTCATTGGCTTTTCCGGTTTTGATGATGAGCTTGTGGATGTGGTGTTCCAAACAGGGGAGAGAATTGTCTGCAGGGTGGAAGATCTGCATGGGGTCAGTGACCCGCTTGAAAGCATTAAAAAGAGTGAGATTTCTTCACCGGATGCCTTTGTCAGTCGTCTCCTGACCATGATGCTGAGAGGTCATCTGACAGAGCGTTCCCTGGTTTCATCGGTGAGTAACAGAATTAAACCGCTGCCCCATCAGCTACTGGTCGTTGATTTTGTCATGAACCGCTTTAAACCCAGGTGCTTGATTGCCGATGAGGTGGGGCTTGGAAAAACCATTGAAGCCCTTCTGGTTTACCAGGAGTACAAGCTGAGGGGATTGGCCCGTCGGACCCTTATTGTGGTTCCCTCGGGGCTTGTGCTCCAGTGGCATGAAGAGATTGTCTCTAAATTCAATGAGCATTTTGTCATTTACAATAAGGCGTATGTCAAAACCCTGAAGCAGAGCTATGGACAGAGCACCAATGTATGGAAACTCAATGATAAAATCATTGTTTCAATGGACAGCATCAAGCCTGCCAGAATTCATAAAAAATTACTCTCCCCGGCTGAAGTAGAACGGCGGGAATGGCATAATCACCACATGTTTGAGGATTTGCTAAAAGCGGGGTTTGATATTGTCATCATTGATGAAGCCCATAAGCTGTCCAAGAAAAGTGACCAGGCCGAATCCCTCAGATTCAAGTTGGGTAAACAATTGAGTCGGGTGGTTCCGGTATTTCTCCTGCTTTCCGCCACCCCGCACCAGGGGGATGAGGATCTTTTCTTCCATTTGTTGCAGCTGATTGATCCGGTATTATTTTCGGACAGAAATAGATTAACCCCTGAACGGGTCAAAGAAGTGTGTGTCAGAAACAAAAAACAGGCGGTGGTGGATTTTGACGGCAACCGGATATTTAAACACCGGCTGACATCCACCTGCAATATTTCACGGAATGCCCAGGAAAACCATGAGGAACTGTTGCTGTACGATCTGGTGACCCGGTACGCATCCACCTGCTATAATATCGCCATTAAAAACAACAACCGCCTTCTTATCATGCTTGTCATGCTCTACCAGCGCATTGCTGCCAGCAGCAGTTTTGCCATTGAAAAATCCATGAAAAAACGAAAGCGCTTTCTTCAATCCCTGCTTGCCGGGTCCAATGACAGCCACCAGGTATCCAATGACACGAACGAGGCGCTTATCATTGATGATAAGGAACTGGATGACCTTTTTAAGCAGACTCTTACCATTTCAAAACAGGGGCTTTGCCAGGAAATAGAAACCGTGACGGAATGCGTGGAAGCAGCAGAAAGGGTTACCACGGTTTATAAAGATAAAAAGTTCAGGATGTTGCTTGATTTGATTGAAAAAATCAAAACAAAGGAAAATGATCCTGAACTCAAAGTGATTATTTTCACCGAATTCAGGCCCACCCAGGATGCCATTATTGCATTCCTTGAAAAGTTTGGTTACACCTGCGCATACATAAACGGCTCCCTTTCCCGGGAAGGCAAAAATGAACAGGTCCGGCTGTTCAGAGATGAACGTCAGATACTTGTCTCCACCGATGCCGGTGGTGAGGGTATTAACCTTCAGTTCTGCCATTGCATGGTTAATTTTGATCTTCCCTGGAATCCCTCAAGGCTTGAGCAGCGCATCGGGCGTATTGACCGGATTGGTCAGCATTACAATTCAGTGATTTTTAATTTCAGATTGACGGATACCATTGAAGATCGGGTGCGTGAAATTCTGGAAGAAAAACTTGAATTGATTAAAGAACAATTTGGGGAAGACAAGTATGCCGATGTGCTGGATGTGCTGGAAGATGAATTTTCTTTTGAAAATATGTATGTGAAAGCCCTTAATAAAAAGGAGCAGGGCGAGCATGAGCTTGATATCACCGCCGCTGAAATATTTGAACGGGCAAAGGAGATACTGGAGCAGGGGGACCTGCTGATACCCTTTACTGAAACGGACCAAACTGCCGCTGCAAGGTTGATCAATAAAAGCAATCACCTGATCCAGAGAATGATTTTTTCTTTTCTGGCGGCCCGGAAAATTTCTGTGAACGCCTATAAATCAGCCAGGGGGGTATATTTTTTCCAAAATCCATTTCAGGGGAAAGAGTATAGAAATATTGTGTTTGATCCGGAAATTTCCTTTGAGTCTGAAAAATATGAGTTAATTAACATTGAACATCCCCTTTTGAAGCAGGCGACCGCGTACATTAAAAAATCCGATAGTTTCGGAAGGGTCACAGCCATGGAATTTAATATCAATAAATTTTCAGGCATCAAAGGTTACTGGTTTGTTTTCCTGATGACGGTGACCAATAATATTGACAGAACCTACATCACCACCCTGTCCATCTTTATGGAAGATGAATCGTTCTGTAATAATAGGGTCAGTATTTTTCTGGGCAAAGGCAATGTGGATAACTACCGCATCATTCAAAATTACAAATGCCGGGAGAACATTGATCAGATTAAAGACAGCGCCCTTGTCCATGCAAAGGAAAATGCCAAATCCATATATCTGGCCACCAAACTGGAATGGATCAAGGAAATAGAAAAATACGAGGAAAAATCCAGACAGTATTTTGCCCACAGAGAAGCATTGATATCCCAGATCAAGGTCGATAACATCAGGGAATCCAGACAAAAAAAACATCTGGATCAAAGAGAAAAAGAGATTGATCTTCTGGCCAGAAAGAAAATTGTGGTTCCTGATTTGAAACTTGAACAGATCGCCTATACTGAATTTCACTGACCCGCCCGAATTAAAATATATCGCTTAAAAATAAGGAACGTTGTGAGCTGGGAAACCTTTCTATTTAATCATTTTATTCAACAAATTTCATCTACAGACAAAAAAATTGTGGTTGATAAAACCATGCTTTTTTCTACGGGTGAGTTTGCCGATCTCCTTGACCAAAAAGGAATACCCTTTACCATTGTCCACTCGGTAAAGGCGTTACTGGTGTCTGTTAATGGCCCGGTAAACCTTATTATTGTTGACCAGGCTGATTCAACTTTTTCCATACCGGGTTCAATCCAGTCCAGCTTTCAAATCATCCGGGTTGATTATGAGAGTCTGCCTTTCAACATTGAGCATGGCCTGTATAGGTCAATGCCCCGGGGGGACCTGTTGAAAATTTTCAATTATTCCCTGGGATTCCCTGAAAAATTAATCACCGATACCCATGTGGATGATATTTTGGAACAATCACTGAAAAATAGTGCAAACAGACGGAAACAGGAATTTGAACAGGTATTCAATCAATTCATCCATCACACGGAAAAAAATGCATATGATGATATCCTGTATGTTGGTCAGTGCTGGGGACGATATGTGTTTGACTGTTTTCAAACCGCGCATCCACCGGATATGAATTTATTGAGGGATATCGATGCAAAAGTGCTGGAAATTATTCTCCATGGCGGATTAAAGAATCTTCCATTTGAAATGGTATCAGCTTTTAAGTCTGTGGAACGTATTTGCGGCTATTTAAAATCCTGCAATTATGAAAAAAAAGCGATTTTGTGTTTTGACGGCATGGGATGGGCTGAATGGTTTTTGATTAAAGACTGTTTTGTTGAAATGTTTGATGTGGATTTGATTGAAAAACCGATTTTTTCCATGATTCCATCGACCACAAAAATATCACGCAGCGCCATTTTTTCCGGAAACCTCAATGAAGTCTATCAAAAGAGTTATCCAAATGAGCATAAATCATTTTCTGAAAATTTTGATCATGCTCAATTGTTCAAAAATAATAATCCCATCACCGAGGATAGTATTCTTGGGTATAAAACCATTGCAAAAATATATAATCTATTTGATGAAACCGCCCATAAGACCATATTAAAATCCCATAATTTATCCAAAAACACATACTTTCATATTATCAAACAATATCTGCGACAGACAGCCATATTCAGGGAGGTTCAAATATTATTGAACAATGGCTTTCATATTTATATCTGTTCAGATCATGGGTGTACTGCCGCAAAGGGCAATGGGCATAAAATTGAAAAATATCTTATAGATTCATACTCAAAACGGGGAACGATCATCCGGAAGAATTCTTTTTTATCCAATGATGATTATATCCGGTATCCGGTTCCCGTTGCCGGAAATCCAACGGTTATTCTGGCCCCACCGGGTGAAATGTTTGATTATATGAGCGCATGTGAGTTGACCCATGGCGGAACGGGTGTTGAGGAAATTGTGATTCCGTTCATTGAAATAGAGGAGATGCATTAATCGTGTTGATTGGACTTGACAGACCTTTGAAATCCCAGTGGATTTTTGAACTTCTGAATATGGTGGAAACAGGTGCAAAGCCATCTGATTACAACGCTGCCTTTGAAAATGTTGCGGTAGAATTAACAGGGAAAGAGAGCATAAGAAAGGTCAGAACCATTATTTTCCGAAGTTTCATTTACGCCTTTCAGGAAAATAAAACCCGAATAGCATCTAACGAACTCATTGATCTGAGTCGCTCCAGAGATGAGGATTTCATGCGGCCAATATATCTTGCGAAAATAATGTTTGATTATGAAATATGCCAGCTGATTGTGCCCAAATTTCAGCTTTATAAAAATAAGAATCATGAGATTAATTTAAAACTGATCACAAAAAAAACAGTGGAAGCCTATGGAGACAGAGATGTTGTGAAACGTTCTGTCCGCTCACTGATTAAATCTCTTTCCTATTTCAATGTGTTATCCATGATTGACAGTGCCACGGTTATTCAAAATCAACCGATGGTTCTTGTGCCTGAACAGTGGAAATATATTCTGAAACTATATGCTGGGTTTTATTTGAAATCAAAGATAATTGATATCAATGATATTAATATGGATCTGTTTTTTTATTTGTCCGTTGATAAGGGGTTTCATGATACAATCAAGGCGTATCATGGTGAGGAGTGGGAATATATTAGAGATCATTCTCGAAATATGCTTTTGATGAAATAAGGATTTTGTGGCCAAAGGATTTTAATTTGGACGTCTACTCGGTCAATCAAATGCCTTGCTTCATCTGGTAAACGTTGGAACCAATCAATTAAATCGGTTATCTGTGTTTTTAAAATTGAGAAAAAAAATGATGAATGCCCGGAATGCACCCTGACATGCAAAAACAGATATCTCTAAAATTTCAGGACAGTGAAATCGCCTGCCGCATCATTGCCACCTTGCTGAAATTTGAGCGGGAATATCCCAGTGCTTTTGGAGATACAGTGGCGTGGATTCAGACACTGTTTGAAAAAAGCCATTTAAATATCGGAAG
>CAYSSE010000242.1:0-6081 GCA_964433355.1 uncultured Desulfocicer sp.
AGCATATCCAATCAAAAAGGGGGCGTGGGTAAAACCACCACTGCGGTGAACCTGGCTGCGGCCCTTGCCACCTTTGGTAAACAGACCCTGCTTGTGGACTGTGATCCCCAGGCCAACGCCACCACGGCCACGGGTATTGACAAACCCACCCTTGGGGCATCCCTGTACCACGGACTCATCGGTGATGAAAGCCCCCACACACTTATCTGTGACACAGAAATTAAAAATTTAAAAATTCTGCCCTCCAATGTGGATCTCATCGGATTTGAAGTGGAGATGATGAATGTTCCACGGAGGGAACGGATATTGGGAACTCTTTTGTCAAAGGTGGCACCGCAATTTCAGTACATCATCATTGACTGCCCCCCCTCTTTGAGCCTCTTGACCCTGAACGCACTCACCGCCGCAGATTCGGTACTTATTCCCCTGCAAAGTGAATTTTTTGCCCTGGAGGGGCTGGGGCAATTGCTTGAAACCATCAAACGGGTTAAGGTGTCCCTGAATCCCAGCCTTCGCATTGAAGGCATTCTTTTAACCATGTACGACAAGCGCACCAATCTGGCACGGCAGGTTGTGGAAGATGCAGAAAAATATTTCAAAGAGATGATTTTTAAAACAAAAATTCCCCGCAATATCAAGCTGGCAGAAGCCCCCAGCTATGGTATGCCAGTGATTTCCTATGACGTTCGCTCCCCCGGTGCCAGCAGCTACCTGGCCCTTGCAAAGGAACTCTTGACCAGATGACAGGAAAGAAAGTAAGAAAGACCGGCCTTGGCAGAGGCATTTCTGCCCTCATTCCCGACATTCAGCCCATGGATGAAAAATCGGGCAGTTATTTCATGTGTGACATTGAAGATATTGTTCCCAACCGGTTTCAACCCCGAACCATTTTTTCCGAAGAGGATCTGGAGCATCTCAAGGACTCCATCATTGAACAGGGTATTTTGCAACCAGTCCTTGTGAGAAAGCAAAATGACAAATATGAACTCATTGCAGGTGAGCGTCGATTCCGGGCAGCCCGACGCGCCAATATTAGCCGTATTCCAGCCATTATCCGGAACCTCTCCGATGAACAGGTGCTGGAGGTCTCCATCATTGAAAATATCCAGCGGGCCAATTTAAACCCCCTGGAGGAGGCAGAAGCCTACCACCGGCTCATCACAGAATTTGAATATACCCAGGAAATGGTGGCAAAAAAAATTGGCAAAAACAGATCCACCATCACCAATTTTTTGCGATTAAGAAAACTACCCGGGGCTATCAGTCAAAGCCTTGCCCAGAATCAGATTTCCATGGGACACGCCCGGGCACTTCTGGGGGCTGGAACCCAGACCCTTCAAATCAAAGCCTGGGAGACGGTGATCTCAAGGGAGTTATCTGTTCGGGCCACGGAGCAGTTGGTTAAACGAATAAAAGAAAAAGCAGAGGCTCCGGAACCTGCCGTCAGCACCCCCGAAACCATGGCTCTGGAAACCCTCTGTAACAATCTTACCCAAAAAATTCAATCCAGCGTAAAGATAAAGAAAAAAGGGAGCAAGGGCAAACTGGAAATCAGCTTTAAGAACGAGCAGGAGTTCCAAAAACTCATCCACCTTCTGGACACTATTTCATGAAAATAACCATTGCAAAAACAGCGGGCTTCTGCATGGGGGTTCGTCGGGCCGTGGACATGGTATTGGATGCTGCCAATCGCACCCAAGGCCCCATCTGCACATACGGCCCCTTGATCCATAATCCCCAGGTTCAGGAGATGCTGCGAGAAAAGGGCATTCCCAGTATCAAAGAAATTCCAGAAAAGGGAGAGGGTACCATTCTCATCCGTGCCCATGGCGTGCCGCCCCAGGATAAAATTACCCTTGAAGATGCTGGATTTAAAGTCATTGATGCCACCTGCCCCCGGGTGATCCGGGTCCAGACCATCATTGGCAGACACAATGAAAAGGGATACACCGCCATTATCATCGGTGATGCAGACCACCCCGAGGTGCGGGGACTTTTGGGATATGCCGGTGATAGGGGATTTACAGCCTCCACACTGGAAGAGGTAAAGGCATTACCTGCCTTTGATAAGGCTGTTGTGGTGGCCCAGACCACCCAGGACACCTCCTTGTATCAGGAAATAAAACAATGGATCACCGCAACTCATCCCCATTACAAACTCCATGACACCATCTGCAACTCCACGGAAAAACGCCAGGCAGAAACAAGGGATATTGCCCGGAAAAGCGACGCCGTCATTGTGGTGGGGGGAAAGCACAGTGGTAACACCCAACGGCTGGCCCAGATTGCCAAGGGCACTGGCAAACCATCCATGCACATCGAAGATATTTCGGAACTGGATTATCAATTGATAGCCCATGCCAACGCTGTGGCCATCACCGCCGGGGCATCCACCCCCAACTGGATCATTAACAAGACCTGCCGGGCCATTGAAGAGCATATTCGTGCTCGCCAAAAAAAGAACCGTTTTTTCTTCCAGGTCCGGGATCTGCTGCTAAAAACCAATGTCCTGTTGGCCATGGGGGCCGGATGCCTCACCTGGGCCTGTGCGTCCCTCCAGGAACTGGATCGCACATTGATCCACGCCACCGTTGCTGCGCTGTATGTTCTTTCCATGCAGATCTTAAATAATCTTTTAACCATCTCATCTGATCGATACAACCACCCGGAGCGGGCACAATTTTATGAGACCCACAAAGAAATAATGACGGTACTTGCCCTGGCCAGTGGGGGGGCCGGTTTGATGCTGTCCTTTTCCCACAGCATAACGGCGTTTATGATCCTCATGCTCATGAGTTTTCTGGGACTTACCTACAACCTTGGCATTTTTTCCATGTTGCCCGGTGTAAATAGATTCAGGGCATTAAAAGACATCCCCGGTTCAAAGACCATCCTCATTGCCGCTGCCTGGGGAACGGTGACCTCCATTCTTCCGGCCATGGAGAGCTTTAAGCCCCTTTCTGTGGGAATATCCTTTATTTTTGCCACAGGTCTTGTCTTTGCCAGAACCGCTTTTTTCAACGTGCTGGAAATGCAGGGGGACAGGATCACCGGCAAGGAAACCCTGCCCCTGATACTGGGGGAAACCCGGAGCCTGGCGTTGATTAAAAAAGTCTTAGTTACCTTGACTATGGGCCTTCTTTTTACCGCCATTTTTGGCATGACAGGCCCCATCGGTTTTTTGCTGGCAACGCTTCCCACCCTTTTGATCAACCTGATTGTACGGTGTGAAAACGGATATCTACTTCCGGGAAGCAACCTTGAGTTCATCGTGGATGCCCATTTCATCCTGGCAGGCATCATGGGCGCTTTTATGTAAGTACGGCCCATGGGATACAGCAGCCTTTCCTTGATTTACCTGGTCAAGGATGCTTTGAATTTTGGCATCCTTATGGTGCCACAGGCCATTTAACCAGTGGCAAAAACGGTCTCTGAAGGGGGCATCATTGAAGAAATCCCCCACCATTTCTTTTGAGACAGGCATGGTCTCCACATCCACGACAATTTTTTCCACCCTGCCGGAGATAAATCCCCAAAAGTTGTCCGCCCCCTGGGGATAAACAATGGTGACATCAACAATGGCGTTAATATTCTCTCCCATGGCCCCCAGCACAAAGGCCACGCCACCAGCGCGGGGGGTGAGCAGGTGCTGGTAGGGAGAATTCCGGGCCTCATGTTTTGCCGGGGTAAACCGGGTGCCCTCCACAAAATTCATGATGGAAATGGGAAGTGCTTTGAATTTCTCACACGCTTTACGGGTACTTTCCAGATCTTTTCCCTTTAGATGGGGATTTTTTGCCAAAAACTTACGGGTGTAGCGACGCATAAAGGGGAAATCCAGGGCCCACCAGGCAAGCCCCAGAAAGGGCACCCATATCAACTCCTTTTTTAAAAAAAACTTTAAAAAGGGAATCCTTCGGTTAAACACCGTCTGAAGCACCAAAATATCCATCCAGGACTGATGATTGGAAAGAACCAGATACCACTCCTGCATCTCCAGGGCATCCATTCCCCGGATATCCCAATCAATGCGGGTAAAAATCCGGGCATTAAACATATTGACGCTGATCCAGGCGGTTGAGATGGCTATGAGGCACTTATCACAAAAAACCCTGCATAAGGCCAGTGGCACGGTGAACTTCACCAGTGCCACCATGAAAATAATCGTACACATTACCATTGTATTAATAAGGTAGCATAAAAATGACAACGTGCCCTTTACCGGGCCGGGAAGAAAACTAAGCATAAGATTTATTCCTATAACGGCTATGTCCTGCCGAACACAATGAACATTGAAAATGATATCATGCCGCCCCCCCGACACCCGAAACCGTAGAGGGCCCAATTGGCGGGTTCCTATTGCCCATCGGGGGGCTCTGCTGAGGTTGCCTGGAAGTTTTATTCTCTAATAAACTGCCACCCGGCCTGCCCAGAACGAAGCATGAAATAATGTTAGCCATATCTACTCTTTCATATAAAAAAAGCCATAATTCAATTTTGGGACAATAATACAAATATGACCCAATGATTAATGAAGCCTCCGAACGGAAAAATGGGAATGCGCATCATAATATGCCCTGTTGATCAATATATTTTTTAACGGTTCTACGATCCATGCCAGCCCGCCGGGCCACCTTTTCATAGGCACCATGTTTATCATAGAGTAGCTGCAGGTAACCGGATGTCAACTCTGACACCGTCATATCCCCCTTCTCCAACCCCTTGATCAGGCGGTGCTTAACATCATCTTTCTTTTTTTTCTGCAATTGTTCGTAGCCCCGTCGAAGCATGACCTGTTTGACGCACTGCTCAAGTTCACGGACGTTTCCTGGCCAGTGATAATCGTTTCCAAGCTCCCTGTTAATCATGCGAAGCACTTTTTTTACCAGTTCATCACATTGGGTTCCCATGATCCGTTCCACGGTGAATTTCAAAAGGGCCGTCAATTCTTCTGGTTCCTGGAGAATTCGTTTTCGTAAGGGAGGCATTTCAATGACATCGGAGCTGAGACGGTAATAAAAATCATCCCTTAGTACCCTGCCCCCGGCAATATCATCCATGGAACGGTTGGTGGCAGCAATGACCCGCCCCTGAAACCGGGATTTTACATGGCTGCCCACAGGGGCAAACACCCGATCCTGTAGCACCTGCAAAAGTTTGATCTGAACATGGTTGGCCACTTCACCAATTTCATCCAACAAAATGGCCCCATGGGGGCTGCATCTATCAAACACGCCCGGATAGTCCTCCACTGCCCCGGTAAAGGCACCTTTTCTATGGCCAAACAGTTCTGATTCCAGCAGGGTTTCGGGAAACTGGGAAAGATTTAAAGAGATAAATGTGCCGGTGAAACTGTCGGCAAAACATCCCTTATTGCTGTCAAAGGGAATAAACCCGCTGCGGCCCACGGCCATGGCCGCTGTTCCTTTGCCTGTGCCGGTTTCTCCCAATATCAGGGTGGAAAAATCTTCCATGCGGTTCCACAGGTATTTATCATACCACTCAATATTGCTGGTAAAGACATTGTTCCATAATTTTCGTTTCAACTCCTTCATGCAAGGACTTGTGCCCACAAGGGAGTTGGAGATGAAAAAAAAGGCCCGGCGTAACTGAAATGAAAAGGCAAAATAATGGTCATGGCAGCTTTGGGGGAATCCCCTTTGCTGGAGCATGGTAATGGCCTCCCGGGCAAAGGAGACCTTTACGGGCACATCTCCCGCAGAGATCTGATCCATGATCAACTGGTCAAAATGATCCCGGAACTTATGAAAAATATCAAAAAGGAATACCGCGCGGATCAGATTTTGATCCTGACCCCTGAAGGCATCCAGGGTGGCACATCCCTCTTTTTCCAACTGTTTTACCCGGATATCAATCTCTTCCATACAGCGATCCACACTCTCCCTGCGGGACACCGAGGGGAAAAGCCCGGCAATGGTTCTGTCCAGCTTTTCTCGCAGTTCTCCAAAGGGATTGGCAAAGGCGGCATGGTAAACTGTTTTAAAAAAACGCCGCTCTTCACTGCTGAATTTTCTAATTCTGGTCACCCTCTGCCTCCTGAGCATTGGGATTTACTTCCAA
>CAYSSE010000243.1:0-6069 GCA_964433355.1 uncultured Desulfocicer sp.
TTTTTTTTAATTATTAACTGGCGGAGGGAAATGTATGGTTAGTGTTGATGGGTCATTGTTTATTCAGATCATCAATTTCCTTTTTCTTTTGTACGTACTCAACCGGGTACTATTCAAGCCTGTTCGCAAAATTCTCCTGGACCGAAAGGCCAAGGTTGAGGGACTTCAACAAGGCGTTGAAGGGCTTTCATCCGAAGCTGTCCTCAAGGACAAGGAGTATGCGGAAGGACTGAAGGGTGCAAGGGCAGAGGGTCTGAAACAAAAAGACATCTTTGTCGAAGAAGCATCCCAGGAAGAAAAAGAGATCATTGAAAGGATCAACAAAAAAGCTCAGGCCAACCTTGCTGAAATTCGGGGACAGGTTGTCACTGAGACCCAGAAGGCTCAATCTGCGCTTGAACAGGAGATTGATGCTTTTGCCAAGGCGATTGGTGAAAAAATACTGGGGAGGGCGTGCTGATGAAGATTGTACGGTTTATGCGGAAACATTCCAAGACCATCATTCCTGCAGCATTGACTTTTCTTTTTATTTTTGCCGGAATTGCCCTGGCATCAAGTGGTGGAGAGCATGGTGCGGCAGCCCCCAAGGGGTGGATGGCAACGGATACCTACAAAGTGATGAACTTTGCAGTGCTTATGATTGCCTTGTTTTACATTGCACGGAAACCGGTGGCTGAATTTTTTTCTTCCCGGGTGAAGGCAATCAAAGCCGAACTTGCTGATCTTGAGCAGAAAAAAGCAACTGCGGAAAAAAATCTTGCCGAGTATGCAGAAAAAATGGCCAGCCTTGACCAGGAATCCGAAAGAATAGTGGAAACCTATGTCAAGCAGGGCGAGGTTGCAAAGCAACGCATACTTGCCGAGGCCGAAGCCCAGGCTGCCAAGCTGGAAGAGTCTGCAAAGAGAAATATTGAGCAGGAGTTCAAGGCCGCAAAGTTGAAACTACAGCAGGAAATTGCTGAAAAAGCCCTTGAACAGGCAGAAACCCTGGTAAAAGAGTTGATTAACTCCGACGACCAGGATCGTCTGGTTGATGAGTATCTGGACAAGGTGGTGGCATAATGAAAAATCTATCTATTTCACGGCGCTATGCCAAAGCATTGATGCTTATCGGCGAAGAGGACGGCAATGCAGATCAGTATCGCAAAGAGCTGGATGAGATTGTGGAACTCTTTGACACCAATGTTGAACTTGAAAAGGCTGTAAACAATCCCTTGTTTGACAAGAATGACCGGCGGAATGTCTTGACATCGGTTCTGGAAAAAACCTCTTTTTCCCGGGTGATGAAATCCTTCCTGGTGTTGTTGTTTGATAAGCGGCGCATCGTTTTTTTGAGGGATATCAGTGAGTTTTATAAAAAACTGGCTGATGAACTTAATGGCGTGGTTCATGCCACCTTGGTATCGGCCACAGCGCTGTCCGCCGAGGCCACAGACAAAATCAAGCAGGGCCTTGCAAAACGAGTCGGCAAAAAGATTATTCTGGATGTTGAGCAGGATGCCGATTTGATTGGCGGAATTGTGACCAAAATAGGCGATCTTGTGCTGGATGGCAGCGTTAAAACTCAACTGTTCAATATGAGGGAATCATTAAAAAGGGGTGAGAGAGTCTAATGAAAATAAGAGCTGAAGAAATAAGCCAAATTATAAAAGAGCAGATTAAAGATTTCGATAAAGAGGTTGAGCTCAGCGAAACCGGGGTAGTGCTGTCCGTGGGTGATGGTATTGCCCGTGTGTACGGCCTTGAAAAAGTAAAAGCCATGGAGCTTGTGGAGTTTCCCGGTGGCGTTCTGGGGCTTGCCTTGAACCTTGAGGAAGACAACGTCGGTGTTGCCATCCTGGGTGAAGATAAGAAAATCAAGGAAGGTGACGTTGTAAAACGTACCGACCGCATTGCATCTGTGCCCGTTGGTGAGGCTGTTCTGGGTCGTGTTGTATCCACAACCGGTGAGCCGGTTGATGGGAAGGGGCCCATCGATTCCAGTATCACCATGAACATGGAATTGGTTGCCCCGGGTGTTATCGCCCGTAAGTCTGTTCATGAACCCTGCTATACTGGAAGTAAAGCCGTTGACGGCATGACTCCTGTGGGACGTGGCCAGCGTGAGTTGATCATCGGTGACCGTCAGATTGGTAAGACCGCCATTGCCGTTGATGCCATCATTGCCCAGAAAAATACAGACATGAAATGCATCTATGTGGCCTGTGGACAGAAAAAATCCACCGTGGCCCAGGTGGTTGCAGCCCTTGAAGAGCACGGTGCCATGGAATACACCACCGTTGTAATCGCTTCCGCCTCTGAGTCCGCTGCCATGCAGTATCTGGCTCCCTACGCCGGATGTGCCATGGGTGAGTATTTCCGTGATAAGGGTGAGCATGCCCTGATCATCTACGATGATCTTTCCAAACAGGCTGCTGCCTATCGTCAGGTATCCCTTCTCTTGAGACGTCCGCCGGGACGCGAGGCCTTCCCTGGAGATATTTTCTACAACCATTCCCGTCTGCTGGAACGGTCTGCAAAGCTCTCCGATGATCTGGGTGCCGGTTCTCTCACCGCTCTTCCCATCATTGAAACCCAGGAAGGGGATGTGTCTGCCTTTATCCCCACCAACGTTATCTCCATCACCGATGGTCAGATCTACCTGGACAAGGGTCTTTTCTTTTCCGGTGTTCGTCCTGCCATTGATGTTGGACTTTCCGTTTCCCGCGTGGGTGGCGCTGCCCAGTGTAAGGCCATGAAACAAGTGGCCGGTACCCTGCGACTGGATCTTGCCCAATACCGTGAGCTGGAAGCCTTTGCTGCCTTTGGAAGTGACCTTGATGCTGCAACCCAGCGTCAGCTCACCCGTGGTGAACGACTGGTTGAACTTTTGAAACAACCCCAGTTCAAGCCCCTTCCCATGGAAAAACAGGTTGTTATCCTTTTTGCCGGAACCAAGGGATATATGGATAAATACCCCAAGGAAGCCGTGGATAAATATGAATCTGGACTCTACACCTTTATTGACAACAGGTTTCCTGAAATTTTCACAGACCTTGTGGAGCAACAGGCCATCACCAGTGACATTGAAGCCAAGCTGAAAAAAGCCCTTGACGCCTATGCTGAAGAATTCCAGGCGGCTGTTTAAAAATCGCTCTGAAATTGTTTTGTGTAAAATGAGTATTATTTATAAACAGGTGTAAAAGGGAAATAATATGGCAACCTTAAAGGAAGTCCAAATAAAGATAGGTAGTGTAAAAAAGACCAAGCAGATCACTTCTGCCATGAAAATGGTCGCTACTTCCCGACTTCGTGGTGCCCAGGGAAGTATGGAGGCATTTAAGCCCTATGCGTCCAAATTTTCCGAAGTACTGGGAAGTATTGCCGGAAAGGCTGGCGAAGATGCCAGCCCCCTGCTGGTTCCAAGGGAAGAAGTTAAAAAAGTCAATATCATCCTGTGCACATCGGACAGGGGACTTTGCGGTGGTTTTAATGCACATTTGATTGAAAAGGCAAACAAGTTCGTCAATGCGTCTCTCCAGGGTAAGGAGGTTTCTTTTACTTGCTTTGGAAAGAAGGGCAGAGATTGGGCCCGGAAAACACCCATGGCCATCGACTCTGAACATCTCGGCGTTGTGGGCGGACAATTTGATTTCAGTGTGGCATCAACTTCTGGACAGAAATTGATCAATGATTTTCTTGAAGAAGCTGTTGATGAAGTATATCTGGTATGTTCTGATTTTAAAACCCTGGCCCGCCAGGAAGCGGTGATCAAGCAAATTCTTCCCATCCCTCCCATAGAAGTAGTGGAAGCGGATGGGGCTGTAGCAACCAATGATGGGGTGTACTTGGCAGAACATATCTGCGAACCCTCGTCCGATGAGTTGCTGGGTGAAATGCTGCCCAAGAATATTTTTATTCAGATATATGATGCGCTGCTTCAGACCTCAACCAGTGAGCATGCCTCCCGGATGAGGGCCATGGAGAACGCAACCAAGGCATGCGAAGACATGATCGATGAACTACAGACCATCTTTAACAAGACGCGTCAGGCAGGTATTACATCAGACCTCATGGACATTGTCGGCGGTGCTGAAGCGCTCAACGGATAATTATACCAAATATAAAAAAGTAAACAGCTTTAACAGGAGGAATACATGGCTGAAAATATAGGAAAAATAGCACAGGTGCTGGGTGCTGTTGTTGATGTAAGATTTGAACCTGGAAAGCTTCCCCCCCTTCTTAGTGCATTGACTGTGACCAACCCCGTTATCAATGATGAAGCAGATAACCTGGTCATTGAAGTGGCCCAGCATCTGGGTGACAATGTGGTAAGATGCATCGGTATGGACGTCACCGATGGTTTGCAGCGGGGAATGGAAGTAAAGGACACAGGCTCACCCATTATGATGCCTGTTGGTGCCGCTTCTCTTGGTCGGGTTCTCAATGTTGTGGGAAAACCTGTGGATGGTCTGGGTGACATTGATCGCTCCAAGATGCTGCCCATTCATAGATCTGCCCCTGATTTTATCAATCAGGATACCACTGTAAGGGTTCTTGAAACCGGTGTTAAGGTAATCGATCTTCTGGTTCCCTTTCCCCGGGGCGGTAAAATGGGAATGTTTGGTGGTGCTGGTGTTGGTAAGACCGTTATCATGATGGAAATGGTAAATAATATTGCCATGCAGCATGGTGGTATTTCCGTGTTTGGTGGCGTTGGAGAAAGAACCCGTGAAGGGAATGACCTTTACCATGAGATGAAAGACTCCGGCGTTCTTCCCAAGTGTGCATTGGTATACGGCCAGATGACAGAACCTCCGGGAGCCCGTGCAAGGGTGGCCCTTTCTGCATTGACCTGTGCCGAATATTTCCGTGATGAAGAGGGCCAGGACGTGCTTCTCTTTGTTGATAATATATTCCGTTTTACCCAGGCTGGTGCCGAGGTGTCAGCAACCCTTGGTCGTATGCCTTCAGCCGTTGGGTATCAGCCCACACTGGCAGTTGACATGGGTGAGCTCCAGGAGCGTATTACCTCAACGGATAAGGGTTCCATCACCGCGGTACAGTGCGTATACGTACCCGCAGATGACTTGACGGATCCGGCGCCTGCAACCACCTTTGCCCATCTTGACGGTACGGTGGTACTTTCCCGTCAGATTGCTGAGCTTGGTATCTATCCTGCGGTGGATCCCCTGGATTCAACCTCACGAATTCTGGATGCCGCCTACATTGGTGAAGAACACTACCTTGTGGCCAACACCGTGCAGCAGACCCTCCAGAAATACAAAGAACTCCAGGATATCATTGCCATTCTGGGTATGGATGAGCTTTCCGATGAAGATAGAATCACCGTGGAGCGTGCCCGTAAACTACAGAGATTTTTGTCCCAGCCCTTCCATGTGGCGGAAACCTTCACCGGTATGCCCGGTAAGTTTGTAAAGGTTGAAGACACGGTAAGATCTTTTAAAGAGATCATTGATGGAAAACATGACAATCTTCCCGAGAAAGCATTCTACATGGTGGGTTCCATTGAAGAGGCCGTCGAGAAAGCTGCTAAAATGAGTTCAGAAGACTAACTCAAGGGGGATAGAATGGCTGAGAATATATTTCTGGAAGTGGTCACTCCCCAGAAGGCGGTGGTCAGCGAAGAAGCTCAGATTGTGGTTGCCCCGGGTTCGGAAGGTGAATTTGGCGTGCTTTATGGCCATACCACTTTTTTGACATCCTTGAAGGTCGGTACCCTGCGTTATAAAGATGCCTCGGGCAAAGAGCGTTATCTCTTTGTCAATGGTGGTTTTGCAGAAGTGCTGCCCAACAAGGTAACCCTGCTTGCCGAATCTGCAGAACGCAGGTCTGAAATTGATGTAAGTCGGGCTAAGTTGGCAAAAGAGAGAGCAGAAAAGCGAATCTCCAGTGGTTCCGGTGACACTGATCTTGTCCGTGCAGAAATAGCCCTGAGACGGGCGCTGCATCGACTGGACATTGCATCTGTGAGATGATGTGACTGCACGACATAATCTGTTAAGACTTATATGATTGAATAAAGGGGTGCTCTGTGTTGGTTGTGAGCACCCCTTTTTTTTTAAGGTT
>CAYSSE010000244.1:0-1253 GCA_964433355.1 uncultured Desulfocicer sp.
ATAAACAAACATAATTTCTTGATAAGTACTCACACATATGCTTTTCACTATTCAATGGATATATGTTGTTAATATATTTGGACTTTATCTTGAAAAAAATGAAGGTGAATTTTTTACAGGGTCATCAATCTTAAAACAGATAAACGTTACCCAGGAGTATTCCCATGTACATGGCCCGAAACACCATCAACGGCAAGGTACAATACACCCTTCGCCGATCCATAAAAACCAGCCACGGATTTAGCAGCCAGGATATTTTTGGACTGGGAGATGATCCCTGTAAATTTATAGTATACCCCGGGGGCAATGCATACTACATTGCCGAAGAGGTTGAGGATGCCCTTGCAAAAGCAGGTGTTTCCCTGGACAGGGATCAACTGGAATCTGTGTTCTGGCCATTTATTCGAAAGGATATCCAACAGGCTGTGGAGACCTTTCACCATCGTTCCCCCGGCAAGAATTCTCCCCTGAACGATGACGACAAGCAGTTTATCCAACACACCATGCCTCTGTTTGACAAACGAAGGCATCATTTTCTAAAATTTGGAGAAATTGACCAAGGCGCCATGGAAAACATGCCAGTGGGATTGTTCAAAAGCCTGGTGAACAAATCCCGGGACGAAATTGAACAAATATTCATGCAACAGGAATCTCGGCTCAAGGCATCTGAGCTTAAAACTTATTTGTTCGCGGCCCTAGACCTACAGCGTTTTTTTCAAGGTTTCATGGCCAAAAGAATGCCCCAGACCCTGGATCAGGAAAGGATGGATGCGTATTTCATTAAGGAACTCTGCCATATCAATGACAGCCTCTTTATCACCCCAGACATACCGGCACCCAGGGTGCTTAATCCCAGTCTCCACCGATATGTGATCATGTTTTTTGATTACGATTATGCCCACAGTACACTTCTGGATGATTTTTCAAAGCGCTTCATGAACCGACACAGACAATTTCATCCCCCTGCCCCCAAGATAAGGGTATCTCTGGACAAAGCATTGTCAGACATGTCCCTGAACCCCCAGACATTCAGTACCATGTCTTCCAGTACGCTCTCCCGCCATTACCGAAAACTTGCCCGGAAGCACCACCCGGATAAGGGAGGGGATGCCAAACAATTTATGCGTCTCAACCAGGCCTACGAAAGTCTGATGGAACGGATTAGAATTAAAGAAGATTCGACTCCGTCAGAGCGGCATTAAGGATATTCTCCGGTAAATTTTTATCTTCCAGCACCACTTGGCGAATGGTCT
>CAYSSE010000244.1:1353-6039 GCA_964433355.1 uncultured Desulfocicer sp.
AATGGTCTGTCCCTTCTTATTCTCTTATTTTTCTTAAAAAATCATACGCTGTGCCATGTGTGGAATTATGATATTGGCAATACCCCCGTCTTTGTGGTAATTTGCTTAACAAAATCAGCCGACTGCATAGTCAAGACTAAGACTATACTAAAATTTAGGGTTGCACATACTGTAGAGCATTACCTAATCTGAGTATTTACAACCGGCAATCCTAAAATTAAGTGATGACAACGCCCTATCCATTTTAAGGTGGAACAACGGTGAACCCATGAGCCACTACCAATTTACCATAGGCAGCCACAGCTACCGTTTTTCTGATCTCAAGGAGTTGATGGCCAAAGCAAGCCCGTTAAAATCAGGGGACGCGCTGGCAGGATGTGGTGCCGCTTCAGAAGAAGAACGGGTTGCGGCAAAATTTGCATTGGCAGATCTGCCGTTAAGGATCTTTTTAAATGAAGCTGTCATCCCATACGAAACAGATGATGTCACCCGGCTGATTCTGGATACCCATGACGCAAAAGCATTTTCACCTGTAAGCAGCCTTACTGTGGGCGATTTCCGCAACTGGTTGCTCTCTTATGAAACAAACACGGAACAGCTAAAATCCATTGCCCCGGGGATTACACCAGAAATGGCAGCAGCGGTGTCCAAAATCATGCGCAACCAGGATCTGATTCTGGTTGCCCGAAAGATTGAAACTGTCACCCGCTTCAGGACAACCATTGGTTTAAAGGGACATTTTTCAACCCGGCTGCAGCCCAACCATCCCACGGACGATCCCCGGGGTGTGGTGGCCTCCATACTGGACGGCCTGCTCAACGGCATCGGCGATGCCGTTATCGGGATCAACCCTGCATCCGATGACATTCAATCGGCCACCGTCATTCTGCAATTGCTGGATGATCTGCGTCAACGCTATGAGATGCCGATCCAGTCCTGTGTTCTAACCCACATCACCAATGCCATGACGATGATGGAGAATAACAGCCCGGTGGATATCGTATTTCAATCCATTACTGGCACACAGAAAGCCAACGACGGCTTCGGCATTACCTTGGATCTGCTCAAGGAAGCCAGGGAGGCTGCACTTTCCCTGCAGCGGGGAAGCCTCGGCAACAATGTCATGTACTTTGAAACCGGACAGGGAAGCGCACTTTCGGCCAATGCAAACCATGGAGTCGATCAGCAGACCCTGGAATCACGGGCCTATGCCGTTGCCAGACACTACCAGCCCCTGCTGGTGAATACCGTGGTGGGATTCATTGGGCCTGAATATCTCTACGATGGAAAACAGATCATCCGGGCCGGTCTTGAAGATCATTTTTGTGGAAAACTGCTGGGGCTGCCCATGGGGTGTGATATTTGCTACACCAACCACGCAGAGGCAGATCAAAATGACATGGACAACCTGCTGACCCTGCTTGGGGTGGCAGGGGTAAATTTTATTATGGGGGTTCCCGGTGCCGACGACATCATGCTCAACTATCAAAGCACCTCCTTCCACGATGCCAATTACCTGAGACAGGTGATGGGGGTGCGCTGTGCCCCTGAATTTGAAACTTGGCTGAAAAAGATGGGACTTCACGATGAAAGGTACCAGCTTACCGCAGGCAACCACACCACACCCCTGCTTGACTGCCTCAAGGAGATGAAATAATGGAAAAATCATTAAAAACCCTGGGGGATCTGAACCGGTTAAACCAGCTGACACCGGCCCGCATCGCATTGGAACGCGCCGGGTCAAGCATTGCAACCCGGCATATACTCAACTTTGATCTGGACCACGCCCGGGCCCGGGATGCCGTGCATCTGCCCTTTGATGCAAAAAAGATCAAAACCCGGCTTGATGCCAGGAAAACACCGTCAATAAAGGTTTGTAGTGCGGCCACAAACCGAACCGTGTATCTGCAAAGACCGGATCTTGGTCGGCAGCTGGATGAGGAATCAAGGAAGATGTTAGAAACTGTGCCCTCCCCTGCCCCACCGGGATTTGATATTGGTATCGTGATTGCCGACGGCCTGTCCACCTGCGCCATTCACAACAACGCCATCCTCTTTCTGGACCGTTTCCTGTCTATAACATCCATCCGTGACTTGAGCTGTGCGCCGGTGGTCATCGCATCCCAGGCCCGGGTGGCCCTGGCAGATGAAATCGGGGAGATCCTGAATGTCCGTTTGAGTATTATACTGATCGGAGAACGCCCGGGGCTTAGCGCATCCGACAGCATGGGCATATATCTTACCTGGTCCCCGAAAAAAGGAAGAACCGATGCCGAAAGGAACTGTTTATCCAATATACGGCAAGGCGGCTTAAATCATGAAGAAGCGGCCCTACGGCTGGCAAACCTGCTATCCGGTGCCTTTAAAGTGGGTCTTTCCGGTGTGCATCTCAAAGAAACCAGTCAACTGAGTCAACAACCCCTGAGCTAAAGACTCAGGAGGTTGCAAGGCAACTTGTAAGCCCGGTTGATTAGCCTAAGCCACAAAAAATTAAGACCGGTTCCCTAAGCTAAAAAAAACGTGGTTTGTCCCCTATTTTCCTCTTTTCCTGTTTTAATTTTTTCAGATATAAAACCAGTTCATGGATTTTGGTTGAAGGATCATCCGTGCCTGCAGATTGGCAATGTTTTAAAACTATTTCAGCATTTTCAATGCCTGCATCCAGTTTTTTCTCTGTCATCGGAAACAATTTTCTGGCTGCTTTTTCATATTTTGGAATATACTTTTTGACTTCGTGGATCACTCTTTCACAAGCAGATCCTGAATCAGAGTAAAAACTTTGGGTCGTCATCCTGTAATGAAGCAAAATCCAGAATTCAAAACATGGAACAGATGTAATCGCATGAATGGAGTGTTTTTTTCTCAATTTCTTTCTACGTACCATATCAAGTGCTTCATCATATTGAGAATGAGAATCCTTATCTATCACGCAGAAAACCTTATCAAACTCTTTTGTCTCATTATATTCGCTGATGGCAAAATCAACCACATTTCGTGGAGAAGAGCCACGGGTATTGTTGGGAATCCGAACATTTGCCGTATTCAATTGCAATGCAGCTACCAGGCCCTTAAAATATTTTTCTTCTGTTTCTCCCTCACAAACGATGAGCACCACATCATATGGATCGCGTTGGGGCTTTTTCCTCCCATGGCCTGATAATCGTTTGGCTTTTCGTTTCTTGAATAACTTGTCACCACCACCCATTAAAAATTTACCTCCCCGATATACGGTAATGCCCCATACCGGCCCTTAAGATAACCTTTTTCCAGGGCCTCACCTTTGCGAGGATGGAAATCTGAGAGGGAATAAATCTGGGTGGAATTACCTTTATCCTTTTCAACAAACCATACCTGATCCCTTCTGAAAATTTTAGGATCCAGGACAGAAGTATCATGTGTTGAAAAAATTAATTGACCATTGGCCTTATTAGATTCAGGGTTATGGATCAAATTAAGTAAAAACCGGATAATATGGGGATGAAAACTATTGTCCAGCTCATCAATGATGAGTACCCGCCCACTGTTCAACAGATCAAGCCATGGACCCGCATAGGCAAAAATCTTCTGGGTGCCGTCTGATTCATCCCCCAGCAAAAAAGACGTTGAGTCTTCTGAATCAATCATATGATGATTAAATTTAATTTGTTTGACAGTCTGGCCGTCCAGATCGGCCTTAATCCTTTTTTTAAGATCCATGGGCAGATCATCGGGAATATTCAATTCATTGGCGCTGAGTTTTTTAACTTTTATATCAATGCCGTCCACATCAATATCTGCCCCTTTCATGAATTTTAATATCTCTTGCCTGGATGTTTCATTCTCACACCTCTCGATGGTGAAATTAGGATCAAGCACTTCTCCATGACGGATCACAACCAAATTTTTAAACCATGAAAAAACCGGTTTTAACTGCTCACTGTTAAGTTGCACGGCAGCAGACAAAAAAAGGGCATTGGGCCGGGTATTGCCCTGCCAGGTTTTTTTTGTGCCTGAAAATTTATTCCCGAAATACCATTCATCCTCGTTTGTCTCAGGATTAAAGGCGCGTTCAAACCATCTTTGTGCCCGATTTTCAGGATAGGCCAAAAGCCATTCATGGGTGACTCTGGTTTCATTGCATGCAAAGCCATATTGATATCGAACGGAGTCCTGAATAAAAAAGACTTCCAATTCCGTGGTTTCAGAAGGGCCTTGTGAATGGAGCCGGAAAGGAATTCTATTGATGGGTTCCCCTTCCTGGCGATTTTTTGATGATCCCAGAACAAACTGCTGCATGAAATCAAGGGCGGAAATCAGATTGCTTTTCCCTGCCCCGTTAGGACCGTACATCACTGCGGATTTTAATAATTTTAAGGGGCCTTTGATGGGGGCATCAAAGGTATTTCGATCCTGCAGGTCTTTAATTGCCCCTCCCGCGGTCATACTCAGCACCTGCTGTTCCCATAGGGATCGATAATTTTTTACACTGAATTCAATAAGCATGAGCGTTTTCCAAATATTCATATTGAGTTTAAGTTTATAAATACGAATTTAAACCCATTATTTGCACAAAAGCTGCGCTTTTAGCAAATTAATTTATATTTTTATTCAGCTAATCCCTCCAATGATCTCCAATCATGCCCATAAAATCAGACAAACCCGCTTACCCTTTTTCTATTTTCCCTCCTTGTCCCTGCGTTTTTCAAA
>CAYSSE010000245.1:0-6021 GCA_964433355.1 uncultured Desulfocicer sp.
TGGCTTACATCCCCTACCCTGAAGGGATAGGGGTTTTACGCCATTCTTATAAAAATCCTCGACAGTCATAGATTTTCTGTGGCCTTAATGTTGCAATTGAGCAAGTTATAAAATAAAAACTGGAACCAAAATGTTAAATTTTCTTGATATCCGCACCCTTTCCATGGTTATGGGCGTCAGCATACTTATCTCCAGCATATCCATGCTCTCCTATTCATTTCATCGTAAAACATATATCAGTTTCAACTTTTGGATTGCGGCGCTCCTGTGCTGTGGTATAGGGCTTTTTCTCGTCAGCCTGCGGGACGTCCTCCCTGATTTTGTCAGCATTGTGCTGTCCAATGTATTCCTTTTATATGGTTTCTGCCTGTTTTATCTGGGCTTAAAGGTTATTGGGGACAAAAAAGGACGTATTTGTCTGCACATGGCTTTGATGACAGGTCTGTCTTTGACAGCATTTCCTTTTTTTACATACGTTTTTCCCAGTGTCAATATCCGGATATCGCTATTATCTTTTACCGGGGCCATTTATTTTATCCTCGACGCCCGTGTGCTGATCATGAAAAACGAAACAGAGCATGTCAAAGATAACATGTCGCTTATTATCAGCCTGATATTGTTGAGCATAGCCTTAACCCTGAGGGGGTTTTTCTATTTGTATCCAGGAAATATGGTAAATAGCTACATGAACTCCGGCTCTATCCAGGGCATTTTCCTGTTAGTGTTCATCATGCTTTATATCTCCTTTATCATGGGTCTTATGCAGCTTAATGCCCAGATATTGGAACAAAATTTATACCGGGAAGAAAAGCGACTGAGAGAGAGTGAAGAACGATACCGACAATTGGTGGAGGAATCCCGCCAGGGATTGATCATTGCCCGGAATAACCCAGTTCAATTCTGCTTTATCAGTGACCCCATGAAAATAATTTTGGGTTATACCCCCACAGAACTAAAAGAATTCACCCCCACTCAATTGATGCAATTAATTCATTTTGATGATCAAAAAAAATTTTTAGAAAATTTTCAAAACCGGGTAATGGGCAAAAATATCCCCCCCACCCAACAGTATCGCATCATTCACAAAACACTGGGAACTCGATGGATTGAAACATACAGTACCTTTATTGAATATGAGGGGAAACCGGCCATTCATTCCCATTTTTTGGATATTACCCCAAGAAAACAAGCAGAAGCCATCAATTCAGCCTTGTTTACAATTTCCAATGCCGTGAACACCGCCCCAAGTCTGGAAGCCCTTTACGCGTCCATTCATACCTGTCTTGGCACGATTATAGATGTGACCAATTTTTTCATCGCACTGGTGGATACCACTCGCAACACCCTCTATTTTCCCTATCATGTGGATACCACAGATGATGACTTTTCACCCATCACCGCTTTTGATACAGATAAGTCCCTGACAGGGCTGGTGGTTGCAAACTGCCAGCCCATCTTGTTGCAACAGGAAGAACTCATGGAAAGAGCCCGTCAAAATGGCGTATGGGGTCCAGTACCATTGATCTGGCTGGGGGTTCCGTTGATGATAAAAGACAAGGTAATCGGTGTGGTGACGGTACAGAGCTACACAAATGCCAATCTGTACACTGAAAAGGAGCTTGACATTCTTTCAGCCGTTTCCCACCAGATGGCCATTGCCATAGAACGAAAGCAAACAGAAGATGCCCTGGTGGAGAGCGAAAAAAAATACCGGCAGCTATTTCTCAACGCCCCGGCCGGCATTTGTGAAATTGACTTTGACGAACATAAATTTATTAAATTCAATGATGTCATGTGTCAATATTCAGGATACTCAAAGGAAGAATTGATGGTGTTGAACCCCTTAGATCTGCTGGATGATCCCAGCAAGAACAAATCGATGGAACGCGTGGAACGCCTTGCCCGGGGAGAAAAAGTTCCAAGCAATGCAGAATTTAATATGATTAAAAAAAACGGTGAGAAATTAACGGTTCTGATGAGCAGCGACTTTATCCTTGACAAAGGACATGTCAAAGGGGTCAGGATGGTGATCCATGACATCTCCGAACGTATACAATTGGAACAAGAAAAAATAAAAGCCCAAAAATTGGCCGGGGAGCATAAAAAACTGGCCCTTGTCGGCCAGATTGCCGGGAAAATGGCCCATGATTTTAACAATATCCTGGGAATTGTCATGGGTAATATAGAA
Organism: uncultured Desulfocicer sp.; assembly: GCA_964433355.1. Classification (GTDB taxonomy): domain Bacteria; phylum Desulfobacterota; class Desulfobacteria; order Desulfobacterales; family Desulfobacteraceae; genus Desulfocicer. The sequence continues at coordinate 2,189 of CAYSSE010000245.1, forward strand.
TTGATGCTTATGGATTGTGAAGATCCAGCCATGAAAAAAACCCTGGGGATGATCCTGACCCAGACCATCAGGGGCAAAAACATGACCCGGAATCTGGTGGCCTTTGCCAGGAATCAGGAACCCCGGCAATGTTTCTTTGACGTAAACGAAAAAATTGATATGGTTCTGGCGCTGATGAAAAAGGATCTGGAAGGAATTCAAGTAACAAAACGCTATGAACCCCATCTGCCTGACCTGCTGGCCGATCCCGGCATGGTCGAACATGCACTGGTGAACCTGCTACAAAATGCCATCCATGCCCTTGGCAAAACCTCCCAGCCAGAAATTACCCTTACCACCCATTTGGTGGATACAACCCAGATCTGTATTGAGATAACAGACAATGGATGCGGTATTCCCCAGGAGCATCTGGATAGGATTTATGAGCCTGCCTTTACCTTGAAGGGAAGCAATGATACCAGCGGATCCTACCACGGTGATGTAAAAGGGACAGGATACGGCATGGGCAATGTGCAAAAATATATTCATCAGCACAAGGGAAGCATTGAGGTACAATCCTATGTCAATGCCGGCACCACCATTCGTATTACCTTGCCGGTGATTGAAAAACAACTCACGGTGATTGAAAAAGAAGAGATCTCTCAAACCCCTTTGCACAGTGGTAAACAAATTTTGTTAGTTGAGGATGAACCGGATATATCCCATGTACAATGTCGTATATTAACCCATTCACCCTGTAATCACAGGGTGGATGGGGCCACCAATGGAAAGGCTGCCATAGATCTTTTTGATAAGGGGGGTTACGATCTTGTCAGTCTGGACTATATGCTGCCAGGCACCCATAACGGCATGGACGTATATAAACATATCCGCCAACGTGACAAGGATATTCCGGTTCTGTTTATTTCCGGGAATATTGAATTTTTAGAATCCATTAAAACCTTAAAGGAGCAGGACAGCCAGGTGGAACACCTGTCCAAGCCCTGCATGAACAAGGTGTATGTCCAGAGCATCAATGCCCTGCTGGATCAGTTGTCCAGCACTTCGCGAATGGTTTCGCCAATTTCCCGGAGAGAAAAGGGTTTGTCAACATAGGCGTTGAATTTGAGCTGGCGGGCCTTTTCATCATTGACGTGATCACTGAATCCAGAACACAAAATAACTGGTATATCTTGCCGAATGGCCCGGACATGGGTTAACAGCTCCACTCCGGTGATCTGGGGCATGGTCATGTCAGTAATAAGTAAATCAAACGCCGAAGGCTTTTGGGAAAATATTGTCAGGGCATCCTCACTGACCGTTGTCATGGTCACATGATACCCAAGGCGTTCCAGCATCTGAAGGGCCATGCAGGCAACCGACTTTTCATCATCCACCAAAAGGATATGTTCATTACCATGGGGAATTGGCATTTCTACGGTAACCGATGGGGTCAGTTCTTCCTCGGCCATAAGGGGAAGGTAAATGCAAAATTCAGTTCCCACTCCCTTTTGGCTGTGAACGGTGATAGCTCCGTTGAAATTTTTAATGATGGATTGTACCACGGAAAGCCCCAGCCCCGTTCCTTTACCCTTGATTTTGGTGGTAAAATGGGAATCAAATATTTTATCAAGGGTCTCTTTGTCCATGCCCTCCCCTGTATCCCGGAACACCAGCAATCCATACCGCCCCGGAGAAAGATTCAGGCTGGGACAAAATCCCTTTTCAACCATACTCTCTTCAAAAATAACCCACAGGGTGCCTCCGGTTAATTCCATGGCGTGGTAGGCGTTAATTCCCAGATTCATCATCACCTGGTGCAGCTTTGTGGGGTCAGCAAAAATTTTGTCACATTGGCTGTTAATGATGGATTCAATGTGGATGGTTTTGGGAATGGTGGCACGAAGAAGTTTTAAGCATTCCCTGACTACTTTCTGAACCTCCACCGGTTGGAGAACTTCTGATTCGTGGCGGCTAAAAGATAAAATCTGAGCCACAAGAGTCTTTGCCCGGGAAGAGGCTTTGAGAACCTCATCCAGCTTATGCTGGAGTTCAGGTTGATTCACCAATTCTTCCTTGATCATTTCCGAGTAACCGATCATGGGGGAGAGAATATTATTAAAATCATGGGCAATTCCCCCGGCAAGGGAGCCAATGGCTTCCATCTTTTGCATTTGTTGAATGCGAGTCTCAGATTTAATCCGTTCTTTTTCCATCTCTTTTAAGGCGGCAATGGTTCCATGATGGGCCTGAATCTGCTGATTGAGTTTGTGGGTGGTTTTTTCAAGATATTCACTGGTTTTCTCGGAGCGTTTTAAGGAGCGTGAAAGCCCCCGGATCAAGCGCCCCATGCTCACAACAGAAATGATACTCAAAAACATGAAGGTGATGGAAGTGGTCACCCAGATCCCCTTGGAATAGGTGTGAAGATTTGCCCAAAAGGGAAAGTCAATATTCAAAAAATAAGTAAAGCACAGCAAAACAATCACTTGTGCCACTAAAACAATTACCCCTGAATTTATCCCCAGAACCAGGGTGGCAAAAACAGAGGCAAAAAACATCCATATACGACCACTGCCCAGGGGACCAATGGAAAAAATACCCAGACACCCCAGGCCAAAGAGTATTAAAACGCCTATCCAGGCCCGCAACTTAAAGGGAATAAACCAGGCCACAGTGATAAAAATGCACATCAGATACGATATTAAATAAAAAAACAGATTCATCAAAAGGCCGCTTCCGGCAGCCCTGATGCAACTGTTAAACAGAGGAGGTAATGATCCCGCACAGATGCACACGAGTACAAATACAAAGCTTTTTTCCTGCCATTGTTCCAGGGTGACGCTATTGTGAGAAAAAAGTTTTTCTTTAAGATATGAAAAAATCGTGTTCATGTGATGTTCCCCATGCCTTTAATTGTGTCTCATCATGGAATTTTCGGGTTATCGATATAGTGCTATTTTAAATTAAAAATATTAAAAAATACTGGCATCCTTCATATCAAACCCAAAGGGCTTTACAATTTTGAAAAGAATGTTAAATGTGCCCACTCTTTTTTATAAACGTCCTTCATATCAACCCCAAAGTACTTTACACTTTTGGGGCAATACTCCCCCAAAAATGGGATTATTGCTCAAAAAGTGTAAACTGGCAAATGAAGGATGCCTAAAAATGAAGGACGTCTAAAATTGATATATGTCTGTAATAATCTATTGATTGGTTTGGGTGAAAAAATTATATTATACATTTCAAATCTAACTCTACACAGCCTTAACGTTAAAATCAACACTGAAACATCATAAAATTAGAAAATAACAATAACGAACGATAGACAACATGTAATCTCCCCATTCGCTCATTTTAAGGTTTAAATCATTAATTTTGAAAATCAGGCATTGTTATCAAATAGAATTTAACAAATTTGTACATTTCAAAATTATGCTTTGGTCTTTTTTGATTTTAAATCATGTTTTCAAATCAACTAACCACAACATATTGTGGTATTAAAATTAATGATTACATAAAAAAAATAAGCGAATAGGGAGTGTAATAGAGCCTGTTTTTTTATAAAAAAATCGGCATCCTTCATATGATCCTAAAAGTGCTTTACAGTCTTTTGGGAAAAGTCCCTGCAAATGGGGATTGCTATAAAAAAGTGTAAACTACTTTTGAAGGACGCCAAAAAGTCCTGGCAAACTTGACGGATTTTTATGCTTAGTTTCGGGCGAACCAGGGCCAGAATACGGTCTGCCCGTGGCAGTTATATAAAAATGAAGTGTCCAAGTACCCTCAGCAGAGCCCCCCCCCCGATGGGTAATAGGAACCGGCCAATTGTACCGTCTACGGTTCCGGCC
>CAYSSE010000246.1:0-5990 GCA_964433355.1 uncultured Desulfocicer sp.
GGGGGGGCGGCATGATATCATTTGGCTCCGCGTCTACGACCCAATATTCGTTGTGTTCAGCAGGACATGCCCGTTTATATGAAAGAGTAGATGCGTCTAACACTCTTTCAAGCTTCGTTGTGGGCAGGCCGAGGCCAGAATACGGTCTGCCTGTGGCAGTTATATGAATTTAAAGTTTATTTTTAGTATCAAGTCATGTGACCGGCACTATAACCCCTAAATAACATATCCGGGAGGACTCCATGAAAAAATCAAGGCGATTCATACTCCTTGCCATAGTGATCAGTGCAGCGGCCACGGCAGGTTTTGTTTTTTTGGGGAAGAAGACCCCTCCAGATACCATCAGAATGTCCGGTAATATTGAAATAACGGATGTGCAGCTGGGATTCAAGATTACCGGAAGGCTGGCCCAATGCCTGGTGGACGAAGGGGATAAAGTGGCGGGGGGAGATTTACTGGCCCGACTGGAAAATGAGGATCAAACCATTGGGCTGGCCCTTTCCATGGCCTCCCTTGCCCGGGCAGAATCCATGCTTGCCGAACTCATGGCAGGCAGCCGCCCCGAAGAGATAGAAAGATCCCAGGCCCGGGTGTTCCAGGCTCGGCAGGTGCTGCTGGAGTTGACCCAGGGCAGTCGGCCCCAGGAAATCCAGATCGCCACATCCGATGTGGACAGTGCCCTGGCTGCTGTAAAATCAGCCCGGGCCCGGTTCAGCCAGGCAAAGGCCGATTATGATCGGTTTTTAGCCCTGTACAATCAAAAAGGCACAAGTCCCCAGGAGTTCAAACGCTACCAGACCCAGTATGAAGTGGCACAAAACGAGGTAATCCAGGCAGAATCAAAGACAGATGCCGCCCGCCAGGCCCTGTCCCTTCGACAAGAAGGCCCAAGGCAGGAACAGGTTGAACAGGCAAAAGCCACCCTTGCCCAGGCAGAAGCAGAATATGCATTGGTAAGACAAGGCCCCAGAAAGGAAACCATCGCCCAGGCAAGGGCCCAGGTCAATGAAGCCCAACAGCGGGTAAATCAGGCCCGGCAGCAGCTTTCCTACACTGATCTTTTTGCCCCCATGGACGGGGTCATCCTGGTGCGCTCTGCGGAACCTGGGGAATACCTGAACCCGTCCACCCCGGTGGTCACACTGGGGGATGTGGATCATCCCTGGCTCCGGGCGTTTATAACGGAAACGGATCTGGGCAGAATCCGGCTGAATGATAAAGCAGATGTCTTCACCGATGCCTTTCCCGACAAAGCCTTTGAAGGTCGCCTCACCTTTATCAGCAGCCAGGCCGAATTTACACCAAAGTCCGTCCAGACCTTTGAAGAGCGGGTGAAGTTGATGTTCAGAATCAAAATTGAACTTTCCAACCCCCATGGCGAACTTAAACCGGGCATGCCTGCGGACGCCGTTATGGCACCAATTACACCGGCGGTGAATTAACTTGAGCCCTGATGCACAAACACGCTCCCCGGCCATTAATGCCCTGAATCTCACCCGAAAATTCGGTACTGTCCTGGCCGTTGACACCATAAGCTTTCACGTAAACAAAGGTGAAATTTTCGGCATTGTGGGACCGGACGGTGCTGGAAAAACCACCACCCTGCGCATGCTTGCCACCATCATGGATCCGGATTCTGGAACAGCCACCATTGCAGGATATGATACGAAAACCGCTGCATTTAAAGTAAAGGAACAGATAGCTTACATGAGCCAGCGATTCGGCCTGTATCCGGATCTGACGGTGATGGAAAATATTAATTTTTATGCCGATCTTTACGGAATGCCCCGAAATACCCGGAAGGGACGTATTGAAGAACTTCTGGGATTCAGTCACATGGCACCCTTTAAAAAAAGAAGGGCCGGGGATCTATCCGGGGGCATGAAACAAAAACTACAGCTCATGTGCGCTCTGATTCACACCCCAAAGGTGCTGCTGCTTGATGAGCCCACCAACGGGGTTGACCCCGTAAGCCGACGGGACTTTTGGCGGATTCTATACGAAATCGTCAAACAAGGGGTGTCCATTCTGCTCACCACGGCCTATCTTGACGAAGCCGAACGATGCCACACCATCGGGCTTCTGGACAAGGGCAGACTGCTTGCCACGGGTACTCCCCGGGAAATCAAACGGTTAATGAAAGAAAAAGTCCTCACCATCAGAAGCTCGGATGCCAGAAAAATCAATACCTTGCTGAGAAAACAATGGCCCGGCCTCGAGGTCAATGTCTTTGGGGATACGGTACACATTGTCTGTGAAAATTTTTCGGAAACAAGGGATAAAACCCTTGAATTCATCCAGGCTGAGGGCTTAAGGGCGATGGATATCAAACAGGCTGTGCCCACCCTGGAAGATATTTTTATCAGCATGATGTCCAAAAAGAAACAACCCGAAACGCCAGAGGTTTTCCTTCCCGCAGCTTTGATACCAGATCCTTTAGGGCCAGAGACTTCGGGAGCAGATCCATTGAAGCATCAGAAGGACGTTACTGGTGGCGCTGTTGCCAGATTTGTTCCTGGAGATACAGATCAATTGAAGCTTAAGGGGGAGTCATCTGCACTGAAATCCCCTGCCTCCGGTGAATCACCTCCCCCCCGGATCACTCCGGACATTGCCGTAAAAGTGGATCATCTTACCCGGGTGTTTGGTACTTTCAAAGCCGTTGATGATTTAAGTCTCACTGTGCAAAAGGGAGAAATTTTTGGGTTTCTGGGCCCCAATGGTGCCGGGAAAAGCACCACCATCCGCATGCTGTGCGGGCTGCTTGCCCCCAGTTCCGGCAGCGGCCGTGTTGCCGGGTTTGATGTTCATACCCAGGCAGAACAGATCAAGCAGCACATAGGCTACATGAGCCAGAAGTTTTCCCTGTATGAAGATCTCACCGTGGCTGAAAACATTAACTTTTATGGTGGCATCTATGGACTGAAAGGAGCTGCCATGAAAGATAAAAAAAACTGGGCCATGGACATGGCAGGGCTTTTAGATCACGGCAATGCCCTGACCGCTTCTCTGAGTGCCGGATGGAAACAGCGCCTGGCCCTGGCCTGCGCCATTCTCCACGAACCGCCCCTGCTGTTCCTGGATGAACCCACAAGCGGGGTGGATCCCATAAGCCGCCGGCGCTTCTGGGATCTGATTTACGACATGGCCGACCGGGGGGTCACCGTGTTTGTCACCACCCACTATATGGAAGAAGCTGAGTACTGTGATCGCATGGCCCTGATTTATAAAGGTCGGATGATTGCCATGGGAACCCCCCTGGAGCTTAAAACCCGACACATGCATGAAGACATCCTGGATTTGAGGTGCAACACCCCCCAGGAACTGATCCGGGAATTTAAAGATCTCCCGGGAATCAAGGATATTGCCCTTTTTGGCGCCGGTCTCCATGTGGACACCCCGGATGCCATGTCCGCCGAAAAAACCATCCGCCAGAAACTTAACACCCTTGGCATCACAGCGTACACCCTGGAAAAAATCATGCCAGGCATGGAGGATGTGTTTATTTCCCTCATTGAAGCCGACGATAGAAATACCGCTGCCGCATTGGAACAGGAGAAGGGCACATGAAGCGCCAACGGCTGTTGGCCGTGGCCAAAAAAGAATTCCTCCATGTGTCAAGGGACTGGCGCAGCCTGTTCTTATCCCTTGCCATCCCGGTGATTCTCATCATGATCTTCGGGTATGCCCTGACCCTTGATTTGCGAAAGGTGCCCACCGTGGTCTGGGATCAGTCCCGCACCCGGGAAAGCCGTGAACTTTTAAGCCTGTTTGACGGCTCCCCCTATTTTTCCATGGTGGGCTATCATGACAATTATGAAGATCTACAGCTAACCCTGGATCGGGGACATGCCATGGTGGCCATGGTAATCCCTTCGGATTTTTCCCAAAAAATAAATTCTCAGAAAGAGGTGACCCTCCAGATCATCGGCGACGGCAGTGACGCCAACACCTCCCGCCTTGCCATGGGATATGCCACCGCCGTGGGCCGGATCTATTCATCCACTCTCACCGCAAAAAGAATGCAGCTTGCCGGAAAGCCCCACCTGAACCCGCCCGTTAAAATGGTGTCAAGATCCTGGTACAACCCGGATCTGAGAAGCCAGAATGTCATCATTCCCGGCATCATCGCCATTGTAATGGCCGTGATTGCCGCCATGCTCACCAGTGTCACCATTGCAAAAGAATGGGAAACCGGCACCATGGAACAGCTAATCAGCACGCCACTACAGGGGCCTGAGCTGATTTTTGGCAAGGTGATCCCCTATTTTGTCATCGGCATGATTGATGTCACCATTGCCGTTGTCATGGGAAAATGGCTGTTTCATGTACCCATTGTGGGCAATGCCGGTTTGTTGTTTGCCATGGCAGCCATCTTTCTTACCGGGGCTCTTTTCTGGGGCATGACCCTGAGCATTGTATTAAAATCCCAGGTGTTGGCCAACCAGATCGCCATTGTGTCCGGATATCTTCCCACCCTGATATTAAGCGGATTTGTTTTTGCCATTGAAAACATGCCCGTGCCCATCCAGTGCATCACCTACATCGTTCCGGCCCGGTATTTTATTGCCATCCTCCGGGGCATTTACTTGAAGGGCATCGGGCTTGAGATTTTGTGGCTGGACGCCCTGCTGCTTACCTTTTACGCAGGTATCATGATCCTTCTTGCCCATCGTAAATTTAAATTCAAACTGGAACCATCATGATCCACCGCCTGAAACAGATGTTGATAAAGGAGTTTTTGCAGATCCTGCGTGATCCCCGCATGCGCATGGTGATTCTGGGTATGCCCGTGATCCAGCTGGTGATCATGGCCTTTGCCCTGACAACAGATGTCACCGATATCAGAACAGCGCTCCTGGACATGGACAAGACCCCGGCCTCCCGGGAACTGATCAGCGATTTCACGGCCGGGGGGTATTTTCAGATCACCCATGTGGCCCTGTCCCAAAAGGAAATCAAGGATCTTCTGGATCACGCCGTGGTAAGGGCGGTGATCGTCATTCCGTTTGGATTTGAAAAAACCATGGCAAAGGGATTGACCGCCCCGGTTCAGATCCTCACCGATGGCACAGACAGCAATACCACGGCCATTGTTCAAGGGTATGCCAGTGGCATCGTCACTGCCTATTCCAACCGAAAATTCCAGGAACACATGGAAGGGCAGGGGATGAAAAAGATGGCCCAGCCCATGGACACGGTGCCCATTGCCTGGTTTAATGCAAACCAAGAGAGTAAATACTATTTTGTTCCCTCCCTCATTGCCGTGATGCTGTTTATTTTCAGTCTGCTCTTGACCAGCATTGGCATTGTCAAAGAAAAAGAAATCGGCACCATTGAGCAGGTCATGGTCACCCCCATTAAAAAAATTGAGTTCATTCTGGGCAAAACCCTTCCCTACATGGTCACGGGGTATATTTCCATGACCATTATGCTTTTTGTGGCCTTCATAGTATTCAACATCCATGTCAAGGGAAATATCGGCCTGCTCTATCTGCTTTCGGGGCTGTATCTCATGGGTAACATGGGCATTGCCCTGATGATCAGTGCCAGTGCCACCACCCAGCAGCAGGCCATGCTCACCAGTTTTTTAATCCTGATGCCCTGCGTAATGCTGTCTGGCTTCATGTTCCCCATCAAGAACATGCCGGATCTGGTGCAGTACGCCACGGGGATAAACCCCATGCGCTGGTACCTTGAAATCCTTCGGGGCATTGTCATGAAGGGGGTGGGGCTGAGGGTTCTTTGGCCTGCTGTTGTGGCCCAGGCAGCCTTGGCCGTGGTGTTCATCTCCCTTGCCTGGGCCAGGTTTACTAAAACGTTGTCATAAACTGCCACGGGCAGACCGTATTCTGGCCCGGCCTGCCCACAACGAAGCATGAAAATCCGTTATGTTTGCCAGGACTTTCTTATAAAACGGCCATGTCCTGCTGGGCACAACGAATATTGAAAATGATATCATGCCGCCCCCCCCCGACGGGCAATGGGCC
>CAYSSE010000247.1:0-5978 GCA_964433355.1 uncultured Desulfocicer sp.
TTTTTTACCTCCTGCTGGATAACCGGGAGACGGCAACCACGCTTTCCTGGCTTCTTGTTTTTATTTTTTTCCCTTTTGGGGGGATTATTGTGTATTTTCTGGTGGGCCGGGGCATGCGTAAAAAGGTCGGGCAAACCCTTGTGCGGCAAAACCTTGAAAAACGGATGCAGGAGATCCAACAGACCATCGTTGACCAGCAAAAATCTGATATGGGCTGGATTGTTGAAAAATATTCCTTGTTTGAGCACAAAAAGCTCATGGAGCTTTTGTATCGAAATTCAGATTCAATTCTAACAAGAAACACAGACATCAACATATTTTTTGAAGGAGCTGATAAATTCAATGTCCTTCTGAATGATTTGTCCTCGGCCCAGAATTATATTCACATGGAATATTTTATCTGGAAATCTGATCCCCTTTCCAATCAGGTGGTTGAGGTATTAAAACAAAAAATTGACCAGGGCGTGGACGTGCGCATCTTATATGACTCCATCGGGAATTATCTTTCCAAACGATATCTTAAGAAATTAAGAGATTTGGGCATTAAGATATATCCTTATTATAATTTCCAGTCTCCCTTGAAAATTCATACCCTCAACTACCGAAATCACCGAAAGATTGTTGTTATAGATGGAAGTATTGGCTACATTGGTGGAATGAATATGGGAAAGGAGTATGTTGACGGGGGAAAACGATTTCCTGCCTGGCGGGATACCCATATGCGTATCAAAGGCGAGGCGGTCACCGTTCTCCAGGAGATTTTTTCAGTGTCCTGGCTAAATACCAGCAAGGAATACATTGATATTTGTCCGGTGCCCATTGCAAATTATGCAGGAGATTCTCTACTGCCGGTTCAAATAACCACCTCTGGACCCGACTCCAAATGGGAATCCATTAAACAGTTGTATTTTTTGCTTATTTCCTCTGCACAAAAAACCATTTTCATCAATACTCCCTACTTCATCCCCGATACCAGCATTGTTATGGCATTGAAGACGGCCGCCCTGAGTGGCATTGATGTACGCATCATGCTCACCGGGCTTTTGGACAAACGTCTTCCCTATTGGGCTGCTTTAACCTATGTGGGAGAACTACTCAATGCCGGGGTGAAAATTTATTATTATCAAAAGGGATTCATGCACGCCAAAACCATTGTGGTGGATGGGGGATCCTGTTCCATTGGTACTGCCAACATGGACATGAGAAGTTTTGAGCTTAATTATGAAATCAATGCATTAATTTATGACGAAGCCCTTGCCAGGGAGATGGAAGTTCGATTTCATGCAGATATGGAAGATGCCCGGGAATTTACCCAGGCGGATTATGCGGCCATTAGTCGTCCAAAACAGCTTCGAAATTCCCTGGCGCGACTTTTTGCACCGCTATTGTAAATATTATCAAGAATCCCGGGCACAACGATAGTATATTTAATCGGGGTTGATTCTAAGATCGGCCATTTCTGATTATTGAAAAAGTCACTGCGCTATAACTATTTAATAATATAGCCAATGTCTTTATGTGAATTTGAGCACTGACTGCAAGTGGCCGACGTTAGAACCAAGCCCATTTAATCTTGTTTAGGAATGAGTCCGAAATAACTTCCCATTTCGGAGGCGGGGACAGATTTAAAACTCTGTTCATAAGGGAGTTCATGACAAATAATCTAACCGTATTTACTTAAAATATGCTGTAAATACTGATCATTAAGTTTAAAAGTGGGTAGTTTTATTTCTATGAAATCCCTAAGTTCACAACTTTTTAATAAATTCCCCAGGTTCCCTGGTGATAATATCTGTAAAGTACTGGGAACTGGCTGGTGTTAACCTCTATTTCCTCTTTTTTCATGCCAAATACCCCTTTACCAAAATGAACCATGGACACCATGGCATCCTGATTTAAAAATCGGGTATCTATACTGTCAAAGGTGAGTTGACATGCCATTTTTTTAAGGGCCGTGGGAGAAATCAGGTCTTGATCCACGGCCAGCACCCACCCCCATTGACCCAATGTGGGAATGTCATTGTGCATGGGAAGCGTGGTAAACCCTGCTGCCTGGATGGTTTTATTGATGCACAAAAAAGCTTTTCTGGCAAAAAAAGGACTGGTGGCCTGGGTGACCATGATACCGCCCCGGGCCAGGTGGGCCTTGGCCGTGCGATAAAAATGGTCTGAATAAAGATGCATCAGATCCATGGAGTCAGGATCTGGCAGGTCAATAATAATGACATTATAAAGGCGCTGACTTTTTTCCAGAAAAGAGGCACCATCTCCATTTATAATGGTTGTTTTTTCATGGGAAAAGGCTTTTTTGTTGATTTTGCTTAGTATGGGATGATGGGTGGCAAGATCGGTCATCACCGGGTCCAGATCCACCAGAGTCAGGGAGCCCACATCACAATATTTTAATACCTCCCGGGCGGCCAGGCCGTCACCGCCACCCAGAATAAGAATGTTTTCGTGGCTCGGTGCCATGGCCATGGCTGGATGAACAATGGGTTCATGGTATTTTTCTTCATCATAGGTGGAAAATTGTTCCTGGCCGTTGATGAACAGCCAGTAATTCTTTTTCCACTGGGTTATGACGATTTTTTGAAATTTTGTTTGAATGGCATAGATAATGGTGTCTTTATACTTTTTTTGTTCACTGAATGTAACAATATCATTTGCAAACCACAGGGAAGCTCCCATGAGCAGTAACACCGATATAAATGCACAGACAAGGGTTTTTTTGTATGTTGTCAGGTCAAAAAAACGCCACAGAAGCCAGCTTGCCACCAGAAAATTTATGGCCCCCAGAAGCACCGGAGTGTAAATAAAACCAAGTACCGGCAAAAAAACAAAGGCAAACAAAATACCGCCAATGAGGGAGCCAAAGTAATCCATTTCAAGAACTTTTGAAATGTTGGTGCGAAGGGCCTCATATTGGCTGTTCAGTCGGATGACAATGGGGATTTCAAGCCCGATGAGAAAACCGATGCCAAAGGCCAGGGGATAAATCACCAGTTCCCGGGATTCCAGGTGGGGAGACAGCCCGAAACACAGAATGGCTGATAGACTGCAAAGCGATGAGAGGGTAAATTCCACCAGAACAAAGGTGTCCAGCAGTCTGGTTTTAAAATGACGGCTGTACGCGCTGCCCACCCCCATGGCAAATAGCATAATGGACATGATCATGGTCCACTGAAAGGTGGCATTGCCCATGAGGTAGGTGGCAAGGGTGGATAGAACAAATTCCGCAACAATGCCCGAGCATCCCGTGGCAAAGAGGGCAATTTGAAGGGTTCTACTTCTGGATGGCTGGAACAGAGTCACCTGGGGTTAAATGCACCAGAAAATAATGAAGGCCCCGGCAATGTAGGAGAAGGCTTCAATGTAAGCCGCGCCAATGTTGGGACCCCGGGTTTCAATGGATTTATCCTTGCGAAATCCGGTAATTTCATCAGACAGTTTCACCCCGGGCAATAAAAGGGCATCGGTGAGCATCCGAATAAAGGGCAACGAAACAAGACCTGCAATGGCATAGGCAATGAAGGTGGTGATATTTTCTGACCAGGAGATGAAATCACCTTCGGCGGCAAGGCCCACCACCACACCCATGGCAATGAGGGCACCGCAGAATGAAATGCCTGCGGCCACATTGTCTTTTTCAATTTCTGCGTGGAGATCAAAGGGCAGTATAAAATTATACACCTTGGAGGCCACCAGCAAAAGCACCTGGCCCATGGCCCAGAATACCACGGCGGTATCCACACCGCCCCCTGCGCCTGATACGGCACCGTAGATAACAAACCCCGAGGCCATGGAGGTGCCGAACAACACGGCACCGGTTCCCTGGTTTCTGTCCCGGAGCAATTCATCTTTGATTTTAAATTGGTACAGAATGACCCAGTCACATAGGAAAGAGGATATATTTAATAAAAGTATACTGAGCAGGCCATAGCGGGTTAAATCCACAATATCGTTAAAAAGTCCATGGGATGGCCCCACAATGGCACCTCCCAGGGAGATAACCAGACCGGCATAGTAACCGGTGACGGCCAGGGAGACGGCGGGGTTGTCATTTTCCACCAGCTCAATGTTCAGGTTAAAGTCCCGGTGGAATAGGTTGTAACACAGCTTTCCCACAAAAAAGAGAATGAAAAAAACAATAAGATAGATTATACCCAAAATTACTCCGTCAATGGTCATTTTCCAGACCCCCCTGCTCTACTTCTAAGACCGGTTTTGGATCGGCCAATCTTTTGGTTCACCTTGTTGGAAAAGGAAGATTTTTTGGCATTCACCGAGGACATCCGGGAGGAGTAAAAAGTGGGCCGTGTGGCTTTTACGATTTTTCCCGAGGAGCCATATTGCTTGGTGGTACCAAAAAAAGGTTGGCGCTTGCTTCGATGGCTTTGGTAGCTTTTGTAGTCGTTGCGGTGAATGGGGCTGTACCAGCCGCTAAATAGGCTGGAAATCAGGGCATATTTGCCGTAGAATTCCCAAAAAGACCCACCGCTGCTATCTTCACGCCATCTGCCATAGTTTTCATCCCCCACAAACCCATATCCTGGAGGAGAAACCACATCGTCATAGGCACCGTCTTTTTTTGTCAGCAGGGTCATGCCCAGGAAATTTATATTTTTGTCGTAATAATCCTTGGGCACCTGGAACCATTGGGTTTTGGACGATTCGTCTGGCAACACCACAAGGTAACGATGAAAATAATTTTTAACAAAGGTTCCCTCTTCTTTCATCTCGTCAAGGAGTACGGAAAAAGTGGGCTGATCTTTTAATGTTTTTTTCAATGTTTCCAGGGGAATATCACCTGTTCCTTCCCCACATCCCACAAACAAGATACAAAAAAACATAAAAAGAAAAAATTTGACTGAAAAATCAATTGTTTTTGAGGAAATGTATGATTTCATAATATTTGAATTTACCAGAAACTCTTTTACCGGGCAAGCCCTTATTTTGAAATGTTTTGTTTGATTTCAATTTTGCATATTTTATGGCAAAATAGCCGTACATGGAGAAACACGGGGCTTGGTCATAATACCGGTCACTCTGGAAGTTAAAACCAGGTTTGAAAAACGCATAATTCTACATAGGTCTTTGTAGTCAGTATTGCAGGATATTATTGCACTTTTGAGTTGCCATTGTTATGTTGGTCTCAGGACATTCACCACAAAATAATTCTGGTGTAACGGCCACGGGCAGACCGTATTTTGGCCCCGGCCTGCCCACAACGAAGCGTAAAAGAATGTTAGACGCACCTATTCTTTTATATAAAACCCACATCTCCTATCGGGCACAACGAATATTGAAAATGATATCATGCCGCCCCCCCCCGACGGGTAATGGGCCCGGCCCGGAACCGTTAGACGGCCCAATTGGCCGGTTCCTATTACCCATCGGGGGGGGGCTCTGCTGAGGTTGCCCGGAAGTTTTATTTTCTAATAAACTGCCACGGGCAGACCGTATTCTGGCCCCGGGCTGCCCATAACGAAGTATGAAAGACTGTTAGATGCATCTACACTTTCATGTAAATTCATATTGAGGTAAGCGCGGTTAAAATTTTTTGCTGTTTGGGTTCACCGCCATTCCTGATCTTGTTCACCTGGAATGGCCAGTCAACTTTTGAAGTAATCTATAAATATTAAAGGAGAAGCTGATGTACACATTGAAAAACACAGTCCTATTGGTCATTGATATCCAGGGAAAACTGGCCACCATGATGCATGGCAGTGATGCCTTGTTTTCATCTGTTTCCACCCTGATTCAGGGAATGAAAGCCATGGAGGTGCCCATCATCTGGATGGAGCAGCTTCCTGATAAACTGGGATCGTCGATTCCTGAAGTTTCTGACCAGCTGGGGCCTGACATTAACCCTATTTCCAAGCATACCTTCAGTTGCTGTGGAAATCCCGAGTTCATGGAGCGGTTCAACGCAATTAATAGAAAGCAGGTCTTGTTGGCTGGCATTGAATCTCACATTT
>CAYSSE010000248.1:0-5902 GCA_964433355.1 uncultured Desulfocicer sp.
CATTGAAAAGTCAGATGGACCGCTCTGTATCTGGGCAAAGGTAAGAAGTTCCTCAACGGTTTTCAGCATCCGGTCCCCGGATTCCTTGATCCCTTCAATCATTTCCACAATATCTTTGTCCCCGATTGATTCAAACTCGCCGCTCAAAAGATCGGAAAGCCCAATGATCCCGTTGAGCGGGGTTCTCAATTCATGTAAAAATTTCAAGATTGATTTCCCCTTCATTTCCAGGGGGGAATGGTCCAGAAGGCTTGCAGCTGCCTGGTTGGCTTCGCTGATTTGAAAATCCTGGTCCGTCACAAGCATCCCTTCTGAAATACTGTTACTCACCGCCCGCATCTTTAGGTTTGCAAGATTCAGGGCCACCCGCTTTGATTTCTCTTGCTGATAGATAAGGGCCAAGTCTTCAGCATATTTCAGTGCCTGTTTCATGGCCCATGGCTTTTTCTTCTGTTTTCACTTCTTGAGGTTTTATCTCAGCCATGCTTTCACCTTCCTTGTATTAAGTACCCGAGCAAATGTTCTTCGGGATCAAATCCAGGTATATCAACGGTATATGCTCATAGAATACTGAAAAACATATGTGTGGGTACTTATATGTTTTTATATTTTTAATCAGATATTTTTTTCCCATCAAAATAGGGGCATTCTTCATATGACCTGAAAAATACTTTACAGTCTTTTGGGAAAAGCCCCTGCAAATGGGGAATATTCAAAGAAAATGCAAATTACTTTTGAAGGATGCCAAAATATGATAGTCTTTTTTAACGAAAGGCCTTATACCATAATTGATAGCAGTGATTTAGCCGCATGTACACATTTTTAGGGAAGCATCAATGAAAAAGATGCCTTAGAAACTTCGCAAGAATAAAACTACCCACTTTCAAACCTGATGTCCCCTATTTACGGGCATGTTTCAAGTGAAAACGGGTAGAATATTTGTTTCGAATTCCCTTAAGCAAATATCCATCATTTTGGGGAAAGAGCAATCTAAGGAGTAACATCATGGCGCACAAACCTGACATGTTAAAAAAACGATTACCCGCCAGCGACTCTCTGCCGACCAGGAGAGGGTGGATTTGTTTGGCCGTAATAGCGGCTCTTGGTATTCTGGGTAATATTTTTAACCTGTCCCTTTTTTACGGGATTGACTTTATTTTCGGCAGCGTTGCCGTGGTGATTACCATTTATTATTTTGGTATGTTCTGGGGAATAATCGTCTGCGCGGCCTCGGCAGTCTATACTATTTTCCTCTGGGGACATCCCTATGGAATGATTCTCTTCCTGCTTGAAAGTGTGTTCATCGGCTATTTTTTCTGTAAGCAAAAACAAACGAATCTGATTAATCTGGACATTAAGTTTTGGCTGTTTATCGGCGCCCCATTGTCTTTCCTCCTCTACCATTATGCGCTGAGTCTGCCGACAAGTGTAGCGGTGCTTATCATGTGCAAACAGGGGCTCAACGGTCTTTGTAACACGACCATAGCCGTTGGTATCACTCTCCTTCTTTCAGGTTCTCGGCTGAAAAAAATAACAGGCAGGGGCAGCATACGTTCCAACCCTTGGCTGATAAAGGATTTGACGACCTTTCTCTTTGCAGGAATAATTCTCTTGCCGATGTTTACCTCGTTGGCGGTCTGGAGCAGGAATCAAACAGCTAAACTCCTCGCACAGGTGAATGAATATGCCGACATTGAATCCAGTCGGGCTGTTTTGACAACGAACATCTTTTTAGATGAGCACATTAATATTTTAAAAGAATATCTGAACTTGTATGAAACAGATTCGACATTCAAACCTGTCCATAGCCGGTTTGAATCTGTAGTTGCTGTTTTTAAAGATCAGTCTCACCCCCCGGTATCGCTTGTCTGTGTGCCGGGATGTGACATCCTGAAGGATCAGCATCTAAAAGAACCGGTACCGAGGGAAGAAGTCCGTATTGGCTGGACTGACTCCCTGGAGGGACTGAAGACAAACAGCTGTCTGACGATATATCTCACCGGCAACAATCATATTAATTTGTTCGCCATCCTTTCTTCAGAAGTGACAGATCAGTTTCAGTCGAAACTTTCCCACAATGGATGGAAATTCAATTTAATGAATGAACCGAGGCACACTCAGACTGGTTTTGGTCAATATGAACGTTACAAGAATCTTTTTATCCAGGAAAAGGGAGAAATCCATTACTTAGCCGTCCCGAAAGATAAAACTCTTCCGGAGGTGGAGCTATTGCAACAATCGGAATGGCATGAGTTTCGGCATATTCCCAATTCGGATAATGTATATATCCATGTAAAAATTATTATGAAACAATATCTCCATCGCCTCCAAAATCTATTTGGTCAAATCTTTGTATACGGCCTGTGTTCTGTTCTTCTTGTACTGTTAATAATTCCCTTTATGAACCGCATACTTGCCAAGCCCCTACTGGAGTTAGCAGCATTCACCAAGCAGTATACAAGCAAAGGGGAGGGTGTAGACAGAATATTCTTGCCTCAATCGTCCGTCACTGAAATAAAACATCTCTCAGATGGACTCAGCCGGATGATTGAAAACATTGAATATGAAAAAGAAAAAAATAAAACCCTGCTTACAAATGTTGAACAATCAGAAAAACAGATTAAAGATATTTTAGAAATATTGGATGATGGCATTATCACAGCAGATGAAAACGGCATTATCCTGAGCTACAACAACGGGGCAGAACAAATATTCGGCTATTCTGGCAATGAGATTGTCGGCCAGACCATTAATATGCTTTTACCCATACGGTACCGTGAGAGTCATCTATCTAAGATTGGTTCTTTTATTAGTGGGGAAATTGACTCAAAACAAATGGGAAACAACAGAATGGTCTATGCGCTTACAAAAAATAAGGATGAAATAACGGTTGAGATTACGATTGCAAAACTTGACAGTTCCATGGGGATACTTTTAATAGCCATCTTGCGTGATGTTACAGATCGTATCACCATCACAGAGCGAGTTGAGCGACAGGCATCGCTGATTACCACGGTGGCAACGGATAGAAATTTGTTCTCACAATCTCCCCAAAGAATTATTGAATTTATCTTAACCAGCGCTGCTGATATCTTTGGTTTGAAACGTATAGGACTGTGGATGTTTGACTCAACATTATCGCGGCTTACAAGTTACTACCTACTTGACTTGAAAATCCCGGAAACATCAAATTTCTTGGAATTAAGTCTGGAAGACCACCCCTTATATTTTGAAAAAATTTTCCAGGGAAATCCTTTTTGCCTTGACGATGCACTCAGTGACCCTATCATGCAATCGTTTAAAAGGGATTACCTGCTACCCCTTAATATTTTTTCCATGTTGGATATCCCCCTCTACATAGCTGGCAATCTGGTGGGGGTGGTATGTGTTGAGGAAACAGGTAAAAAACGAACCTGGAGTTCAGATGAAATTTCCTTTGGGAACTCATTGGCAAGCATGATAGCCTTGGTATTGGAAATTGCAAAACATAAATCCACCGAGTTTAAATTGGAACAGGTTCTCGATGACCTTGTCCGATTCATTGATACGGCCAATGCGCCGATATTCGGCATTGACGGCCAGGGCCTGGTCAACGAATGGAACCAGACCGCCGAACGGATCACAGGGTATCAGAAGGACGAGGTCATGGGCCGCAACCTGGTGGAAGACTTTATTACCGATGAGTACAAGGCCGCGGTCAAGGAGGTCCTGGACAAGGCCCTGAACGGTGAAGAGACTGCTAACTACGAGTTCCCGCTGTACACCAAGGACGGTGACCGGGTTGACGTTCTGCTCAACTCCACCATTCGGCGTGACGTTAACGGAGTAATTGTCGGCGTTGTCGGAGTGGGGCAGGATATTACTGAATTAAGTGAGTACCGTGATAACCTGGAAGGGCTCATTGAAGAGAGAACTTTTGATCTTAACACATCCCTTTCCAATACCCAGCAAGCCCGGGATTGGATTGACGGTATATTAAGGTCGGTGGCGGACGGTTTGATCGTTACGGATACAGAGAATCGAATCCTTCTCATGAACAAGGCCGCCGAGACGCTGCTGAACATACGATTCGAAGAGGTATTCGAACGTACCATTGAATCTGTCATCACAGAAAAAGATTTACAGAATAAGATAAAGAAAATCTTCGATAAAAAAACCAGCGGTCATCAGTTTGATTTCGAAATAGTTTCTAATCAAGATGATGATATGTTCAAAAATAAAATAATGCGTGCCACCACTGCGATTATTTTTCATAAAGATGGAAAAGAAGCAGGTATTGTAATACTTATTCATGATGTTACCCATGAGCGTGAGGTGGACCAGATGAAAACAGAATTCATTTCCACAGCAGCCCATGAACTAAGAACGCCGCTGACCTCTATCCAGGGTTTTTCTGAAATTCTTATCACAAGAAAAGATCTGCCTCCAGAAAGCCGGGATAAGTATCTGGGATTCATTAATAAACAGGCTCTTAATCGTAAATATTCGGCTTCTTGGGTCAAAGTTCATTTTTGTAGTAAAGTTTTAAATTTTTTGTGAAGAGGATACACCCAAATATCCTTTATTGGAACAACGATTTTTCCGGGTTGTCCGCCAAGTTTTCCACGCCCTTTGGTCTCTCCAACATTTATCCAGTTTGCCGCTTTATAGCAAGTACCGTAAAAACGATTTTTTTGCACAAAAGATTCCAATAAAACAGGTCGGATATTATATTTTTCTTCCCAGTGAGCTGTAAGCTGGCGTGCAGACAGTGATAGTATTTTTGAAGCAAGGTTCTTTGATTGTATCCATGGTAAAATAAAGAATCGGGCATTATTGACGATCAGATTGAGATTTTTTTGTCGGTGCTCATGATCCCAGCCAATAAACTGATCCCTTGGTTTCGTTTGCCATCCCGCAGCACCAAAGCCGGTCAGAGCAACGATTTGTTTATCTGCAATAATGAAATAACGAAGCTGAGCTCCTGGCAAGGGGGTGTATCCAAGATAATGATATCGTTCAATATACTCATTCCATAGAGCAGAGTTATTTTTGGAGACCATCTGTAATCGCAATGGTGGTAGCTGATTCACAGCGCAAGTAATAGGCGTTTGTGGTTCAGTGGCAGGCGTAAAATTGATTTTTTTCAGGGATACTTTTGTACGGGTTGGATCTGGTAGATCAATGATTCCATTTCTTTGCATACGCAGCATTGCAACACGGCATGACATATCCTTGAGATTGCCGTCAGGCTTGAGCATTGAAAAAGCTGGCAGACCTCTTTGGAAAGTCGGAATCGAGTGAATGTCGGATTTTGTTTTATGAGAGATTGAATCTGTTTAATCTCGTTGGAGGAAAAGTTCCGTCCAGAGTACCGCATCAAGAGGTATCCGGTGGTGGTTTGGAAAGTTGTTGCCGACGATCCTCATCCATTTTCCATGGAAGAAAGGGTGATAAGTCCGCAGGAGCCTGCCCATTGTTTTCAGCACAGGCAGTGAGGTACATTCTCAGCCAGTGACTACAATTGAGGCCCGCCAAGGCTATGGTTTGAAAAACAGAAAACATTATCGCTGCCAACTGAGAACTCCACAGACTTCCTGAGCCATAGAAATTTTTACGCCCTGTCACAGGATTGCGGATGGAGCGTTCACCTTTATTATTGTCCATGGGAACTTCCGGATAATCCACAAAGACACTCAGGCCCTGCCAGTGATTTTGAAGACTTGTCAAAATTTTATACTTGATATTGGTCAATAGAGTTGAGTCAGGATTTTCCGGATTATTTGCCTCGATAAACGCATCCCGATCTTTGGCAACTTCATCCATTTTTTCCACAAGTCTTTCATGGTGCTCTTTAAAGGGGACCGGGGGCGCATTCCCATTTTCCGGGTTTAAGAAAATCCTGTCTATTGGTGCAAGAAGA
>CAYSSE010000249.1:0-5888 GCA_964433355.1 uncultured Desulfocicer sp.
CCAGGGAAAGTACCGGAAGAAAATCGTCCACACCAATGTGGTGCATGAGATAATAAAGATCCTGATCGGGAAAAGATTGAATCAGAGTGGCCGGTTGATCTGCATATAGGATGGCCTCAAGGGCCTGTTGGGAGTCCTTGGCAAGAATTTGTGACCGTGTTTTTAAAAGTGCTTTTTCTTTTCTGATGGCATTGGCCACCTGATAATCCGTAATTTGCATACTTATTTCCTATATAACATGCATGGCAGTAACCACCTGCCACAACAAAAAATGAAAATGGTAAGTACCTACACATATATTTTTCGGTATTCAACAGACATATAGCACTGATATTTATGGCTTTTATTTTGAGGAATATATGCTTGGGTACTTACTATGCCGCCCCGGCAACTGCCCTGACCGGAACGGGAACGTCGGGGGGTATTTTTGCCCTTCCAGGCTAAACCACTATTGCCGCGGGCACCGTCCTCAAACAGAGTCTGTGCTTCTTAACGCCTGGAAGGGCAAAAATACTCCCCCTTTGGTTCCCAATGTTCCGGTCAGGCCAGCTACCGGGGGCTCTGCTGTCGGCATTCCGGTGCCACATTTTCATATAAAAACTGCCACGGACAGACCTGATTATTATTCAAGTTTGCCACTACAAAGATTAAAAATCGTATTATACCGCCTCCGAGGCTCTGCTGTCGATACTGCCGAAGTAAGCTAAAAAAGATAGAACATAGTTCGGTAGTGTCAATGTTTTACCCCATTCCAGGGCGCACATTTTACCAGGAGTAACATGCCAGGCAGGGCTACCAGCGTGCAGGCAATAAAAAAACTTTCCCATCCAAGATGCTTGGCAAAAAATCCCGTGGGGGCCGCAGCCAAGACCCTGGGGACTCCCATGAGGCTGGAGAGCAGTGCATATTGGGTGGCGGTGAAGCGCTTGTCGGTCAAAGCTGCCATAAATGCCACATAGGCGGCGGTTCCCATACCGGATGATAAATTTTCAAAGGCAATGACCCCGGATAACAATCCAATACTGTGTCCCACCACGGCAAGCCAGGCAAAGCCTGCGGTGGACAGGGCCTGGAGAAAACCAAATATCCACAGGCTCCTGTTAATGCCTATTTTCAACATCAAAAACCCACCTGTAAAGGTGCCCACCAGGGTGGCCCAGAAGCCAAATATTTTCACCACTGCCCCCACCTCGGTCATGGAAAACCCCACATCCAGATAAAAGGGGGTGGTCATGGCCGAAGCCATGGTGTCCCCGATTTTATAGAGCATTATAAACAAAAGAATTAACAACGCCCCCTCCCGGGAAAAGTACTCCCGCAGGGGATCAATAACAGCCTGGGCCAAGGTGGCAGGCTGTCCAGGGGTTTGTTCCGGCTCCGGTGTCATCACCGTTGCCACCATGCCGGGAATAAGCGATGCTGCCATAATCAGATAGACCAGGGAAAAGGAGATGTGATCGGCAAGGATAAGCCCTCCCCCCGAGGCCAGCAACATGCCCGCCCGGTAGCCGTAAATGTACAAAGAAGACCCCAATCCCAGCTCTTCGTCGGTGAGATCTTCCCGGCGGTAGGCATCCACCACAATATCCTGGGAGGCACTGCAAAAGGTGACCAAAAATGCGGCAAAGGCAACCATCCAGGGGGATTTTGCCGGATTCATGAAGCCCAGAAATGCAACGGACAAAACCAGGGCCACCTGGGCCATCAGGAGCCACCCCTTTCTTCTGCCCAGAAACGGCAGGGTGAACCGATCAAACAGGGGAGCCCAGAGAAATTTCAAGGTATAGGGCAGCCCCACAAGGGAAAAGATCCCAATGACAGTTAAGTCGACCCCCTCTTTTTTCATCCAGGCCTGGAGTACGGAAATGGTTAACAGCAGGGGAACCCCGCAGGAGAACCCCATGACCAGGGCCACCATCATTTTTCTGCTGATAATTTGTTGCATCATGGAACGGCCGGAAGTTTGAGCTTCATCTGATACCATATTTTTTTCAGGCTCCTTTGAATTTCAGGGGTTGGTCAGTCATAAACTCTCAGCATTTTTTGTTTTTAATTTAGATAACTATTTGAAATGATTAAATATGAGTCTTACAGAATTGTTTGTCCGGGCATAATAATTTGGGGTTGATCATAACATGGGACACTTTGAAGCAATTTTTTTAACCTAAAAATAAAGTCAGTAATTACAGACAATTGACAATAACATATATTCGGTTCCTGTGTAGTGGCCCATCCTATGACCAACCCCAATAATTTCAAGAGATTAAAAATTTGGCATCATTCATATCACATCAAAAGTACTTTACACTCTTTAAGGACGAGCAGCGCAAAATGGGCATTTACTTCATGAAAGTGTAAAGCAGGAATGAAGGATGCCAAAAATTTCATCACTCTAAAGTTTGGATTTACAGGCATCAATATAATGCTGCATATCCCCATGGGTCTCAAATTTTTCAAGAAAGGCCAGAGCATCACTGAAGCGACCAAGGTTCATGAGGCTCACAGCCATGCAGATGTTTAAGGATTTATCATTCCCAAAGTGGATCAGTGCTTTTTCCATCAACGCCACAGCCCTGTCAAAGTGCCGATGTTTCTGATGGAGCATGCCAAGCCCCAGATATGCCCTGGTATCTGGTGCATAGGAAAGGGCACGATCATAGAGCAGAACCGCTGTCTTTAATGGATTTTTTATCCGGGGATGATTGCTGTAGTCTCCATGACTGAAGGTCATGGCCAATCTGGAAAGAAAATCGGCATGAAAGGGATAAAGATCCCTGTTGTCAATTAATTCTGTATCAAGGGCATATTGCTGTATCCGGGAAAAAAAGGTGTTGCGGATTTTTTTACCAAAATTAGTCACCTGCTCAAGATCCAAATCCGGATCCAGCTGGAACCAGGGGATGTCCTCAATCTTCTGGTGCCAGACATCGGGGGAAATTTCTTCCCGGGACAAAAGGTCGTTGTATAGCTGGGTTCCGGGAAAGAGAACCAAAAGATAGGAAATCAGGCTCAAGGGTTTTATTTGCTCAATGAGATTAACGGTTTCCTGAATGGTACCGGCCGTTTCCCCGGGGGATCCATATATGATGTAAGCCCGGGGCAGAATACCAAAAGTCCGCGTCATTTCAAAGGCGTTTACAATACGCTGTGTTTTAAAGGGTTTCCCAAGGGTTTTTCGAATGGTTTCAGATCCGCTCTCCACTCCGAAACTGATTTGAATGCACCCGGCCCTTCGCATGTTAAAAAGGATTTCTTCATCCAGAAAATCCACCCGGGAGATGGCCACCCAGGTGCATGCCAGATTGCGTTGAATAATGTCAAGACACACATCAAGCACCCGGGCCTTATCCATGGTAAAGGTATCGTCGGAGATAAAAAAATGGGTGATTCCCCGCTGGACGAGCAATGCCATCTCATCCACAAACCAGGTAGCGGAATGAAATCTCACCCGGGATTTGCCCCAGAATTGAGGGGAGCCGCAGAATCGACACCTGCCAGGACAGCCCCGGGAAAGGCTGATGTGCTGATAATCAAAATAAGTGGCTGGATGGACAAGACAATCCAGATCCTCAAGAAGGGGTGGCTCTCCAGTATCTATGAGCTTTTGCCCATGGCGGAAGACAAGTCCCTTAATATCATGGGGAAGGCCTGGAGCGTTGGATATCATGTGATCCACCAGCTGGCTGAAACTGTTCTCCCCCTCCCCCTTTACAATATAATCAAGAGCCGGGCACACAGAAAATAGATGGCTGGCAAGAAAGGTGGCACCCGGGCCGCCAAACACCACCGTGACATCAGGGTTTAACGCCTTTGCCAGGGCCGCCCCGTCCATGGCGCAGTGCCTGCTGGCATTAAGCAGGGAAAAACCCACAATATCAGGGTGATGCTGTTTCAAAAGCTGTTCCAGATGGGGCAAAGGTGCCTGGACAGCGGCAAGATTTACCAGGGTAACGTCAATCCCCTTGTCCTTTAAGAGTGCCCCCAGATAGTAAAGTCCCATGGGAACTGCCTGGGCATCGGCATCGGTGATGCGCTGATCCAGACAAACGGGATTGACCAGAAAGATATGCAATGGTTTTATTCCTTTTCAGGGAAATATTCGGCCAGCACCCCATATTCACCTATTTGGGCCTGCTCACATAGCATTAGTATGCTACGCAGGCCCAAATAGGTGAATAAGTACCCATGCATATGTTTTTCGGTATTCCACAGAGATCTACCGTTGATATTTATGGATTTTATTTTTAGGAATATATACTCGGGTACTTATGTGGCTCGCCAAACATTTACATTACGGAGTTGATCATAAAATTGGCCTGGTTCAAATTGGGGTAACAGCTTCTAATACCTTTCTGTAGCGCTTGCTGGATCTAACATCAAAGCTTGATTGAAAGAACTGGCAAAAGTGTTACCCGGATATATGCTCTTTTGAACCAGGCCAAAAAATCTGGCAAAAAACAACATTGGCTTGATCACAACACCTCAATGAACCGCCACGATGATTTCTTCAAGCTTTCGTTTGGGCACATGGTGTACAGATTCCCCGTCCCGCCAATACTTTATATTGCCACCCTCACCCACCTGTTCCAGAACCACCTGTTCCACGGGTTTTCCCAGGGCAATCACCAGCAGCACCTCATGGTGGGGTGCAATTGATAAGTATTGTCGCAGTTTTTTATGATTAATGGCGGCAAAAATGCACCCTCCCAAGCCCTGTTCCCTGGCTCCCAGCAGGATGGTTTGAGCTGCAATGCCATGGTCACACAAAAAATTATCCGTGATGCTTTTATCTCCCATGATCACAATATAGGCGGTGGGCCGTTCCCCGGGTTCTGGTCCTTTCCATTTAGGAAGATAGGCGGCCCAGGCCAGACAGGAAAAAATCTCCTGGTTTTTTTCTTCACCTGTGGAAAGAATGTATTTCAACGGCTGGAGGTTTCCTGCCGAGGCTGTATTTCTTGCCAGATTAACAAGGGCCTTTACTGTATCTGCTTTCACCTGCATGGATTCATCAAAACGCCTGTAACTTCGATTTCCCATGACCAATTCATAAATTGTTTTTTTTTCCATTGTTACACCCTGTAGCTTTTAAGATTTGCAGGTAAATGTCTCCAGGCGTGGCATGTTGATATCCAGCCAATCCAAAATTTTATCAAATTCCTGGGCCACCTCCTGCAATGCTTTTCCCCGGTGACTCACCCGGCTTTTTTCTGCCATGGGCACCTGGGCAAAACTTTTCCCAAATGCCGAAAAAAAGAAAAGTGGATCATATCCAAAACCATTCTCCCCCTGGGGAGATTCAAGGAGTTCTCCCTCGCATCTGCCTTCGTAGGTCAGGGCTGCCCCTGTTGGAATGGCAATGGAAATCACACATTCAAAGGCAGCACTTCTATCCTCTTTTCCCTTCATTTCCCGGAGAAGTTTTTCACAATTTTCAGCATCGGTGGCCGTCTCTCCTGCATACCGGGCGGATCGCACCCCGGGCTGCCCCCCAAGGGCTGTCACCACCAAACCGGAATCATCGGACATGGCCGGGTGACCCAATACCCTGGCTGCAAAGGCTGCTTTTTTATAGGCATTGTCATCAAAGGTTTCTCCGTCTTCTTCCACCTCTGGAATGGGGCCAAAATCATCCAGGTTTTTAATTTCAATGGGAAAAGATTTTAACAATTCCCGAATTTCCCTGGTTTTACCTTTATTTCTTGTTGCAAGCACAATAATATTCATCAAATAACCTCATTATTTAAAATAATATAACTGCCACAGGCAGACCGTATTCTGGCCTCGGCCTACCCACAACGAAGCATGAAAAAATGTTAGATATATCTACGCTTTCATATAACACCCATGCCCTATCGGGCACAACGAATATAGAAAATGGCTGTATG
>CAYSSE010000250.1:0-5884 GCA_964433355.1 uncultured Desulfocicer sp.
CATTCCCCCTTCCCAGGGGCCCCAGTTCATGGAGATAATTTTACAGCCAGTGTGACGCCGGGAAAGGCTCTGGGCAGTTTTGTTCAACACCTCGTTGGCCATGGCATAATCCACCTGGCCGGTGTTACCTGCCCGGGCTGCCACCGAAGAAAAGACGACTAAAAATTTAAGCTTTTCAGGCGGGCAGGCCGTTAACAGGTTTGAAAGTCCCTTGACCTTGGTCTCAAATACCCGGTCAAATTGTTCCGGGGTTTTGTCCTGGATAAATCGATCTGCCACCACACCGGCACCGTGGATAATTCCGGTAATGGTTCCATGCTCCGTTTCCAGCCCTTGGATGAGTTCCTTGACCTTTTGTTCATCCCGGATATCCACGGAGACATATTGAACCCGGGCCCCGGCAGCTTCCATTAATCCAATATTTTTATTCATTTCCCGGTTGACTGATAAGTGGCGAAATGCCTTTGCCAGTTCGGGTGGGGTGGGGCGTTGGTTTTTAAAATGGTGGGTGAGCATGGCTTTTTTAATCTCCCCTTCATGGGAAAGGGGCTTTAGCCACTGGGGTTCCAGGGTGGGGGGGGCTGATCGACCCGCAAGGAGGATGGTGGGGGAAAAACAGGTGGCAATTTCCAGGGCACACTGGGCCGTCACCCCCCGGGCACCGCCGGTGATGAGAAATACATCCCTTGGGCTCACCTGGATATTTCCAGGAATCACAGGGGTCTCAATACTTACAGGTACCACAATTCCCTGGGGATTGATCCCCATTTCAACGGGGGTCTGGGCGGTCATGAGTTGAATTATGACATCGGCCTGGGTCATGGCAAAATCTGGATTAGCCGGTAAATCTAAGGCGGTACACCCCACCTGTTCCCATTCTAAATTTGCCGTTTTGATAAGTCCAGCAAGCCCCCCGGAAAGGGGATTTGCCACAGGCGTTGTCCCAAATCCCAGGGAACCATCCATAAAGGAGAGGGTGGTGAAAAAGGCAAACTTTTTAGCGGCTGCCCGGCAGAGGGAGGGGCCGCTTTTCCGGGCCAGGAGGAAGGCCTTTTTCAGAAAGTCGGTGGATTCCATGTCTGTTTTTCCAGGAATCAGCACAAGGCCTGCCATGTCAC
Source organism: uncultured Desulfocicer sp. (assembly GCA_964433355.1). Taxonomy (GTDB): domain Bacteria; phylum Desulfobacterota; class Desulfobacteria; order Desulfobacterales; family Desulfobacteraceae; genus Desulfocicer. Next base: position 1,119 of record CAYSSE010000250.1, read on the forward strand.
TGATATCATCTTGATCCAGCAGGGCATCCATGGACAGGCACTCCACCATCATGGAATTTTTTTCCAGGGCATTTTTTAAATGAAGGGCAATGCCCTGGTCATCCTGGGTCAAATATACTTTTTTCCCCTTTCCCAGGGGTGTCTTTCCCTTGATAACGGTTTTTATGTCACCCTGGGGGAAATTTTTAAGCGATATGACCTGTCTTAAGGATTTTTTTTTTAAGTCCGCTTCCCCGGTGGATTCGGATGAATTTGACTGATTTTTAACCGCTGCTCGCATGGGGGGAGATGGTTTTGATTCCCCGGGACGGTACCCTGGTGTTTCAGCAGGGGCCAGTGGCATGGTATTCCTTTCACCCAAGGCGCCTGATGACAATGCAGTGGTAATTTGCTCAAGGGTTTTGAGCCCTGTCATTTCATCAGGAGAGATGGCTGCCATTTCGGGCAGGGATTCCTCCAGTCTGGAGAGGATCTCCACCCGCTTGATGGAATCAATGCCAAGATCGGATTCAAGATCCATGGTGGGTTCCAGCATCTCCACGGGAAATCCCGTGAGGTCACTGATGGTCTTCATCACCACATCCATAACGGGTAAGGCCGGGGGGGACTGGGAAGAAGTTGTCCCAGGTGCACCGCCGTTGAGGGGGGCCATGGGCTGGGGCTCCTGGTTGCTCGCTGGTGCGATGGCCTCCATGACATCTGCCAGGGTCTTTAGGGTACTCATATTATCCGGGGAAAGGCTGCTGGCCTGGGGAAGCTCTTTTTCCAGCTCGGACATGATTTCCACCCGTTTGATGGAATCTATGCCAAGGTCGGATTCCATGTCCATATCCATATCCAGCATCTCTTCGGGAAAACCGGTGAGACGGCTGACGCAGGCCATGATCAGTGAGGGGATATTTTGCAGATCTTTAACAGACGTATGTGTTTCTTCCTGGGGAAGGATTACCACCTTGGGAGCCATGGGCGTTGAGCCTGCCTCTGGCATGGGTGATATTGGTGATATCCTGGATGGGGCAGAAGTTGGGCGAACAGCCGTTTCAGGAGCGACATAGACCCTTGCCTGGCTGGGCTGGCCATGGAGATTCTGTCCATTTCTTCCTGTTTCATTATTCCCAGGAGAGGGGGCATAAGTGCCCGCCATTTGAGGATTATCCCATTGCTGGGGTATGGCAGGTGCGGGTTGTGTCTGGTTCAAGAAGGGCTGCCCAGAGTGTGATTGAGAATTATTGCCCTGTTCAGGGTAATGGGGGTGTGGGTAGCCAGCCGTCACTGTGGTCACGGTGTCGGCAAACATCCGTGTTTGCTGCATCATATTCTGGAGTGCCTGGCTTGCCGCTGTCTGTGTTTCAAGAAATTTTTCATGGGCCCGGGCCGTTCCTGCCTGGAGTTCCTGCATGGACTCAAGACCTTTATGAACCAGTTGCATGGCCTGGTAGGTCATGGATGTGGTGGCCTGTAACGGTAGTGGTGCGGGTGCCTTTTGGGATTCAAATGCTTGGGGTTCAAATGGTTGGGATTCAGACGCGGGAAAATGAGTCCCATGGTCAGGGGAATACATATCAGCTCCTTTGGCCCCCGTCCCGGGAGATGAAACAGGACGGCAGGATGTTGGGTACCCTGAATCCAGGCGTGGATTGTCACGGGTGGGGCAGGGTCTTTCAGCCAGGGCCGGGGAATTTGGGTTCAATGAGGGAGGTGGCGGATTTGTCCGGGGGGAAACAGGATTCTTTATCAGAGTTCCTTGATCCATTAGTTCCGGAGAGTTGTTTTCTGTATAATCGCTTTCCATGGGGGGGGACGGGGGAATATCGGTGAAGGGACGGGGGCGTACATTGGCACCGGTGATGGGAATTCTCATCATCTTTTTTTCTGGTTTTAATCCCTTTTCTTCCCACTTATCAAGTTTAACGGGATAGCCTGTGGCGGCAAGGCAGCAAAGCACTCGGGCAAGATCTCCAAGACCTTGTTTCTTTCCGCAGGAGTCATCCAGGGCAAGGCTCTTATGGGGTTGATCCTGGAGTATGGCTCGGGTGAGACCTGAAAGAACGGTTTTGGGCCCCACCTCAACAAAGGTGGTGATGCCATTTTCCACCATGGCCCCGATGTTTTCCACAAAATGGACAGGGTTTAATAGTTGTTCTCCTAAAAGAGCCCGGGCTTTGTCAGATTTTTCGGGGTAAACATCCCCGGTGGTGTTGGAGAATACCGGAGTCGCCGTGGGGGTGATATCAACTGAGGCCAGATATTTTTTAAAGGGTCGGGCCGCATGCTCCACCAGGTGGCTGTGAAATGCCGCTGCCACCGGAAGCTTGATACATCGCATCTTTTTTGATTTGCATGCCTTTGATGCCCGTTTAATTTCCGTTGAACTGCCTGACAATACCCCTTGATCATGGCTGTTTCTGTTAGCCAGAATCAGATCCAGTTTTTCATCCAGAATAAGGGTTTCGATTTGATCCAGTGGCGCTTTCACCGCCAGCATGCCGCCGCAATCTTGATTATTTTTGGACTCTCCTGCCATATATTTTCCCCGGGCCACGGCCAGATTGAGAAAATTTTCCGGGGTCAGCCATTGTGAGGCACAAAGGGCCGATAATTCTCCAAAGCTGTGACCGCAGGAGGCATCAGGTGTGACCCCAAAATGTTCTAATACCTTTAACATGGCAAGACTCACCGCACCGATGGCGGGCTGGGCAATGTCTGTCTTCCGGAGCCTTTCTTCCGAGGTGTTCCTATCCTGGAAGTGGGCGGGGGGGGCAAAAATAAAATCAGACAGACGGTGTGTGGGTGCATTGCCGTCCTGGGCAAAAAGGCTGTCTGCGGTCTTTAAAACTTCCATGGCTTCGGGAAATAACGCACAAAGATCCCGCCCCATGCCAACGTATTGGCTTCCCTGGCCAGGGAAGAGAAATCCCAATTTTTTACCCTGCCATGGGTGGCACCCAAAGAAAATATCATTTTTTTCCCAGTCAGCTGTGTGATTTTCTTTTAACAATCCCATGGCCTGGTTGATCTGTTCCCGGGGATAATGGGTTTCTTTTAAAATCAACACAAGGCGTAAAGGAGCCTGGCAGTTAAAGTTTTCCCGCACATGGGCGGTTTCCCATGCCATGGATTGTGCCCGTTCTCCGGTGTCCCATTTATCATAATCAGCCAGGGTTCCCAGGAACGTTGACATGCCAGCCTGAAGGGCAGCCACATCATTTCCGGAAAAGGGGGCCAACTGAATAGACCCGTCCCATGAAATATGGTCTTTTTGGGGGGTGTATTCCTCCAGAACGGCATGGAAATTACTGCCACCAAATCCAAAGGCACTGACGCCGGATCGTCTGGGATGGCCGTTCCGGGGTATCCAGGGTTTGGATTGGTCATTAAGATAAAAGCCCGAGGCATTGAGAGCCAGATCCGGATCAGGTTCTCCGGCCTTGAGGGTGGGGGGGATCACCTTGTGGTGAAGACTCAACACGGCCTTGATGATACCTGCCACTCCGGCGGCTGCCTTGGTGTGGCCAATCATGGATTTAACACTCCCCAGAGCACAATGGGGAAGGGTGTCCGTGGTGGCCATGAGTTGTTTCAGGGCCGTCAGTTCAATTTTATCCCCCACCCGGGTACCTGTGCCGTGGGCTTCAATGAGTTCCATGGTGTCAGGGGAGATGCCCGCTTCTTTGTAGGCCGCATCAAGTGCCCGTAATTGTCCCGGGGCATGGGGGGCGTAAATGCCGCCGGTTTTACCGTCACTGGAGGTACCCATGGATTTTAACACGGCATAGATGCGGTCTTTGTCCCGCTTTGCATCTTCCAGCCGTTTTAAAACCAGCATCCCAACTCCCTCGCCCAGAACTGCGCCATCGGCATCCTTGGAAAAGGGCCTGGCATCGCTGGTGTGGGAGAGTACCCCGGTTTTGGAAAAGCACATGTGCATGAAAATATCATTGAGGGTGTCCACCCCCCCGGTGAGGGAAATGTCGCATTTGCCGGTTTGGAGTTCCATGCAGGCGGTGTGGATGGCCCCCATGGAGCTGGCACAGGCGGCGTCCACCACGGTGTTGGTGCCCCCCAGATCCAGACGGTTGGCAATGCGGCCAGCCACCACATTGCCAAGCAGGCCGGGAAAGGAATTTTCCTGCCATTGGGCATGACCCCCGGAGATTCGTTCCAGGATTTCCTGGGCTTTTTCCGGGGGAACCCCGGAATCTTTTAATGCTTTTTTCCAGATGGGGTGACTCAAACGGGCGGCCAATGGAATCACCAGTTCCTGGGTGCCGGTGACCCCCAGAATCACATTGACGCGGTGGCGGTCAAAATCGACGTCCATGCCAAGGCCCGCATCCTGTAGGGCCATTTCTGCCACCATGAGTCCCAATAGCTGGGAGGTGTCCGTGGCTTCAAGATTGTTCGGGGGCATGCCATAGCGTGCCGGGTCAAAGGAGACCCTGGGGATAAATCCGCCTCGGTGGCAGTAGGTGTGGTCTGGGAAGGAGGGGTCTTCATTGAAATAGTCTTCAAGCTTCCAATGGGTTTCTTCTGGAATTCCGGTGATGGCGTCCTCTCCGTTGAATAGAAGCCGCCAGTATTGTTTCAGCCCGCCCGCTCCGGGGAAAATACAGCCCATACCGATGATGGCCACCGAATTGTTCTTTTGCAAAATTCCTCCCCTTGACACTATATATGAATATTTTTTTATAATGGTCATGTTCTGACGGATACAACGAATATAGAAAATAGCTGTATGCCGCCCCCGGGGAGGGGTAATGGAAGCG
>CAYSSE010000251.1:0-5883 GCA_964433355.1 uncultured Desulfocicer sp.
ACATCATCAAGTACATATCCACGGATTGTAAAATCTTTTAATACCTGTGTTGCCCATCTTCTAAAGTTGGTTGCTTTTTCAGAGTTTATTCTATATCCAAGAGATATTATTGCCTCTAAATTGTAATGTTTTGTATTGTAATTTTTTCCGTCATTGGCAGTTATTAGGAATTTCCTAATAACTGAATTTTCATCAAGCTCGTCTGAATTAAAAATATTTTTAAGATGTTCGTTAATAGTAGCTATATGAACATCAAAAAGTTTAGCAATAAGTTTTTGGGTAAGCCATACATTTTCGTCTTCTACCCTTACTTCTATACCATCTGCATTTGCCTGTGATGTGAAAATCAAAAACTCTGCGGTACTGTTTCTTATTGTTACTCTTTTTTCACTCATATCTACTCTCTAAAATTGGCTTTAAAAGAGGGTCTGTTCGGGAGTCTGTTCGGGGTCTGACCCAGCTAAGTCTTTGTTATTTAAATTTAATTGCTTTGAAAAAGTCCGAAATTAGCTCTTAAAGCCCACTTTTTGGGGGTAAAAACAGCAGTTTAAGGTTCACCAGGGGCAGAAGCTGGTCTCAGGCTTGGCCTAAAAAATCCTTGTAGGCCAATTCTATGCCTTTTTTTAAATCTGTTCTGGGTTTCCAGCCAAGGTTCATCAGGCGGGTGGAATCCATGAGTTTTCTTGGGGTGCCGTCGGGTTTGGTGCTGTCAAAGATGAGCTTATTTTTAAATCCCACCACTTCTTTTACTGTTTCTGCCAGTTTCTGGATGGTGATCTCTTTGCCCGAGCCGATTTGTGTAGCCTTTGGCAGTGAGGCAACGACGGATAGCGGAACCCACCATGCCTTTGTGGCCGGCTATGTAGATTTTTGAGGAGGGGTTCATTTCTATTCGTTGTAATTGTAGGTGTTGAAGCCGTGGGTCTTGCACAGATTGTCTTTATTGGCTCCTTCAAGATCTTGCTGGATCATTTCCGTTACAAGTTCTTGAAACTCGATGTTCAAGTTTTTGTGCAACCATTGTAAACACTATGGTTGTGGATGATGTTTTTTTGTGACCTAAAATTATCAATAAATCATAAATATTTGATATTATTATGTATTAAAAATCATGCCAATAAGGTATTTATTTAAGAGCTAATATAATATTATGTAATTATATTAGAGTGTTAAAAAAAACTTGAACATCGAGTGAAAGGTTATTTTAGGGATCCAGCCGAGTTTTTCTTTGGCCTTGGACGGATCGCCAAGAAGGGTTTCCACCTCTGTGGGTCGGAAGTATTTGGGGTCTACGGCCACTATAGTGTTGCCGGTTTTGGTGTCAACGCCTTTTTCATCTATGCCTTTGCCCTGCCAGGTGATCTGAATATCCAGTTCATTGGCAGCAATATTTACAAAATCCCTCACCGAGTGCTGCTCGCCTGTGGCAATGACAAAATCTTCGGGCTTATCCTGCTGAAGCATAAGCCACTGCATCCGCACATAATCCTTGGCGTGGCCCCAGTCGCGCTTGGCATCCAGGTTGCCAAGATAGAGACACTCCTGAAGGTTAAGACTGATGCGTGCCAGTGCCCGGGTGATCTTCCGGGTGACAAAAGTTTCGCCCCGCAAGGGGGACTCATGGTTAAAGAGGATGCCGTTGCAGGCATAGATGCCGTAGGCTTCCCGGTAGTTCACGCAGATCCAGTAGGCGTAAAGTTTAGCCACGGCATAGGGGCTTCTGGGATAGAACGGGGTGGTTTCCGTCTGGGGGGTCTCCTGAACCTTGCCGAACAATTCCGAGGTGGATGCCTGGTAAAATTTTGTTCGCTTTTCAAGACCCAGCAGCCGGATACCCTCCAGGATGCGCAGGGTGCCAAGGCCGTCGGTGTCCGCCGTGTATTCCGGGGATTCAAAGGAGACTGCCACATGGCTCTGGGCTGCCAGGTTGTACACCTCGTCGGGCTGAATCAGCTGTAAAATACGAATCAAATTAGTAGAATCAGTAAGATCCCCATAATGAAGGATAAACCGCCGTTTGGCCTCGTGGGGTCCCTGGTAAAGATGATCAATACGGTCGGTATTAAACAACGAAGATCTTCGCTTGATGCCATGCACCTCATAGCCCTTATCCAGCAAAAGCTCCGCCAGATATGCGCCATCTTGTCCGGTTATCCCGGTTATCAATGCTCTTTTCATAATTCGGGGTTTCATAATTCGGGGTCTGACCCCGCTAACCTTTTGTTATTATAATTAATTTGCTTTGAAAAAGTCCGAAATTAGTTCTTAAAACTTACATTTCGCACCTTAATTATATATTTTTTGAATTAACAATACCATATATTGCGCCTTACAAAAACCTATCTCCATATATAGACATGTAGATTGTTAGCACTCTTATGTTAAGAAATTTTAGCAAAAATATAACACAATATGTGCTCAACGCTTAATAAATCATTACAACATATTTGGGTGTTGTGTTAAACAGAATGGGTTCAGGTGTCTGACAGCAGATGCAGGGGGATATCAATATCTTCATTATTCAATATTTTATTGACCATGGAAACATCCAGATTAACAATTTTGGCAATGGTTTGTACTGTAATTCCCTGCTCATGGGCACGGCGAACAAAGGATAATAGATTTTCCCTTTTTTCTTCCTGCCTGCCTTCCTGCCTGCCTTTTTCTTTAATATATTGTGCTAACATGGCAGTCTCCTTATGTTGAATGATGGTCTCATAAAGCTGTTGCTGTTCCTGGTCACTTATTTCTGAATATACATCGATAAAATCCACATATTTGTCAAAAAGCCCTCTGGTAGCCAGTTGAAACAGCCCCTTGTATGCCTGGCGGATGACCTCTATCCGTTCGTGCTTTTCATACTTCATCTTGGGCAAAAGGATTTTCACCACCGGGTTATCCATATTGTAATAATCCCGGGCATTCAAGTCAAACAACTTGTGAAATACATATTCAAAGTGTAGGAACAAACGGTCATTAATTTGGGTGTGCAGCTCAATTGGGACTGATTTGCGCCACTTTATCCTGTCAGTAAAAAGCACCGCCGGTACAACCAATGCATCGGGGTAGGCCTCCATCATATCGGTGGTGTACCTGAGCAGTTTGTATATGGAAAATTTGGATTTATCCTCCTGGAACTCCACCAGCCATAACAGCAATTGCTGGTTTTCAAAGTGGAACAGTATCGGAAGATCCAGCACCAGGCCCGCATCTGAGAGGTGGTGTTTTTTTGGGGGGAGGGGGAGAAGTCTGCATGGATGAGATGAATCAAAACAATTCTTATTTAAAAAAATCATCAAAATCTATTTCAAGATCGTATCGGATAATTTTACTCAATAAACCTTTTGGAACATCTTTATTACCATGATCAGGGATTGTTGTCTTTCTGCCATCTGAATGAACAAACCGAATATGAGAGCCTTGTTGTCTTATTCGTTTAAATCCCAATTTTTGAACCATCTGGATAAATGTTTTAAAAGTTATGGCTGGATATGATGTCATATTGCAATCTCAACATCTCTAATCCCAACAAATTTATTATAATCATCAACGACTGAATCATTTATACAGGCACCAATAGCTTCGGAAATATGTTCAATTGCCTCATCAATAGTAGAACCATAACTGTGACATCCTTTGAAAACAGGACAAGTTACAATAAACACACCATCAACGTCCTGTTCAATAATTATAGGAAAATGTCTTCTTTTCATAATTCCCCCTTTTAATTCGGTATAAGTTCAAAAATGAAAGGTTTTTGCTCTTAGAGTGCACTTTTTGGGGTCAAAAAGTGGGGTTTAAGGACTTTGGCTGCTGGGTGCTGGTTTGTCTGCTTTTTGGACTGGAGTTTGGTTTGTTTTTACTGCGGCTGCGCCGCCGTGAATACAAACCCGTGTCAATCAAGCCTGGGGTCAGGTTTGGCTTGTTGGGGATGGAGACAGTATATCCTTGATGTCCAGATCTCTCAGCAGCTCGGGATACTGCTTGGCCAATTCGGTGCACCTATCAGGGTCTGACCCAGTCAAGTATCTGTTGTTAAAGGGGTATCATTCCAAAAAACTGAATTCTCACCCCTTAAAACCCAGTTTTCAGGGGTAAAATAAGCATCGTAAGCAGGTTGGGGTTCACTGATTACATAATCTTGTATACCACCATTTTCCCTGGAATTCGAATCATTTTTGACCCTTATTTGACCATATTGGTAAATCTTAAAATCAGGTGTCGGCAATGCTTTTATCTTATATTGTTTTCCAAATTTCTCTTGATTTTGTTCAATATATTGACGGCTTCCCACCGCCAGGTTATTCGTCCACAACCTTTCGCGACTCAAGCTGCCATGTTGCAATGTGTACGCAACCAAACCTTCATAATGTGTCCTGAATTCATCGGGATCGGTTATGCCACAGCAGGAAAGCAGGGCGTTTCGATCAATCAACCGATACCGATCGGGAGGATCTAAAATTTCATTATATCCACAAAATTCCCAGTCCTTTGGGTGCTTTACTGCCCCTGCTCGGACCATGTTCAACTCAATATAGGCCATACATCTTAACAGGTGTACTCCATTTTCGATGGCAGTGGTATAAAAACGATCCTCCCAGAAAGCACCTTTACGGTTTTTCCGATTGTTGTACGCCTGGCCTGTGTTGCCGGACAAAAGTTGCATGCTTTTGGAAATAACATCTTTCCCAGTGTCCACGGCCAGCAAATGAATATGATTGCATGTAACCGCATAGGTAATCACCCTGAGACCATAGCGTTTTTTAGCCTTGAAAAGCCAGTCTCTCCAGGTTTTTCTGTCCTTTTCAAATTTCAAAAGGTGTTCTTTTTTGTGGCATCTGTGGGTGATGTGCCATAAAAAGCCCGGAATATGGATTCTTTTTCTACGTGGCATAGTTACCTCCAAGAGACAAAGCTTAAACACCTCTTTTGGGCATTCAAAAGCATGCTTTAAGGCTTTTTTTAATCACAATTTGAATGTTTTTATAAATAAAATTAAGCATTTGACTGGGTCAGACCCCGTTTAACCGCTTGGCTTATGGCATTATTTTAAACCCAGTCGTTGAGCCAGTGCCTTTTGTGCATGGGGTTCTCCGTGTACCAAGACTATTTTACCCGGGGGCTTGGGCATGGATTTCACCCAGTTGACAAGCATGGTCTGATCGGCATGGGCCGAGTAACCGGACAGAGTATGGATGGCAGCCTTCACCGGTATCTTTTTTTCCATCATGCGGCGGCCCGGGGTGCCCTTGGCCTGGTATCCCACAAAAAAGAGGTCGTTTTTCGCATCGTTCAGCCCCAGGGCTAAATGATCAACAATCCGGCCACCGGTACACATGCCCGACCCTGCAATGATGATGGCCGGCCCCTTCATCTCCATGAGCTGTCTGTGGTCCCGATATTTTTCCACGGAATAGAGATTCTTAAAATCCAGGGGATGATCCCCGGCGGATTTAAGGGCCTTTGCCTCCCTATCCCAGAAGCTTTCCAGATCCGCATAGATCTTTGTGATTTTAAGGCCCAAGGGGGAATCAATGAACACAGGCACCTTGGTTTTGATGCGGTCCAGCTCGTAGATCAGCTCCTGGGTGCGGCCCAATGAAAATGCAGGGATGTAGACAATACCGTTGTCAGCCAGGGCTTTGTCCAGAAGATCCTTCAACCGTTTAATGCGCTCTTTTCTGCCGGTATGATTCCGGTCCCCGTAGGTGGATTCCAGTATCAGCAGGTCGCAGGATTCCGGTGGGTCCGGGTCCGGCAGTATAGGCGTATCCGTACACCCCAGATCCCCGGAAAAAATCACCGAATATTCGGGGGTCAGGCTTCGTTTATTGCTGTTATTGGGGGGTAAAGTATCGGGATTTTGGTGTTGCTCGGTTGTTG
>CAYSSE010000252.1:0-5846 GCA_964433355.1 uncultured Desulfocicer sp.
AAGGTTTGAAGCGGGTGAATTCGCCTGTTTGGTTCAGATTGAGCCTCCCAAGGGAACAGATGTTTCAACAATGGTTGATGGCGCCATGGGGGTGAAAGGAATCGCCGATGCATTTATTATTCCGGAAATGGGCAATGCGGTGATGCGCATGAGTTCCCTTGGCGCTTCTGTTGTGTTAAAGAACAAGGGCTTTGATGTGGTGATGCAGGTTAGTTGTCGGGATCGAAATCGGCTGGCCCTCCAGGGGGATCTTCTTGCAGCAGCAGCCTGTGGCATCAATGCCATGATGGTGGTCACCGGCGAAGATCCAAGCTTTGGAGATCATCACACGGCAAAAGCCGTATATGATGTGAACCTTGAGACCCTTCTTGCGGGAATGGCATCCCTTGAAAACGGACACGACATGGCAGGGGTCGAACTCAGCGGTTCCCCTGATTTTTTAAAGGGAGCCACTCTTAATACCTGTCTGCGGGGGGCAGATAGAGAAGCAGAACTGGACCGGATGAAAAAAATGCTGGATGCGGGTGTTCGTTTTTTCATTACCCAGCCCTTGTTTGAATTTACCATGACCCAACCCTTTCTCAAGACCGCTGATAAATATGGCGCGAAAATAATCCCCACGGTATTGCTGTTAAAATCCCTTGGTATGGCCCGCTATATGGCCAGAAATGTGAATTATGTGAATATGCCAGATACCATTGTGGATCGTGTGTTAAAGGCATCGGACAAGGTAAGAGAGTGTACCCGTATGGCCCGGGAAACCATTGAGGCCGTTAAGAAAGAGGGCTTTGGTGGGGTGAATGTCTCCACATTGGGATGGGAACACAAGCTTCCCGAGGTACTGGGTGTCATGGACGGTTTGAAAGGGTAGGAGGAGATCACATGTTGGATAAGGCAAATGGAAAAAGGAGTCCTGCAGGATCAGTCATGGTTGTGGGGGGCGGTATCGCTGGCATGCAGTCTGCCATTGATCTGGCAAATTCCGGTTATTATGTTTACCTTTTGGAAAAAACCTGGGCCATTGGCGGCATGATGGCCCAGCTGGACAAGACATTTCCCACTAATGATTGTACCATGTGAGTGATTTCCCCTAAACTGGTCGAGGTCGGCCGGCATTTGAACATAGAGTTGTTAACCAACACAGAGCTCATTGATCTTGAGGGTGAGCAGGGCAATTTTACGGCCCATATCAAAGAAAACCCAAGATATATTGATGTTTCAAAATGCACCAGCTGCGGCGAGTGTACCAAGGTATGCCCCGTGGATTTTCCCAGTGAGCATAACCAGGGCCTTGCCACGCGCAAGGCCATATTTAAACAGTATGAGCAGGCCATCCCCGGGGCCTATGGCATTTCCAAGCGATCTATTGCCCCTTGTAAGGCCACCTGTCCCGCCCATGTGAGCATCCAGGGGTTTGTGGCATTGATCAACGAGGGAAAATACCGGGAAGCGTTGAAGTTATTTAAAGATGAACACCCCTTTCCCGGCTCTTGTGGCCGGGTGTGCCATCATCCCTGTGAATCGGAATGTACAAGGGGAGATGTGGAATCCCCGGTGGCCATCCAATACCTGCATCGTTTCCTTGCCGATGAGGATTTTGCATCGGATGATCCGTATATCCCGGAAGTAGGAGAAAAAAGAGACGAACGAGTTGCCGTGGTGGGTTCAGGCCCTGCGGGGTTGACCACTGCTTATTATCTGGCACAACAGGGATATGGGGTCACGGTGTTTGAAAAATTGCCGGTTAAGGGCGGTATGATGGCTGTGGGTATTCCCGAGTACCGATTACCCAATGACGAATTGAACCGGGAAATTGATGTCATTGAGAAAATGGGTGTGGAGATCAAAACCGGGGTGTCATTTGGAGAGGATATAACCCTTGAAAGCCTCAAGGCCGATGGATATCAGGCCCTTTTTCTGGGGACCGGTCTCCATGGCAGTCGGGGGCTTGGCATTGACGGTGAATCCCTTAATGGGGTGCAAAAGGGGGTGACCTTTTTGCAAGAGTCTGCCCTTAAAACCGCCTCAAAACTGGAAGGCAAGGTGGTGGTTATCGGTGGCGGCAATGTGGCTGTGGATGTGGCATTAACGGCCCGACGTCTGGGTTCCCAGGATGTCACCATGGTGTGTCTGGAGGCCCGGGATGAGATGCCAGCCTGGGATTATGAGGTGGAAGAGGCGCTGGAAGAAAAGGTTGAAATCCTTAACAGCCGGGGTCCGGTGCGATTTATCGAAGAAGATGGGCGGGTTTCCGGAGCAGAGTTTAAACGCTGCACCGCTGTATTTGATGAAAACCGTCGCTTTAATCCCCAGTATGATCCAACGGATCTCATCACCCTGGATGCCGATCATGTGATCATTGCCATTGGTCAAATGTCGGAATTGCCCTTTGCTGAAAAGGAATCCATTGCACTCACCCCGCCAGGGGGAATAGCCGCAGATCCTGTCACCCTACAAACCCCCATCCCCTGGGTATTTACCGGAGGCGATGTGTTTTATGGTCCCAAATCCGTGGTGGATGCCGTGGCCTGTGGTAAAGAGGCGGCCATTAGTATCCATCGCTATATCCAGGGGGAAGATCTGGCCCTGGACAGGGAACAGACGTTTGAATTTGAAAAACCGGATGTGGCCAATGAGCCCAAAATAGCCAGAGTCCATGCCTCAAAACTTTCCGTTGAACAGCGTGAGGGAAATTTTAAAGAGGTGGGTATGGGACTTCCCGAGGCAGATGTACTCCAGGAGGTCACCCGGTGTCTTTCCTGTGGTATCTGTTCAGAATGTTATCAATGTGTGGACGTCTGTCTGGCCGGGGCCATTGACCATAGCCAGCAGGTGCAGTTCCGGGAACTTGATGTGGGGTCTGTGATTATGACTTCCGGTAGCAAGCCCTTTGATCCCTCGGGTCTGGACGATATCTACATGTACAAACGCTCTGCCAATGTCATGACCAGCCTGGAATTTGAGCGAATCTTAAGTGCTGGCGGTCCCACCATGGGCCATCTGGTACGTCCTTCGGATGAAAAGGAACCCCAAAAAATCGCCTGGCTCCAGTGCATTGGCTCCAGGGATACCAACCGTTGCGGTAATGGCTATTGTTCTTCGGTGTGCTGTATGTATGCCATTAAAGATGCCATGATTGCCAAGGAGCATTCGGAAAATCCCCTGGATTGTGCCATTTTTAATATGGACATGCGCACCTTTGGTAAAGATTATGAAAAATATTATCTCAGGGCCAAGGATGAGGAGGGGGTTCGGTTTGTGAAATCCCGTATCCACAGTGTGGATGAAGACCGGGTAACGGGAAATCTTATTCTAAATTACGTGGATGAGGAAGGAACCATGCAGCGGGAGGAGTTTGACATGGTCATCCTCTCCGTGGGTCTTGAAATACCCCAGGAAAATCGGGAACTTGCGGCCCGCATCGGGGTTGAGACCGATCAATACGGGTTTGCCAAAACATCCACATTTCATCCCCTTGAGACCACCCGGCCCGGCGTGTTTGTCTCCGGTGTTTTCCAAGGGCCCAAGGATATTCCCTCTTCAGTGACCGAGGCAAGCGGTGCGGCATGTGCTGCGGGCATGGCCCTGGTGGCGGCCCGGGATACCTGTACCCACAGTGTGGAGGTGATAGAAGAAAGGGATATCACCGGTGAAGAACCCCGTATTGGGGTGTTTGTGTGTAAATGCGGCATCAACATTGCCGGTATTGTGGATGTGGATTCCGTGGCAACATATGCCGATAAATTGCCAGGGGTGGTATACTCTGGCCTTAATCTGTTTACCTGTTCCCAGGATGCCCAGGACATCATGAAAGAGATCATCCAGGAACATCGCCTGAATCGGGTGGTGGTGGCCTCGTGTACCCCCAAAACCCACGAAGGCATCTTCATGGATACCCTGGAAAAAAGTGGCCTGAACAAATATCTCTTTGAGATGGCCAATATTCGTAACCAAAACTCCTGGATGCACTTTCATGAACCGGATAAAGCCACTAAAAAAGCCAAGGATCTGGTTAAAATGGCCGTGGCACGGGCTGCTACCTTGACCCCCCTCCATGAAAAGAGAATCACTGTAACGGTGAGAGCCCTGGTCATTGGCGGCGGAATAGCTGGCATGACATCGGCCCTGGGCCTTGCTGACCAAGGGTTTGAGGTGGTGCTGCTGGAAAAGGAAGCTGTTCTTGGAGGGCTTGGTAATAAATTGTATCACACCATTGAAGGCAACGATATCCGCAAATTTGTGGCGGAGCTTGTCGGTAAGGTGGAGGCCCACGATAAGATACAGGTGCTCAAACAGGCCCTGATTGTGGATTTTACCGGATATAAAGGCAATTTCACCACTGAGGTTCTGGCGGGGCCCGGCATGTATGAACGTAAGATTGAGCATGGGGTCATGATTGTGGCCACCGGTGCCAATGAGTATGTGCCAACGGAGTATGGTTACACCGACACCGATGAGATTGTCACCCAGTTGGAACTGGGGAAGATGCTTGAAGAGCAGGGCGCTGATCATCTGCAACAGGTGGTGATGATCCAGTGTGTGGGATCACGTAACGAAAAAAATTCCAATTGTTCCCGGGTGTGCTGCCAGGGGGCCATAAAAAACGCCCTGCACATCAAAGAACTCAACCCCGATGCCGATGTGTTTATCCTTTACCGGGATATGCGCATGTATTCCATGCTGGAACAGTATTACACCGACGCCCGAAATAAAGGAGTGCTCTTTTTCCGGTTTGATCCGGAAGACCCGCCGGTGGTGGAAAAAGGCCCTGACGGTGTCACGGTCACCTTCACCGACCATGTGCTGGGAAGAAAGCTTGCCGTGGATGCCGATCTGGTGGCCTTAAGTGCCGGGGTTACTGCGGCTGACACCGAAGAGCTTGCCACCATCATTAAGACCGGTCGTGATAAAGAGGGCTTTTTCATTGAGGCCCACGTGAAATTAAGGCCGGTGGATGCGGCAACCGAAGGGGTGTTTATCTGTGGAACGGCCCACAGCCCCAAGCTTATCACAGAAACCATTGCCCAGGCCATGGCAGCTGCCTCCCGGGCCACCACCTATCTTTCCTCGGATTTTCTAACCCTGTCTGCGGTGACGGCAGTGGTGGATCCGGATTATTGCGCATCTTGTCTTATCTGTGTGCGATCCTGTCCCTTTTCTGTCCCCCGGATCAATGAGGAGGGGAAAAGCTACATCGATCCGGCCCTGTGCCAGGGCTGCGGGGTGTGTGTGTCCGAATGTCCTGCCAAAACCATTAAGCTCAACTGGTATGAAGACAATCAATTGCTCAGCAAGGTGGAAGCGTTGCTGGAGGGGGAAATATGAGTACCGACTTTGAACCGGTCATTATCGCTTTTTGCTGCAACTACTGAGGGTACTCTGCTGCGGACCTGGCAGGTTCCATGAGATTGAAATGCCCCGCCACCTTTAGAATCATCCGGCTTCCCTGCACGGGAAAGGTGGATGTGATCCACATGTTAAGAGCCTTTGAAAAAGGGGCTGACGGCGTATTCGTTGTGGGATGCATGGAGGGTGATTGTCATTTTAAAACCGGTAATTTCAGGGCAAGAAAGCGGGTGGAGCAGGCAGCGGCCATTCTGGATAGCGTGGGCGTTGGCGGAGAACGGGTTCGTATGTACAATCTTTCTTCCGGAGAGGGGCCATTATTTGCCCAGTACGCCATTGAGATGGACGCTCATATAAGAGCTCTTGGCCCAAGTCCGGTGGGTACGGCCCTTAAAGCCCAAAAAACTGCTGCATAAAATTTTTATATGACGGGCATGTCCTGCTGAACACAACGAATATTGGGTCGTAGACGCGGAGCCAAATGATATCATGCCGCCCCC
>CAYSSE010000253.1:0-5813 GCA_964433355.1 uncultured Desulfocicer sp.
ACAAAATTCAACAAAAGTACGTTACACTTTTTTTGATCATTCTAAAGAATCAAATAAGCTGCCGATTCTTCCATCTTTTTAACATCTCCGATCCAGGGATACCGGCAAGAAATACCTCATTTTTTAAAATATGCAGTTCCACATTTCTCTGGGATTGAGCGTAATATTTTTTTGCAATATCAACATAGCGATTGGTTAAAAAACGAACAGTCTGATTGGATGATCCACGAAGGCTTAATCCGTCATCCAGTTCCCGCAGATAAGGGCCATCAATCAGGAGATCTGTCCGTTCAAGAAGATTCAGAACATCCCCATGGTTATCCTGGTACAATTCCTCAATTGTGAGTCCTGTATAGATAATTACCCCCATATCTCGTACCATTCTAACCTGATCAATAAGCAATGATAAAGCTCCGGCCTGCAAAAACGGCTCTCCCCCGCTGATGGTGAGCCCTTCGATGCGAAAATCCAGACAGATATCCCTGGCCAGTGAAGCAAGATCTATCAACTGTCCCTGATCATGCGGTTTGGCATCAGGTGTCATGCATCCCGGACACTTTCCATTACATCCCTGGACCCAGAGGGCAAATCGAAGAAATGGCCCCAGAGTGCGGGTGCGGGGAAGCTGCGCATAAATACGAATGGATTTAGAAGGCGTTTTTATTTGAAGCATATGCAATTCCATTTAAAGGCCAAGGATCAGACAGTCTTGTTTAACCTTCTGATCCTGTGAACCAACTCTTCCTCTGCCTCAATAATTTTTTTTAACTCCAAATCAAACTGCTTCAAATCCTGTGAAATTCTATCTGAAATCACCGAGGTATGGTTCATCATTTTAGCTGTGTCCGTATTGGCTGCAAAATGACGGTCATATAATTCATGATTCACTTTTTCTGCTTCTGTGGTGTTATTTAGTTTTTTTATGCACTCATCAAGCTCACCAATGATTTCCCTGTACATTTTATTTCTTTGTTTCAATTTCCTTAAATCACCGGATAAATCCATATCACACATATCCCAGTTCTGATCAAGTAAAACAGATAAATCTTCAGATAATCCCCGCAGATGCTCAATGGTGCCCCGGTTACCTTCCTGGAGAGCAGATGTCATGCCTTCCATCTTCTGTAGTAATGCCAGATATTTTGAATGCGCCACTTCCAGCCGTTTTTTTTCAGGAACCAAATCGGCTGTTTTCTCTTTTATTTGATCAATTTCTTTTTCCAGTGCAGACAGATTCTCTGGTTGTAATTGTTTTTCAAGTTTTTTCAGCAAATCCAACTCTGTTTCAAGTTTGGTTAACCTCTGGGATTCCTCCATGAGGCGATTCTTAGAACCCATGAGTTCCTCATTGGAATCTCGTAAGGTCTCTGAACGTTCCACAATTTGTTTGAGTTCTTCCTCAGAGGTCTTTATCTGCACTTCAAATTCGCTTCCCAGGAGTTCATGCTCCAGATGGGGCAATGCGCTATGAAAAAATCCGGTTATACTTTTTGCTGTATCCAGATATTCAATGAAAAAATCCGTCAAGCGATCGGTGCCGGAAACACGTTCAATGTCCGCCCCCTCCAGTGCCGCATATTTAAGCAAGAATTTGGCAAGCTCGATCATTAACAACCGTTTGGCACTGGGTTCGTTTTCCTGTTGCATGGCACACCAGAGGTCTTCTGTTTGTTGAAATCCAATACTCATTTTTCCTCTCTGACCAGAATGGGGCCACTGATTTTTTCCAACAGATCACCCAGTGGGCTTTCCTGTTTCTCCCCCTGGAGATCTTTGGCGTGGAGTGTGTATAAAAAATTTTCGTCTGTGGAGAAACCCACTTCCCATTGATTGTTTTCCTTGTCGGTGTTGGGGAAAAGTTGCTCAATATTTTTATCAAGACGAACATATCTGCGGTGGTTACCATCCCCCAGAAATATAACAAGGGGCTCTTTGATCAATGCAGGATCAACCTCCACTCTGCCATTAATAAACACCGGATCTTTATATTGGGAAATCTTAATTCCCTTTTTTAAAATTGATTCATCACGATCTTCCAAAAAACCACCCACATCGGTTTTAATCTTCAAGCCCACACTTATAGGACATGTAGGTTCAATACTTATCAATTTATTTGCAACCAGTGCAGCTCCCTTTGATATGGCAAGTGCGGTATCTTCAACGGTAAAACAGGAGTTAAAACGTTCGTCTTTCAAAGTCATGCTTGAAAAAAAATCCTTCACTGTCTGCTGAACCAGATAAAAGCTACTGAATCCCCCTGCCATGACAACTCTAAAGCACGATTTGTCTGTATCATTCACATGATGCGTTTTGAAATAACCTTTCATCTCTTCCAATGCCTTCACAAAATCAGGTTTAATGACACGATCAAAGGCTTCCACAAAATCGGATGCTTTAAAAATCATTTCATCAATTTTAAAAGCCTTCTTATTCACGCTTTTATTCTTAAGATATTGTGCAAGAACCTTGTCCACGTCGGATTTAAGATCTATTTTATGTTCTTCAAAACTATCCATGAGTTTTACAAATTGAGGGTCATTTCTTGATAATTTTTGTTGTTTGTCACGTTCATAAACACGTTTGATCACCGCTTCATCAAAAGCCACCCCTGCTTTTCCGAGACTGATTTCATCATGTCCCTTTCCCGTACATTCAAGAACAGTGATCGTTTCTCCATCTACTTTTGAAAGACTCAAATCCAGAGTTCCGCCACCATAGTCACAGACAAGTACATGGCCATAAAAAGGCTTGCCTTGTTTTTGCTCAAAACAATAGGCAAAATATGCAGAAGCTGCCACGGGTTCACTCAGAAAACGATATGACGGAAGCTTAAGATCTGTGCATAATTCCTTCAGACGTTCACGGTTTGCGTGTAAATGCTCTTTAATCCATATTTCGGGAACAGTGATGATCAGTATTTCAATGCCATCTGAAATATTTTGTTCTTCACAATAGTTATGAAGAAGGCTCTGAATATAAGCCTTTCCGCATTCGAAAGGTGTACTGGAGACATATCCGTATGCCTCCAGTCTTTCTTTGTTTGTTTCTGAGATAAGCATTTTAAACCCGGAGAAAACCCGGTAATCATCGTCATTTTGACTCTTTTTCGCCCCTCTTCCGATCTCAATGGAATCATCTTCGTTATCATATCGAATAAAGGACGGTATATAAGGTGAACTGCCCGCATTTCGCATCCGGTAGCATTCCAGCACCCCGCTCGCAGAATCAAAATAACTAAGCGTACAGTTTGTGGTTCCGAAATCAAGTCCGAGTTTTTTCATATTTCTGATCTCTCCATAAAACGCCATAATCCATTTTTTTCATAACTGCCACGGGCAGACCTTGTTTTGGCCTCTGCCTGTCCACAACGAATATTGAAAATGCTATCATGCCGCCCCTCCCGAGGGGCAATGGGCCCGGCCCGGAAGCGTATTAGTGCTGACCTGGGGAGAGCGCAAACCGGAAACCAAGGCCGCTGCCCCGGAGGTCGGGTGTCAGCCTGATCCGGAGCGCTGCACGACAGCTCACGGCAGAGAGATCCCAGCTACCGCCGCGAAGGACACGGTACGAGCCTGAATCAGGTCCCTTGGGATTTTCCACAGATCCTGAAGAATACTCCCCATACCAATCCTCGCACCACTCCAATACGTTACCGCTCATATCATGGATACCAAGTCCATTGGCCAACTTTTTTCCCACCGGATGGGTGGAAAGGTTGCTATTCTCACCATACCATGCCACTGCATCAATATTCTCTCCACCGGCATACGTTTCCGTCCTTCCACCGCTCCTGGCTGCATACTCCCATTCCGCTTCCGTGGGTAGGCGAAATGTATAAGATCCGGAAACCTGTTCTGATAATTTCTGGAGAAATACCTTTGTATCTTCCCAGGATACACTTTCCATAGGGTAGTCATCCCCTTTTTTAAAATGGGAGGGATTGTTTTTCATCACCCCTGTCCACTGTGCCTGGGTTACCGGGTATTTACCAATATAAAATCCATCCAGATGAATTTTATATTTTCCCCTTTTAAAACTCCCGCCGGGAACATAAATCAGCTCTATCCCTGTTGTTGGTTCTTTCCATACATGACTCTCAGGTATCTGTAGAGGAATGATGCCTTTTGGCGTTGATAACTCTAATGCCATAAAATAAACAGCCTCTTCCCGGGTTTTCAGCCTTACATAAAGCGGATATTCAGCAGTTTTTGCGTATATCATTCTGGCAGTATCCCGATCTACTTTTAACCAGGAATCCCAATGGTGATTATTACCTTGAACATCTTTTACCCATTCATCCCATGAAATTTCAACGGGGAAAATACCTGTTTTAATGTCATATTTCTCTTTTATTAGACGGACTTTTCCTGCAGGCACTGGTTTATAATCGCAGATTCTTACCTGAAATTCCTCCAGTATCTCAAAGGGGTCTCTTTTGAGAACTGGCACCGGAGTCCCTTCAGAGTAAGCCACATTGTTTTTCTTTTTTTTTGTTTGCTCTTTCTCCAGGCTTGCAGTAACCAAAGTTGTTGATTTGTCCATAGATTCTTGCTGTTGTCGGTTTTTAAAGGCCTGGAGCATCTCCCAGTTTTGCCGGGAAATTTCTAATTTTTTGTTATAAACCGCAAATTCTTCCTGGCTTATATCTCCGAGTATATACCTGAATTCCCAGCCACACATAAGGCAAATCCTGGAATTTTCATCTGCGGTCTGTTGCTTACATACAGGACATTTTGACATTTCACCTACCTTTTTTTGCTACTCCTCATATCGTTTCAAAAGGAATTGATATATTTGCTCTGCCTAACCTTTTGAAAATCAAGTTTTGCGTTATCTATACAGGGTTGATTTTCCGTCCCCTGACGACAGACGGGCAGACCTATCTCCAAGCCCTCTTCCTGAAGTAAGCCCGTAATGGCCTGAAGTCTCTCCTGACGAAAAATTTCGTCATTGGTTGAACGATCAAAAAAGGAAATATTGAGTTTATTGTGAATCGTATTTCCTTCACCAGGTTCAGGGGAAATAATGGTAACAATTTCATCTCCTGGGAGATTCTGCATTTTGATATGAACCGCCCCTCGGAAGTCTTCTCCTTCATAGGTCGCATCTGTGAGTTCCCAGCCTGCCTGGAGCATTGAATCTTCAATCATTTGTCCCAAATTATTTCGAAGTTGGGAAGCCAGTAATGCTTCTTTTGCTTTTTCCGCAAGCTCAAGACATTGTTCCCGCCATTGATCCGATAGGGCAATAGACGCCTTTAAATTTTCCAAACTAATATCTTCTGGTGTTCCCAGTTGCTTCAACTGTGCTTCCACCCGCCGTCGAAGTTCGCTCAATGCGCCATTTGTCCAGAAATCAACTTCTCCGGCAACGTCCTCTGCTCCTTGATCCATCTCCAAGGTAAATCTACAGGCTGTCTGGGCATCGCATGTGGCTAACACTTCAGTTGCGTTCTGCTTGGCACCCTGGAGATGGGCTTCCCATTCCATTTCAAGCTTTTCCAGTTCCAGGCGTAATTCAGACGCCCTGATCAAGGACTGTTGTGAAGTTGCAATGGCTGCCTGATAATTCCCATGATCCAGATTTCCATGGCTCATACTCATTTCAATTGCAATATGATTAAGGGCTCCGGGCTTGAATTTTTCATGCTTATATTCATTTTTAATCATATCAAGGTATCGTTGAGAATCGTTAAACCACTGATGGGCCTGATCTCTTTCGCTGAGCTCTTTTTGAATCAAGGTCTTTTGAATATTTCTGATCCGCCCTTCAAGCATTCGCCCCTGGATCTGAAGCGCCTCATGGAACTGTTC
>CAYSSE010000254.1:0-5762 GCA_964433355.1 uncultured Desulfocicer sp.
TTTTCCATATGGTAAATTAACCTTATAGGGTAATTTTGTCAATAACAATTGTAGATAATTTTTTCTTAAATCATATTTTAAAAAAACGCTTCGCCAAAGCCCTTAGATACCCCTTTTTGACCCCGAACAATGCATCCTAAGACCATTTCAGCCCCCTGTTTCAGGCAACATCCCTTATAAAAACAACATCTTAATGGGGTCAGACCCTGATATCTGCTGTTTCAAAAAAAGCCGCCATATTTTAACCATATATTCCAGCAGCTGGAGATGGACATACTTGTCATAGTAACTCTTGTGCTCAAACAAAATATAGACATAGGCGGGGCTGCCGGATAGATTCACTTTATACAGCATATTTGAAAAATAATCCCGAAGATCCTTTTCGATAAAAGAATCCTTGCATATTTCAAGGATCTCCAGATCCATCAGTGCCAGTATATTGGCTGGTAAAGAGTTTTGCAGTAAACTGCGTGCATTGTCAGGCTTGCTCGAGACTTCCCGAAAAAACTTGTCATGGGGATTGGGTATTTTGGTTTCTTCACTCATGGCTACCTATTAGAAACATTCAGGGGTTTGGTCAAGGGGTATGAACAAAAAAGGGGCGTGATTACCGGTTAGGCTACCACTCCCCTTTTACCTCACCCATTGTTATTTTTAAATCTGCACGATTTTGTACAAGTCTCTTTGAAAGGCTTTTGGATACCATGCGCAGATCAAGCAGAGGCAGCCTGAGTGATCGGTGTGCGAGCCCAGCACCTTGGTCAGGCGCGGAGCGCCGGGACAAGGTGCTGGACGCAGTCAGCACCGAGATTCACGGTGGCGCAGCCGCCGTGGAAGAAAGGAGATACTTTACCCCCCAATAACACCAATAAGCCAAGCCTGACCCCACTATGCCCTTGCTTAAAAGCCCCTTTTTGGCATCAAAAAGTGCACTCTAAGCCCTTTTTTACCCATATTTAAGGCAATATTCTTTATAAAAACAATAACTTATCGGGGTCAGACCCCCAATATCATTTGTATTCCAAGCGCCTTTATTCTTTCAGAAATTATAACGCCTGCTTTTTCTTTCATCTTTTCAGGCATGACGCTGCATTTGATTAAATCAATCAAAAGGGTTCTTTTTTTTATCATAGTATTGATAAGGGTTGTAATCGGTTTTTCTCTCAGACCCAGCCTGCTGCCTAATATTTTGAAATCATGTCCGGTATAAAATCCATATTTTTCATAGACTTTAGAGAATATCCCATTTTTTTCTTCTTCGAGAAGATCAATCGCCAGGAAATCAGAGCTGGAACCAGTGTCAAAGGCAGTTGTAAAAAGACAATCATAATTGGGTGTCATCCGATCATAATACAGCCCGGTATTCCCAGGAAATTTTTGTAAACTTATATTTTTCAAGTGCATGTCATCATTACCAATGATGTATGCATGAACGACACGATGAAAAAAATCAAAGACAACAGAAGCTTTGCCATTGGTCATGGTATTGATGAGTTTACCGGCCGCTTCATAGCTGTGTGAATATTTGTTTTCACTTTTCATTCCAAAACCCTGAACAAGATCTTCCTGATGAATTTTATCATCATCTTTGCGGTCAAATCGTTTTGTAATATAGACAAGTTCGCCATCAGAAAATGAGATCAGGCAACAAGCTGCTGTATCAATTCCAAGCAGTTTGCTGGTTAACATGGCGCAATGTTCATTTTCTGAAGCATGGGGAAAAATTTCAGGGCTGGGTTTAAGAATATACTCACCATCAGTGGCGGTTATTTGCAGTTCTTTGTTTGAATCGATTTTAACGGACAGTTTCTGCTGAACCCCGGAGATAGACATGCCTTTGGATTTAATCGGACTTTGTCTGAAAAAATCTTTTCGTGTAAATGAAAGCACAGGATCAACCCTGAGGCTTTGAAATAATTTTCTAAATTCAGAATCTAAATAACCCGGATATTTTGAATGTGTTTTGATCGGTTTAAGGCTGATTCTACAATATTCCATTGCTGTTCCTTAAAATCATTACCGCACCTGTCAAGTCTTTTCCATTCTCCAGAATCAGGCCGAATTTATCAGTTTTATTAATTTTTTGAGTCTTTGTCTGTATCTTTTTAAGCCACCCTTCAGCGGCCAGGTTATCAAAAAAAGAAAACAGCTGATCGCTCACAAAAGGATCTTCCTGCAATGGTAGATTAAAGCTTAAGGGCGTTCCTTCGGCAAGATATGACCGATCATAGGTAAAGCTGTATCCTGCCTGGGTCTGTTTTAAAATCCCGGCCAGCTGTTTATTGAAAAAAACCTTAGCTATCCTATCCATAGATTAAGTCCCAGGGTTTTTACAATTTTCATCATAATATCCAAACGGATTGAGACCGAACCGGTTTCAACCTTATTGAGTGTACTGTATGATACACCACTTAATTGGCACAATGCCTTCCTGCTCAGCCCTTGAGACTTTCTCGCCGCTCTGACAACCTCACCTGTTTTTTCAATGCTGACGGCATCCTTCAACGTTTCGGATTGGTGAAGCCTGCCGGCAAGATGATTGTACTTCTCCTGAATAATTTTCAAGTGCTCATCAATGCTCATAAATCGCTTATCTTCAGGCATGTTCATTTTTTAACAACCAATCAAGTAAAATATTTTATAAAATTATCACTATCGCATACAAAATATCATAATAATATGCATTAATTCAATATTTTTTTAATTTTACAGATAATTGTATGTGGAATTGCGAATACAAGAGGCTCATATCTCTGATATTGCCTTTATCAAGCCAGCTCGTCAGTCATAAGTTCTCTGGCTGCTTTGCCTTGACCCTGGATGGCACGGCAAGGCAACCGCCGTGGAAGGTAAACCCCGTTATTTTCAAAGCCAATAACAAATTCTGCTGATATCTCAACAGGCAGTTTTATTGTAGCGGTGCCCGGGTCCAGCACCCTGTTCAGGCGCGGTGCGCCGGGACAAGATGCTGGACGCAGTCAGCACCGAGATTCGCGGTGGCGCAGCCGCCGTGAAAGAAAGGCGATACGTTACCCCCCAAAAACACCAATAAGCCAAGCCTGACCCCACTACCCTGATTTCAGGAGAGTAATTCCTGGTCCGGATCAATGCCTGCTTGTTTCAACAGCTTGAGTAATCGATTCTTTTCCTGGTTCTCTTTTTCCACTTTTAGCAAGGCCAGTTCCTTTTCCTGGTGTTCTTTTGCCGCTTTCAGCAGGGCCAGTTCCTTTTCCTGCCGCTCTTTTTCCTTTTCCTGCCGCTCTCTTTCTATTGCGGATTTCCATGTATCGATTTCAAATTGGGCATCCAGGCGGCTTTGGTAGAGCAGATAATTCGTTTCGTTTTCTGAAAATTCAGTTAATACTGACATGGCTTGCCTCATTTCTCTGGTTTTTAAAAAATCAGGTGGATTTTCAATGTCCAGATGGCCTTTGGATTTAAAAAAATACATCCACCGGTCCTTGTCCGTTATTTGGTTTTCATTCAGCGCATAGCCAGGTGTTTGCAAGATGTGAATTTTTAGATGATCGGTCAATGGCAGTTGATGAACAGTGTCAAAAACGCTGAAGGAAAAATGGTAGGAGTTTTCATGCTTAAACAGCGTATCTCCCACCAGCCAGATGGATATAACCGGATTCAAATCGCTGTAGTTCTGGCCTTTTTGAATCTGGGAACGGTAAATGGCCGCCCATGTGAACAGCATCCGTTCGGACAGCGCCGGGTGGGCATTGAGCTGTACCTCGATTTGAATGTGTTCATCATTGGCCTGACGGGCCTTGACATCCACAACGCTTAATTTATCCGTGATGAAATTCCGCTCATTATAGGGGTTTAACAGGGTTATATCCGTAATCCGTTCTGGCCCGCATAACTCCAGTACCGCGTTCAGGAAATGGATGATCAGGTTCTTGTTCTTTTCACTTCCCAGAATGGCTTTGAACACGCAATCAATCATGGGGTTGATGATGTGTTTCTTTTTAGGCATGGTATCTTCCTTTTGGGTCATCACGGCCTGTTAGACTTCATCTGTTATAATAACAGATTCTGCTGATATCTCAACTGGAAGTTTTATTGTGACGGTGTCCAGTCCAGCACCCTGTTCTGGCGCGGAGCGCCGGAACAAGGTGCTGACGCAGTCAGCACTGCGTTTCATGGTGGCGCAGCCGCCGTACAAAAAGGATACCTTAACCTTACCCCCCCAAAAAACAACAACAATGCCCCCAACCAAATAAAAAAAGCCCTGCCGGGAAAACTTCCACAGGGCTTTCAACAATTACGCAACATATCCCAGACCAAAAAAAACCCGTATACTTTACCCCTCAATAACCACAATAAACGAAGCCTGACCCCAAAGCCTGTTGCTTAAAAGCCCCTTTTTGGCACCAAAAAGTACACTCTAAGGCCGTTTTGAGCTATATTTAAGCAAACATTTCCTATGAAATCAAAATCTTAACTGGGTCAGACCCCCAATATCTCAATAACCACAATAAGCGAAGCCTGACCCCAAATAATGACCCCAAATAAGATTGCTTAAAAGCCCCTTTTTGGCATCAAAAAGTGCACTCTAAGACCTTTTTTGCCCATATTTAAGGCAATATTCTTTATAAAAACAAAAACTTAGCGGGTCGCGGTAGGAATGCCGGTTCCCCGGCACCCCCCGCACAGATCCCAGCATGCGGAACTACCGCACTGGGCTCCTGCCTAAGGTAATGACGCACTGACGATTTTGCTGCCTGCCGTATCTTGCCGCTCTGACTTTACAAGGTTTCCCCGGCTCTGTGTCCGGACCCTGTTTTGCGCGACAGATTCCCCTTGGCCAGCCCACTTTTCTCCACCTCCTCCGCCATACGCTTGTTGTCACGTATTTTGTTCAAAGGCTTCTTAGATACTATTAGGCTGTCCGACTTCCGTAAGCCGTTCGTGCCAGCCGTACGGTTTTCACCTTCACTGGCCGTTCCTCATCATACCAAGGAAAACTCACGGATCTCCCGATTCCCGCGTAAAGAATGTCCACACATGCCAAGTTCTTCGACTCCGCCGGGTCGATCTATAGCTCGCATAGCGCTACAACTCGTGTTGCCTTCCCAATCTGACCACGTGGTCGGCACCCGAAAGTTGGTGATTTCGGAGCTCAATAGCCCGCCTGTGCTTCCCTCTGACCCCATCATCTTCCATCATCTTTACGCAACTGCTTGAATGCCTTTCCGATCCACCAGATTAAGCAGCTTAACTGCCGCAGGGCCGGGCTTTTTCCCGCCCGACTCCCAGCTCGCCACAGAGGTCTTACTCATGTTCAAATAGGCAGCGAATACCGCCTGACTAACGCGATAGCGCAATCGTATCTCTTTAATTTCATTTGGCTGATACGTCTTTACTGGACACAGACAAAGCACATCAAATTCACGCATGGTTATTTCGTTCATAAGACCCGCATCACGCAAACCCTTTGCCGTCCCGTGAACGACCGAGAGAATACTGTCATGTTCTTTTTTCATATGTTTTTGTGGCAAGGAAACCCCTATCCCTTTAGGGTAGGGGAGGAATTGCCACCTCCTGTATAATAGTTGTGGTTCTTGCTGTCAGTCTTTGACAATCCTTTTTGACATTAACTGAAGCAGTTATCGTGTTATTAAAAATATCCATTAAGGCAAAATAACCTGAACTTCTTTTGCCTTTAATGAACCCAACTCCCTTATTTGTTCTAACTAAATCAAACTTTCTTAATCCAAATAGTTTTCTGGTTGGGATTTTTTTCTCGGATC
>CAYSSE010000255.1:0-5761 GCA_964433355.1 uncultured Desulfocicer sp.
AATGTTTTTTATCAGGGATTACAGTCTTCCGCCACTGCCATGAGAGTTGGCGCATGACGGCACTCCCTTTTAAACACAAGTTACGCCATTGGCTGGTGGCCAGGATTTCTGGGCAACTGGTGGTTCAGATCACAGACCGGTGTAACGCCCGTTGCCCCCAGTGCGGCATGCGCATCTCCTCTTCGTTTAAGAGACGGACACTTTTCATTGATGCCCGCACCGGTGATACCTTTCCCTGCGGATTTCGGGGAGGGGATAATTTTGGAAAACCTATTTTCTAACAAATTACTCACAATTTCCTAAACTTTAACTAATGTTAGACAGGTATATTCTAATTCACAAGAATTGATGGTCATAAAAAAACAAGTGACCATGAAACCATAACGTGGGGGCTGTTTTGACACCATTTAATCTGATCTTTGTATTGCTGCTGTTCTCCGCCGCAGGATTTTATCTGGGGAAACGCCAGGCACTTTCCGTTTCTCAAGCCGAGGGCGGACCGGCAGCCCTGCACTCCCGTCCAACGTATTATGGCACCCTGACCTCACTGTGGTGCGCCATACCTGCTTTAATTGTATTTTCACTCTGGATGATAATTGAACCGGACGTCATCATTAAACTTGTGGTATCCCAGCTGCCCCTGGAAATACAAACCCTTCCCGCGGATCGCCTGAACCTGATCATCAACGACATTGGCAATCTGGTCAATGGCAACATTGTCTCTGGAAAGGTGGATGCCGTGATGCAGATGGCTGCGGATCACTACCATCATCTCCGGGGAATAAGTCATGCAGCCCTGTGGGTTATTGTACTGGTGATGGCCATGGGAGGGACCCTTGCCGTGTGGAAACTGATTTCTCCCGATTTACAGGCCAGGAATCATGTGGAAAAGGTGGTGCAGGTGCTGCTTATCGGCTGTTCCACCGTTGCCATCCTCACCACCATCGGCATAGTTCTGTCTGTTTTTTATGAGGCCCTGCGCTTCTTCAAAATGATTCCCCTGACAGATTTTCTTTTCGGACTGGAATGGAGCCCCCAGATGGCCATCCGGGCCGACCAGGTGGGATCATCCGGTGCCTTTGGTGCCATACCAGTTTTCACCGGTACCCTCATGGTTTCAGCCATTGCCATGCTGGTGGCCGTTCCCATCGGGCTCATGTCTGCCATTTACCTGTCTGAATATGCCAATCGTCGCATACGGGCCGTTGTTAAGCCGCTTCTGGAAATCCTGGCCGGTATCCCCACGGTGGTGTACGGTTTCTTTGCCGCCCTGGTGGTGGCCCCCCTGATTCGCAATGCCGGTGCCAACCTTGGTATCTCGGTTTCTTCTGAAAGTGCACTGGCCGCCGGCCTCGTTATGGGGGTCATGATTATCCCTTTTGTCTCTTCACTTTCCGATGACGTCATCAATGCTGTTCCCCAGTCCCTTAGGGACGGTGCCTACGGTCTTGGCTCCACCCACTCGGAAACTATCCGCCAGGTGGTCATTCCTGCGGCCCTTCCCGGTATTGTGGGGGGGGTGTTGCTGGCTGTATCCAGGGCCATCGGTGAGACCATGATCGTGGTCATGGCCGCCGGACTATCAGCCAATCTCACCGCCAATCCGCTAAAGACAGTCACCACAGTAACGGTGCAGATAGTAACCCTGCTGGTGGGGGATCAGGAATTTGATAGTCCCAAAACTCTGGCAGCCTTTGCTCTGGGGCTACTGCTGTTTGTGGTGACCTTGATACTGAATGTCATTGCCTTATACGTTGTACGAAAATACAGGGAGCAATATGAGTAATCAAATCACATCAACGGTGAAAGAACAGGGAGTGAAACCTGGTCAAGCGACAAAAGCCACGCAAAACTCCGGAACAGCGGACTCAAATGCTATAAAAACACCAGAGTCAACAGGCGATACGGATGCATTGCATCGCTCACCTGCTCAAACCGCTGAAATCGTTGAAAAGGGTCTGGCCCGGCGATATCGTTCGGAAAAAAGATTTCAATTAATGGGGGTTTCAGCCATCATCCTGAGCCTGATGTTTCTATCCATTTTATTTATCTCCATTTTCGGCAATGGGTACACGGCTTTCAAGCAAACGGTGGTACAAATCGATGTATTTCTGAATCCGGAAAAACTAAATGTGGATCACCTGGAAAAGGCCGATTACCAAGGCATGGTCAAAGAATCGCTGAGGATCATGTTTCCGACGGTGAAAAATCGAAGGGACAAGAAAAAATTGTATGGCATGGTCAGCACAGGGGCCGCATTTCAGCTGAGGGACTATGTTCAGGAACATCCCGAGGATATCGGCAAAACCATTCAATTGTGGGTGCCAGCCGACGATGACGTGGACATGCTGATGAAGGGACACATCCAAAGAGGGGGGCTTGAGGTGAACCGACGTCTTAACGACATGCAAATCTCCTGGGTGGACCGGTTTATGGAACAGGAACGGATCAGGAAGCGATTTAATGTGGACTTTTTCACCTCCGGTGATTCCCGTGAACCCGAACTTGCCGGTATCTGGGGCGCCACCTGCGGTTCCTTTTATACAATGATGATCACGCTGTTACTCTCTTTTCCCATGGGGGTGGGGGCGGCCATCTATCTTGAAGAATTTGCTCCTAAAAATCGCTGGACCGATGTGATTGAGGTCAATATCAACAATCTTGCGGCAGTGCCATCCATTGTATTCGGGTTGCTGGGGCTGGCCATGTTCCTTAATTTTTTCGGGCTGCCCCGATCCGCCCCCCTGGTGGGGGGGCTGGTGCTGACCCTCATGACGCTTCCCACCATCATCATTTCCGGAAGGGCTGCCCTCAAGTCGGTACCGCCCTCCATCCGGGAGGCAGCGCTTGGCATCGGGGCTTCCAAGACCCAGATGGTCACCCACCATGTACTGCCCCTGGCCATGCCCGGCATGCTCACCGGTACCATCATCGGCATGGCCCAGGCACTGGGGGAAACAGCGCCTTTGCTGATGATCGGCATGGTGGCCTTTATCGTGGACATCCCCGGCGGGTTCACCGATCCCTCAACGGTTTTGCCGGTACAGATTTTTTTGTGGGCCGACAGCCCGGAACGGGCGTTTCTTGAAAAAACATCAGCGGCAATAATGGTATTGCTGCTGTTTCTGGTCACCATGAACGCGGTGGCTGTATTGTTGCGAAAGAAGTTTGAGAGACGTTGGTAATCAACGTCCAAATTTAAAAGTACAAGGAGAAAAAATGAAAAAATTATTTATCACACTCATGGCCCTGACCCTTGTTGGCGGTATGGGTATCGGATCATCGTTTGCATCCTCAAGGGATTACATCTCCATCGTGGGATCATCCACGGTCTACCCCTTTGCCACGGTTGTGGCCGAGCAGTTCGGCAAAACCACCCCGTATAAAACCCCGAAAATAGAATCCACCGGTTCCGGCGGAGGACATAAATTGTTTGGTGCCGGTGTGGGCGTTCAGCACCCGGACATCACCAACTCTTCGCGCAGGATAAAAAAATCCGAGTTGGAAAAGGACATTAAAAACGGCGTGACAGACATTGTTGAGGTGAAAATTGGCTATGACGGTATTGTGGTGGCCAACTCCAAAGAATCCGCTATCATGAGACTTTCCCGCAAGGATCTCTATAAAGCACTGGCTGCAAAAGTACCCAACCCTGACGGCAGTGAAACCCTGGTGGAGAACCCTTACAAAACTTGGCATGATGTCAACCCCAATCTGCCAAAGGTGGCCATTGAAGTATTGGGGCCGCCGCCCACTTCCGGTACCCGGGACGCTTTTGTGGAACTGGCCATGGAAGGTGGGGCCAAAAAATT
The DNA here is from genome assembly GCA_964433355.1 of uncultured Desulfocicer sp. Lineage (GTDB taxonomy): Bacteria > Desulfobacterota > Desulfobacteria > Desulfobacterales > Desulfobacteraceae > Desulfocicer. The sequence continues at coordinate 3,813 of CAYSSE010000255.1, forward strand.
TGATTTCATTAAAAAAATGAAAAAAGCCGACAAGAAAAAGTACAAAGCTGTCTGTCATACTATCCGTGAAGACGGTGCCTACATTGAAGCAGGAGAGAATGACAACCTCATTGTTCAGAAACTCCAGGCCAATCCCCAGGCACTTGGCATTTTTGGCTTCAGCTTCCTGGACCAGAACACGGACAAGATCCAGGGCTCTTTTATCGACGGCGTGCAACCCACTTTTGACGCCATTGCCGATGGTAAATACCCGGTTTCCCGCCCCCTGTTTTTTTATGTGAAAAAGGCCCATGTGGAGTCCATTCCCGGCATGAAGGAATTCCTGGCCGAATTTACCAGTGAAAAAGCCTGGGGCAGTGAGGGATACCTGGCTGACAAGGGGCTTATCCCCATGCCTGAAGCAGAAAGAAAACAGTTCAGTGATGCCGTAAAAAATCTTGTACCGCTGAAACTGTCTGATCTTTAACGTCCTGTATTATTTCTGAGAAAGAGATGAAGCAGCCGTCCTGAACAGGGGAAAATTTATCTTCCCTGCCGGGACGGCACTATTTTTGGCGTTTGATAACACTATCTGTCAATTTCGTCAGTCATAAGTTCTCCAATTTGATACCACATAAGGTGTTCACTTAGAACCCAAACCAGCACATGTGGGACAAGAAATGAGAACTCTGAACTGATGAATGTCAATGTAAATGGCCAAAAAATTGCTGATGCTGTTCGTCATTCTCCACATCATTTAATAAATGACTCTGTTGATTTAGTGCAGACATGTATTTCACAGATACAATATAATGGGCTCTAAACAATCAAAAACCACACATATTGTATGCCTATTTTTTAAAAATCGACTAAATCAAATCAACAGCTTCATAAATAGTGACTATGGAATATACCATGCCTGAAAATTCGTCCACACGTAAGACAAAACACCAACTGGTACCCCGGGAAAACAGGGCCACCGTGGGTGAAAAAACCGTGGAAAATTACAAAATGCGGTGTGAAGATGTGTTTGTCTATTACGATGGTGGTGAAAAACCCGCCATTAAAAACGTTTCCCTTGATATCGGAGCAAACGAAGTCCTTGCCATGATCGGCCCTTCCGGATGCGGTAAATCCACCTTTCTCCGATGCCTCAACCGTATGAATGACACCATTGAGGGATGCGTTGTCAAGGGCAATATTTTCCTGGAAGGAAAAAATATCTACGAGAAAAAAGTGGATGTGGTGCCCTTGCGGGCTCGGGTAGGCATGGTATTTCAAAAGCCCAACCCTTTTCCCAAAAGCATCTATGAGAACATTTCCTATGGCCCCAAAATTCACGGCCTGGTGCAGAACAAATCGGAAACCGACCATCTGGTGGAGCGTTCCCTCCAACGGGCGGGCCTGTGGAATGAAGTGAAGGATCGCCTGGACCAACCCGGTACCGGTCTGTCCGGGGGCCAGCAACAACGCCTGTGCATTGCAAGGACCATTGCCGTCAACCCAGAGATCATACTGATGGATGAACCCTGCTCCGCTCTGGACCCCATTGCCACCGCCATCATTGAAGATCTCATTGACGAACTCAGAAATGAGTATGCCATTGCCATTGTCACTCATTCCATGCAGCAGGCGTCCCGGGTGTCTCAGCGCACTGCCTATTTTCATCTGGGCGATCTCATTGAGATCGGCCCCACGGACCAGATTTTTCTCAACCCCATGCACCAACTGACCCATGATTACATAACTGGCCGATTTGGATAATTTTTTCTGTTATGAATTATCGATATTTGCGGATTTAATCAGCTTTTCATATAACGGGCATGTCCCGCCGGACACAACGAATATTAAAAATGATATCATGCCGCCCCCCCCGACGGGTAATGGGCCCGGCCCGGAACCGTAGACGGCTCAATTGGCCGGTTCCTATTACCCATCGGGGGGGGGCTCTGCTGAGGGTACTTGGACAT
>CAYSSE010000256.1:0-5761 GCA_964433355.1 uncultured Desulfocicer sp.
CCAAAGAGCGTACTTTCCACTAATGTTTCCGGCAGCGCTCCACAATCCACAGCAACAAATGGTTTTGATTTTCTTTTAGAGTTTTCATGAATCGCTCTTGCAAACAACTCCTTTCCGGTTCCGGTCTCTCCGGTTATTAGAACACTGGCATCGGTCACTGAAGCTCTTGCAACCTCTTCCAGGGATTGATGGATGATATCTGACTCCCCCACAATATTTGAACGGATCAGTGGGACTAAGGTGATGGCAACCTGCTTTTCCTCTCTATATTGTAATGCTCTTGTGATGGGAAGGGTTACTTCATTCAGCAGAAAAGGCTTTTGCACATAATCCCATGCCCCATATTTAAATGCCAGTTCCGCCCCTCTTTCATCACCGGTTCCTGTAATAATAATGACCTCGGGGGCAGAATGAGAGTTAATTAATTCAGGCAGCAGTTCCAGGCCGTTTCCATCGGGTAGTTCCAAATCCAGAAGAACAAGATCAAAGAGTTGACTATTGAACAGGGCCCTCCCTTTTTTCACCGTGTGGGCAGTTTCAAAATCATGACCCATTTGTTTGAGTAATTTACTGAAAAACAGACAGATTTTAGCGTCATCATCAATTATCAATATGTTAATCATATTTTACTCCTGCCTTTTTTAGCACTACAGCGACACTTCACAGAGCCACTATTTTAGTGCCTCTTCATGAAATAAATTGTGATTTTTTCAGAAAAACTGTCTGCTTTTTCATGAAAAGCACCGAATTTAGATAGTAGATGTTGTGTGGTATTTTTACATAACACCTTTTAAATACAAGATTTTAATGTAAAAGATTAAAGTGTCGCTGTAGTGTTAGCATCCAGGAAATTTGCAACCACCTGGGCAAGTTCACCGGCTATCATCGGTTTCATTACCATAGCAGATATCCCACAGGCCTGGATTTTTTGATTTGTCAAGCCGTCACTGAATCCGGTACACAGGATAACAGGGATGTCTGATCGTATTTCTTTTATCTGTTTTACCAATTCAAGACCTGTCATCTGGGGCATGGCCAGATCCGTTAAAATCAGATCAAAACCATTGGAATCCTGTTTAAATTTTTCCAATGCGTCCATACCGTTCATAAATCCTGTAACCCGATACCCAAGCCGTATCAAAACTTGAGAACACCAGTTGACAATTTTGGGTTCATCATCCACCAGCAGGATTTTGCCTTTACCCGTCGTAAGTTTTACATCATCATATATACTGTTTTGAGGTTCACTTGTTTGTTCAGGAATTAAGATTTCAAAGGTTGTTCCAAGACCTTCCTCACTATCAACGAAAATTTCCCCTTTCATCTCTTTAATGATCCCGTAAACCGTGGAAAGTCCAATGCCTGTCCCTTCCATCCGGCCCTTGGTAGTGAAAAAAGGTTCAAATATTTTTCCAATCAAATTTTCAGGGATGCCGCAGCCTGTATCGCTTATGATTAACTGAACATATTTCCCCGGTATGATTTCTTTTATTGGATAAATTCCCTCCTGCACTGTATTGATAGAATCGAGTTTCACTTCCAGGGTACCCCCTTTTTCTTTCATGGCATACGCCGAATTCGTAAAAAGGTTCATAAGAGTTTGATGTAATTGTGTGGGGTCTGACAAAACAGTTATGTCTGTCCTCGTGAAATGATGGCGAATGTCAATATTCGGCGACACGGATGCTTTTAAAAATTTTATACATTCTTTTATCAAAGGAACAATCTGAATAATATCTTTCTGTGCATCTGATTTGCGGCTGAATGTCAATATGTGCCGGACCAGATCCCGGGCCCTTAACCCTGCAGAAATGACCTCATCAAGATTACTCGTTGCTTCCTCATCCTCGTTTAAATTAAGCTTGGCAAGTTCTGTAAATCCTATTATTGATGAAAGGATATTATTAAAATCATGGGCTATCCCACCGGCCAGGGTCCCGAGCGCCTCCATTTTCTGAGACTGCCGGATACGAATTTCCAGGTTTTTTCGTTCCTGCTCTCTGATTTTAATGTCGGTAATGTCACGAACAATTCCAAGCATACAGTTTTGGTTTTCCAATTTTATGGGATAGCCTCTGATGTCAACCATAAAGGGAGTCCCATCTTTCTTGATCAATTCGATTTCCCGGCTGCCAGATTGCCCGGATATTACTTTAGGGAGTAACCTTATTTCTGTTTCAGGTGCAAGCACGTCCTTTAGATGTAGACCCGGCAGTTCTGTATTATTGTAACCTGTCATTTGACGCAATGCCGGATTAGCAATTAAAAAATGTCCCTTAGTATCAATCAAACACACCCCTTCTCCGGATTGTTCTGTAATTGTTCTAAAAAGAGTTTCGCTTTTTTGTAAGGCTTCCTCAGACGCCTTTCTATTCTTTATTTCCCGGCTAAGTTGTATATTCGCAAGACTGATTTTAGAAATATATATCGTAAACTTAACTAAAAAACTCATTAGATGCTTAATGGTTTCTTTATCGTACCTCGGTACGCGCCTGAATGCATCTATATATAACTCTTTGTCAAATCCATATTTTTCTGCCTGTTTGATAAAAAAATTCTCGTCTACTTCATCATCATCATAAAAAAACTGCCCGGTAAATATATTTCCCAAATGTTTTGTCCCAACAAAAAGTGGTGTAACAACATCCCATAAACCGTTTTTGCATTGATACTCGACATACTCTCCAGGTTTAAGATTTTTTAACAGATACAGATCACTGTTTGTGCAGTTGATTGCAGTTTCGTGATTTACCCTATGAAATTTGGCACAGATATCCTGCCATCCTGTGGATTCTATTACTTCGCCGTTCATATCAAGTACGGCTGTGACCATATTCGTAAGATAGTGAAAATCATCCAGGATAGACTGAATTTCGTCAACATTAATAATTGATTTCAGATCCATATCTTCTGGAATCATCCCAGGCTCAATTTCAGCGCACCTTTTTAACAATTGACGGTTTTCTTGCTCCAGGTCTTTTACTCTTTGTTCCAATTCTTCGTAGGTGGGTTTATCAACCATGGGCATCTCCAGAAATAATTCAAGACCGAACCAAGGCCAATCAGCCCTGTTCCGGTTTTTTTGTAATCAGCTTTTACCCGACGATCTCATTTCATGGGCAGTATCACCACTCTGGCCAATTTGACGTTTGAAAATTACCGGGGCAATGAAAAACCACAAAAGTCCCAACACCTGGAAGATCAGCATAAGACAGAAGGCCGCCTGGTAGCCAGCGGGGGCATAGCTTCCCTGTACGCCTGTTTCCCACAGATTAATAATGGCACCCATGGCCCACTGGGCAGCAAAAGCGGTCAGAAACACCAGAAGATTGATGGCCGTGGTGACACGCCCGGACAGTTGAGAGGAAAACTGTCGGGAAAGCCCGGCATAGGCAAGGATGCCCGATGTGCCAAAAAAGCCAAACAGCAACCATAAAAACGGCGCCAGGGTAATGACTTCCAGGACAATAAATCCCTGGATCACCATGAAAACAGCCATGCCTGAGATAGCCGTTGTGAGTATAGGTATCCCCCTTTGATTTAATCTTTCGGCCAGATATCCCAGCCCAATGAAACCCGCCATCATGGACAGGGCAATGCCGGAAAGAAGGGCAGCCCCACTCATAGAGTCCATGCCCCCCACATCCTTAAGCCATGGCCCCACCCAGAGTCCCTGGATGGATAATAGTCCTGCCTGGGACATGGTGGTCACCGGGGCAGTTCGCCAGAAGTCCCGGCTGGTAAAAATTTGCTTTACCCCTTTCAATTGCTCGCCCAAAGATTCTGGAGCTGTGGATCGGGCCTTTTCTGGAACCACCTTCCACAACACCGCTGAAACAAAAAAACAAAGGCCAGCCAATCCCATGAACACCCCCCGCCAGTCCGTCACCTGGAGAAGCCATGCCACAGGAGAGGTGGCCGCCAATGCCCCCAAACCACCAGCTGCCATCTGAAATCCGTTGATTCGGGGCCACATTTTTTTTGGAAACCACAGCACATAGGCCTTGAGGGCGGCCATGAGGCATGCGGAAACACCAAATCCAATAAAGGCACGGCCAATGATGACACCGGTCAAGGAGTGAGATTGGGCAAAAATAAGGGCACCCATGCCTGCAAAAATAAGCAAAATGGAATTAATGATTCGAGGGCCGAAACGATCCAACAACAGCCCCAGGGCAAGCTGGGAAGAGGCAAAAGAAATAAAGTAGACGCTGGTGAGCAATCCCAGCTGTGAGGAGTTCAGATTGAGATCAATGACCAGATCCGGTGCAATCACCGCATTGACCACCCTGAAAATATACGAGAGAAAATAACCAAGGGCAAAGGGCAAAAAAACAGAGACTGTTTTATTCAGCGGCATAGGAATGGGTTCTCCACGGGAATAAATAGATGAAAATTTAAGAGTTTATGATAAAATCACTGGAGATGTCAAGTCAGACAATTAGAAGAAATTTAGGCGTTGGTTGAGTTGAGTATTCATCCTCGGTCATGTTGGCAGTTGATGCTTCATACAACTCTTTATTGACATGTCGAACTGATTGTATTAATCAAGCAAATCTGTTGATGTATATGTGTCTTTTTATGACTGTATTAAATATGTTATTGGCCATTGATTAAAATAGTATTTATTCAAAAAATTGTGATTGAAAAATAAAATATAGGAATCCTTAAAATTACTTTACACTTTTTTTGATCATTCCCCATTCATAGGGATTTTTCTCAAAAGACTGTCAAATACTTTTGAGGTCATATGAAGGATGCCAAAATATAGGTTAGTTTTTTCAATTATCATTCAATTACTATTTCAAATAACTGCCACGGGCAGAGTATTCTGGCCCCGCCCTATCCACAACGAAGCGTGAAAGAATGTTAGACATGTCTATTCTTTCATATAACATACATGGCAGTCACCACTGCCACAACGAAAAATGAAAGTCTTTTAATTCCAGCGTGTTGGTGAGACTTTCTTATAAAAAAATGTAGAGCTGATTGAGGTTGCCATGATTGAATTATATGCCCATCGCGGGTCTCCTGAAAAAGAACCGGAGAATACTATTGTCTCCTTTAAAAGGGCAATTCGTGAGAAGGCTAAATGGATTGAATTTGATGTCCGGAAAGGAAAGAAAAAGCATATTTATGTATTTCACGATGACAATCTTCAGCGGATGGCCGGGCATAATATTTCACTAAAGAAAGCTAATTTTACACAAGTAAGAAAAGTGAAGCTTGGTTCCAAGGATGAGAGGGTTCCTCTGTTAGAAGAAGTGCTTCTTCTGGCAAAGGATACCGATATTATGCTCAATATTGAGTTAAAGGAAAAGCACCTGGAAAGAGAAATCGTTGAGATGATAGAACACTATGAAATGTCGTCACAGATTATCATTTCATCGTTTTTTCATCTGCCCCTTCTTGTTCTTGCGGATTACAGGCCAAAATTGAAGACAGCGCTTCTTATAGATGAACCACCGGCAAACCTGAAAGCCCAGCTCATGGAAACAAAGGTTAATTATCTTCATCCCAATATTGATCATCTTACTGATGAAACGGTTAAGATCGCACGTTCTCTACGAAAAAAGATAAATCCTTTTACTGTCAACACTAAAAAGGATCTTAAGAAAGCGCTTCAATATAAAGTACATGGGATTTTCACGAACAGAGTGACTTATATGCGTAAGCTGTTGAAAGAGATGGAAAAATAGGAAAATAGAGGTAAATATTCGGCCAGCACCCCATCTTCACTCATTTGGGCCTGCTCACATAG
>CAYSSE010000257.1:0-5752 GCA_964433355.1 uncultured Desulfocicer sp.
AGCCGGGTGAGCCAATTGCCGTGGAAAATGTTCGAATTCATTCCCTGGTGAATGGATATGGATATAACTTTAAGAAACGACAGTTTTTGACGCCCACAAAAAAAATAGAGTAAATATTCGGCCAGCACTTCATCTTCGCCTATTTGGCCCTGCTCACATACCATTCATATGCTACGCAACCCCAAACAAACGAATGTGGGCACTGGCCAGACATTTACATTGCCAGACCGAATATTTACAAAATAGAGGAATAAGAATGATTGAAATAAAAGAGTTACGGGCATTACGAGGACCCAATCGGCATACACGCCATACCGCCATATCCATGGTTTTGGATATTCATGCCTATGAGCGTCGACCGTCAGATAAAATCAAGGGATTCTCAGATCGCTTATTATCTCTTCTGCCAACCCTTCAGTCCCATACATGTTCCATTGGAAAACCCGGTGGATTTATCCAGAGACTTCAAACAGGAACCTGGGCCGGTCATATTATTGAGCACATAGCCATAGAGCTTCAATGCCTGGCGGGTATGGAGGTTGGATATGGGAAATCGCTGAGCACCCCCCAAACGGGTACTTATATTGTGGTCTTTCGATATCTTGTGGAATCTGCCGGATTAAAAGCGGCTAAAGACGCTGTATCCTTGTTCGAAGCAGTTGCGGAAGGGAAGGCTTTTGATGTCGACAAGGTTGTGTCCGGCCTCAGAGTTCTGCGGGAGGAAGATATGCTCGGACCCACCACCTGGAGTATTGTTAAAGAAGCAAAATCCAGGAGCATTCCTTTTATTCGCTTGAACGAAGACAGTCATATCCAATTGGGTTATGGTGCCAGCCAAATGCGGATTCAAGCCTCCATAACCAGTAACACGTCTGCCATTGCCGTGGAAACCGCCGACGAAAAAACAGCGGTTAAGGTGTATTTAAAGAGAGCTGGCATACCGGTTCCCAACGGGCAGGTGGTTACCTCTTTAGAAGAGGCCATGGAAGCGTTTAATGAAATCGGCACGGCGGTGGTTGTAAAACCGGATGTGGGGAACCATGGCAACGGGTCGACAATTAATATTACCCATCCGGATCAATTAAAGAAGGCGTTTGACGTAGCAATTGTTTACCACCCCGATGTGATTGTGGAAGAATATGTTCATGGGGGGGATTATCGTCTTTTGGTAATCGATGGAAATTTTATTGCAGCAGCAAGAAGAGAACCCGCTCATATTATTGGTGATGGAAAATCCTCAGTCAAAGATCTTATTCAACTTGTGAATTCCGATCCCCTTCGTGGGTTTGGACATGAAAAAGTGCTGACAAAAATTGAAGTGGATGACATGACAGAAAGGCTCTTGTCCTTGAACGGCCTTTCTATAGATTCCGTCCCAAAAGAAAATCAGATTGTTTATCTAAAGGCCACAGCCAATCTTAGTCAGGGAGGGACAGCAACTGATGTTACTAATGAGGTGAACCCGGAGATCCGACTGATGGCTGAGCGGGCTGCCCGTATTATCGGATTGGATTGCGTTGGCATAGACGCTCTGGTTAAAGACATCTCCCTGCCCTTGGACTCCTCTGGTCTTAAAGTGGTTGAAGTGAATGCCGCTCCAGGATTCAGGATGCACCTGGAACCCACAAGCGGTCAACCTCGTAATGTGGCAAAACCCGTGGTGGACATGTTATTTCCCGAAGGCTATACCCAAGTCCCCGTTGTGGCCGTAACCGGAACAAATGGCAAAACAACCACTTGTAAACTCATCGCCCATACATTGAAATATTCGGGGAAAAAAGTTGGTCTGACCTGCACAACCGGGATTACCATTGATGGAATGTCCATTTTAACCGGCGATTACAGCGGGCCGGAAGGGGCCGGGATTGTTGTCAGGGAACCCACAGTGGACCATATTGTTCTGGAGGTAGCCCGTGGTGGAATTGTGCGAAGAGGTCTGGGTGTTGATGCGTTGGATGTAGGCGTATTGTTAAATATTGGAGAGGATCACCTGGGTACAGACTGGATAGACTCCCAGGAGCAATTATGTATGGTAAAATCCACGGTAATAGAGGTGGTCAAAAAAACGGGGACATCTGTTTTAAACGCAGAAGATCCCGCCACCATGAGCGTTCTGGAACGCGCCCGGGGAAATATCATATTATTTTCCTTAGATCCGGAAAACCCGAATATAAAAGCGCATATAAAGCAAGGGGGAACCGGTATCACCCTGGAGGGGCGAAATGCTGTTATCAGATCGGAAATGCTGGATATCATCGTCTGCACACTCGAAGAAATTCCCATTACATTTGGCGGTATCATCGATTTTAACACAGCCAATGCCCTGGCGGCCATTGGTGCTGTGCATGGGCTGGGGCTACCGCTTGAACAGATTCGAAACGGAATTATGACATTTTATCCGTCAGTAAACCAGAATCCGGGCCGAATGAATTTGTTTGATTTCCATGACTATAAAGTTCTACTGGATTTCGGTCATAATCCTGATTCCGCCCGTGCATTTGAGCAATTGTTGCCCCGTCTCTCGCCGGGAAGAAAGGTTGGCTTATTCCATGGAACCGGCAACCGGACAACGGAACAACTGATAGACTACGGCAAGGCCCTGGCCTTGATATACGATTATATTATGCTGACTGATTTTGATCCCCGGAACAGGCCTTTCGGAGAAACCCCAAAATTGGTTTATGAGGGACTCATTCAGGGTGGATTCAGCAAAGAAAATATTGAAATAATTCAAGATTCAGATAAAGCAGTGGACACTATCTTTTCAAAGGCAAAACCAGGGGATCTGCTCGTCATTCAGCCCAATGAACTCGAACCTGTCATGGGTCAAATTATGGAAAGGTACCGGCAGATGGTCACCTTGCCAAGTTAGGGACAACCAACTCTTCATGGAAAGGAAAGCACCGGGGGAACGGCCTTGATGAACTCCTGGCGCAGACTGTAGGTGTAGGCACCCTGGGTGGGAATCATGAGAAGATCTCCCTCCTGGATGTCCTTGCCCCAATAGCGGTATCCCCATACATCATGGGGGGTGCAAAGGGAGCCAAGGATCAGGCATTCCTTTTCCGTCATGGCCGGGCGGGTAAGATTGAGCACCGGAAAATAATCGGTTTCAAATCGTTCCCATCCCACGGCACTGGTGCCAGCGTCGGTGATCACCAGATTGTCATATTTTTTATCCATCACCTTGATGATAATGTGCATGGCATCATTGCAGATCCAGCGGCCGGGTTCAAAGCAGATTCGGCAGGCCAGTTGGCTATGGATGTGCTGATAAAGGGCCTGGCTGATCTCATGTGCAAAGGGCTCAAGCGGGGTTGATGGGTTGATATCCATACTCTTTTCCCCTCCATTGATACGGTTTCCCGTGTCCGGGGGCACCAGCACCCATTCCCCCTGTTCCGGCCAGTACCCCCCGCCAATATCAATAAATTGAATCATCTGGCGATCCCAGGCTGAAAGCTCCCCAAGGGTCTGTCCCAGTTGTTCAATGAACGCCACCTGTTTTTCTGGCCCCATGTTCCAGCTGGAGTGAAATTGGAGTCCCTGGAAGTGGATGTGGGGGCAGGTCTTTGTCGCCTGGATGAATTCATTTAAATTTTCAGGGAGAATGCCGAATTTTTTCCATAATCCCGTGGGTTCCGTGGTGAGACGCACCCCGGTACGGACACGGGTCTTCCCCAGGGCAGCTCTCTCCTCCAGGCGATTGAGTTCCGTTAAACTGTCCATGAGGATCACCACCTGGCCGCTGTTTGCCACAGCCAGATCCAGCTCTGCTTCGGTTTTTCCCGGCCCACTGAAGACAATATCCGTGGCGCCAAGCTCCAGGGCCAAGGCCAACTCTTCACCACTTGAGACATCCAGGCCGAATCCACTTTTAAGGACCGTCCGTGAGACATCGGGAAAGTTGTTGCTTTTCATGGCATAATAGAATCCCGTATCCGGCAAAAGATTTTGAAAAACACGTTTAAATTTTTCTGCCCTGGCGGTGATCACCGCCGGTTCAAACAGATAACAGGGGGTCAGATGTCTGCCCATGGTATGGATGAACTGTTTTCCTTTATTAAAATAGGTTTCCACAAAGGCGGTGATATCATCATCTTTGCAGACCGGCAGACCTTCAAGCGTTTGCATGACATTTTCCAAAAAGAACATTTCTGGCCTTTGCATGGGTATTTATGCGCTGTGTGCGGCTGCCGCTTACCGGTTTTCGTTGTTGGTTTTCATTGCGTATGTCTATGGTTAATAGAGATAAAAGATGGAGGCACTGTTGTTCACACGAGATAAACGTTGAGGGTTTGAACAGAATATGCCCCAAATTCCAAGAATCATAATCCGCCGGCGGCAATTGAATCACATGCCCCGATTTGTGTTTGATGTACACCTCCCGAACCCGGCTGTCTCTCATGAGGCGGGAGGTGTCAATGTCTTTGAGGATGCCGGCCCGGTGTCCGTGAATTCTCAGGCCCACCAGGGAGGAGAACCGTCTGGACGGCTGGAATTGAAAATCGGGTTGGGCACCCAGGGTGATGTTCAGGGACAGGATATCAAGACTCATCCCCTTTTCAATGAGCCAGGGCAGGCAGTCCCCGCCGGGTCGTGGCGTCATTTCCAGGAGAGAGGCGCCGGTTTCCGTGACTATGAAATCCAGCATGCAGATGCCCCTTTCAATACCCAGGGCCCGGGCCGCTTTCATCAATAGGCGATCAAAATTTTTCGGTGAGATGTTTCCCCGGGGGAAATCCACCAGTTCATAGGCCATGATGGTGCCAAAAACGGATATGGGGGCATGAATTTTCCGGGTAAACCGGATGGGGCGTGCCCCCTGCTGGTCAATGAAAAAATCACAGCTATATTCATTGCCCTCCACAAATGTTTCGATGATAACATCGGCCCGCTTTTGAAGACTGCGGATGGTGTGGTATGCCCTTTCACAGGCAAGGGCCGTGTCACAGCGATACACGCGCTCACTGCCACTGCCGTCCACGGGCTTGAGCACGCAGGGCATTCCCATTTTTGTGAAAAATGCCATGGCCGCCGGGGCACAAGTAATGCGTTGAGCCAGGGGCGTTTCAACTCCGTTCTGGGTCCACAGGTCGCGTGTCACCGATTTATCCCGGCAAGCTTTTATTGTTTTAAGGGAATGGTAAGAAAGATTCAGTGCGCTTGCCAGATGCGCAGCAAGGGCCATGGATTCACAGTCAAAGCAGGCGATCCCATTGATTCCAAGGGTGTAATCCTTCAGATGGGCTTTAACCTGCTTAATCACCCCTTCCGGGTTGGCAAGATCACACAAAACTTCTTCTTCGGGTTGGGGTGGCGCTTCTCGGGCCTTTTCCCGCACAGTGGGAGCGGTTATGAACAGGAGTTCTTCCGGTACTTTTTTGCGTAAAAGATCAATATAGTCTGAAGTGGTTCCCACCACGGCGGTTTTATGACGGAGATGCATATCCGCATCCTTTTTTGAGTATGGTTCCATATTTTAATATTTGTTGTGGGTAAGCCAACTCAAAAGAGAGGTCTGCCCGTTGCGGTGTTATATGAAAAAGCAGGTGCTGGGTACTGGGTTTGGCGCACCGTACTTTTTCAAATTTCGTTGTGGCTGGTCTTACAGCCATGTATGTTATATGAAAATGAAGTGTCCAAGTAGCCTCAGCAGAGCCCCCCCCGATGGGTAATAGGAACCGGCCAATTGGACCGTCTACGGTTCCGGGCCGGGCCCATTGCCCGTCGGGGGGGGGCGGCATAATGC
>CAYSSE010000258.1:0-5743 GCA_964433355.1 uncultured Desulfocicer sp.
ACCGTGGGCACAGGAGACAATCTCCCGGGGGTGAACATCAATGCCCGAGGCGTTAAGAATTTGAGATTTCTCCTGGGTGGAGTGATCCCCGTCATTGGTGAGCAGATAAAAGGGGATATTTTCCTTTCTGAGCATTGCCAGCAGGGCACGGCTGCCCGGGGCCGCCTCTCCTTTGACAAGTAGCACCCCGTCAATGTCAAACACAAGGGCATCCAGGCTGTCGCCATGGGAAGAGAGCCATTCTTTAAGGGTGGGGATTATCTTTATTTTTTGAGACATATTATTCTTGTATCCTATTCAAATTTCGGGACAAACACCGTTTAATCTCAAAAATTGATTTTTTAGGTTCAGTAAATACAGCACGTTATAAAATAACTCATCAGAATTGGGCATCCTTCAAAAGTAATTTACACTTTTTTTGATCATTCCCCATTTCCAGGGGCTTTTCACAAAAAACTGTAAAGCACCTTTGAGCTCCTATGAAGGATGCCCAGAATTGCATAGTTTTACCCCGAAATTTGAAGAGGACACCTATTTTTATTCCGATTTGTGATTGGGTGCTGGGTTTTAGGTGTTGGGTAAGGAGAGCTGTTCTTTGTGCTTCCGGTACAGCCCCCGGAGCTGATCATAGGTGATGCCCAGTTGATTTGCCGCTTTTTTCTGGTTGTAACGGGTGGTTTCAAGGGCATTCTTGAGCATGGAAACCTCCAGAGATTGCCTGGCTGTAATCAATGATCCTTCCCTCGTGGGGGCATCTCCTGGATCAGATTGCCGGTTGGCGGAAACTGACATGTCCACCTCCCCCCCTTTACGAGGTGCCAACCCATAGGGAGAAACAAACGGATCAAACACAATCTCATGAATCACCCTGCCCCGGGCTCGGTAAACGGCCCGCTCCACAACATTTTTCAATTCCCGGACATTTCCATGCCAGGGGTGATGTTCCAATCCTTCCATGGCTTCAGCGCTGAACTCTGGGATCTCATCAGCACCAAGCTCGTAGGCCATACGTACGGCAAAATGCCGGGCCAGTAAAGAGATATCCCCCTTTCGTTCCCGCAAGGGCGGAACAAACAACACTTCAAAGGAGAGGCGATCCAACAGGTCTTCCTTGAATCTTGCCTGGCGGGCCATTGTGGGAAGATCTACATTGGTGGCGCTGACAATTCGGACATCCACCTCCATGGGTAGCGACCCTCCCACCCGTTCAAACACGCCATACTCCACCACCCTTAAAATTTTTTCCTGAACCTCCATGGGCACTGTGCCAATTTCATCCAGAAACAGGGTTCCTTGATGTGCGGCCTCAAATCGTCCGGTTCGACGGTGGGCCGCACCCGTAAATGCGCCTTTTTCATGACCAAATAACTCTGTTTCCACCAGGGTGGGGGCAAGGGATGCACAATTGAGGGTGACCAGCGGCTTCTCCCAGCGTTGGGATAAAAAATGCAACCGGGATGCCGCCAGCTCTTTTCCCGTACCACGTTCGCCAAGTATGAGAACAGGCCGCTCTATGGGAGCCACCCGGGACAAACGTTCCTGGAAATCCAAAAACACCTCGGACTGTCCCAGGGCCTCTGGTAAAATCGATTGACGGATATATGGATGCTCAGCCATGGTTATTTTCACCATTATATAGTTAATATCCTCAAAAACAGGAAAAGAACTAACATATTTATTTTTCACAGTCAATCCCAATGATCAAACTCCCTGCAAATACTGACTTAACCCCAATATTTTTAAATTGGCACAAGTTATGATATTTTTCCAAATTTTTTCCTGTTTTCATTATTTTGACAGTTCTTCACTTTTTGTGATGCCCTCCTTAACAAACAATTGTATTTTTTTACTTGAAAAAAATAAAAATCCATGTAATGTGCTTTATACAATAGAAAGAGGATGGGTTCGGTTCAGAATAATCTTATTTCTTCCGGGTTCGGCATGGGAAATGAAGAATTGGTATTTGAACTATACTCCGATTGTGTTCGTTGCGTACCATGTCGAAAACAAAAACAGAAAATTGCTCGCAAACGTAGCTGGTATGAGGCTATTTTATATTTCAAGCCGGACTATTGCTCAAGGCCTTGAAATAGTAGGGTATTTTTTATCTCTAATTGAGGAAGCTATATTTCATATTCAACAGACACAACATGCACGGATGCTTTTAAAAAAAACAGCATTCCAGCAACGCAGCAATTATTCGCATTTCCGCTGAATAAGTATTTCAGCATGCCTATTCTTTATGACAAAAATAAATGCGAATAATTTTTGCGTTGCTGGATTCACCCTTGATAAATAGATTATGATAAAATCAAATGGTTTGTTAAGTAAGTAAAAAATGTGGCTAACCAAACGCTCTGCGAGAACGGGAGGCTTTTTCCCGTAAAATACTGATGCGACGGGTGAACCTTTGATGCCTGAAACGCGGTGCTGGAAAGCTTATACTGAACCTTACAAGCAAACTGCTTTAAAAAAAAATAAGGGGTTGGTTCTAAGATCGGCCACTTTGGATAATTGAAAAAATCACTGAGCTATAACTATTTAATAATATAGCTAATATTTTTATGTGAATTTAAACACTGACTCCAAGTGGCCGACGTTAGAACCAAGCCCAAAAATAATAATCGAGTACAATAAAATCAGGTTGTAGGAATTCAAATAGTGCAAAATGCAAATAGAATAATTTAAGAAACCAAAGGGGAAAAAGTCATGACGAAAAAAATGTTTAAAGTAATGCTATGCGGACTAATCTTGATAGCGTTTGCCTTTTCAGTTCAAGCGGAGCAGAAGATTTCACCGACGCATGTGAAAAGCCTTGTGGAAAAAGCCGTCAAGTTGATCGAAGAAAAAGGAGATTCAGTTTTTCCGATACTCAGCGATCCAAATGGCGAGTTCGTGGAGGGCGATTTGTATATTTTTACTTACAATATGGACGGAACTATCATTCAACACTTAAGGCCCAAGCTTGTCGGTATGAACATGATGAACATAATGGACAAAAAAGGTAAATGTATTGGATGTGATTTTGTTAGAATCGCCAAAGAAGAGGGTGCTGCCTGGTCGGAGTATTATTGGCCCAAGCCTTCCACCAAAACAATTGCGGTGAAAACGAGCTACATCATGAAAGTTCCGGGAAAGGAACGCTTCGTAGGTGCAGGTGTTTATGACCTCACAAAGGAAGGAGCAGAAGAGGCCGTAAAAATGGGGAAATAATCCTTAACAACCATGAGCATGGGATTGTAAACGCTATTTTTTCAGGATATTTTTCCTTAATCGTGCTATTTTCCTCTATCGTAGAGGGGGAATAGTGTTTTAATGAGAGAAGAGCCTCCATGCTTTCTTTAACAAACTTTAAAACATATTTGTATTTTGCACCCAAATTCTTGCTGTGGAAGTCAAAAAATTCTTTTCATCTTAAGGCGACAGTCGTTTGCATTTGTTAAGCTATTTTGTGCTACCGATATTTTAAAACATCTTACGCCGTCCCCAAAAAAATTCGAGCTGTGCGGGTAGGTCATTGCTGAGCCTATTTGAACCGGAACCTCAGTGCTCTTTACAAGGTATAGATACAGATTAAAGGCTCAAATACCCCCAATTAATTACATTTGCACTGTTAATGCGCTGCAAATAATTGCTACCCGCACAGCTCGCAAACCCTGGTGAATTTAGAAATATCAGAGAGGACATTCATGAGTAATCAGAAAAACAAAAAACGAACCTTGAGCCTGTGGATTAAGATTGCCATACTTCCGCTTTTAGGAATGCTGGCATTGTTTACTATCAAAGGCATGGATTTCTATCTAAACGCAAAAATGGTCCGAGCCTCCGCCATGGGTCAGTATGGGAGCAACATTGCCTGGATGATGACGGAACGTGTTTTGACCGAAACAGAATTTTTGAATAGTGCCGACGAGAAACTTGTCGAAAAAATCAAACAAGAATCATCCAAGATCAATCATACGCTGGCTGAGGCGAAGGCACTCGACAATGGGCAGGAGATGCAAAGCCTTTTGGAAAAGGTTGAAAAGGCCGCAGACGAGCATAATAAGGCTTTTGAAGATGCGGCAAAGATGGTTCGCACCCTTACAGACACCAAAGCCCAGTTCATGTCTCAGCTTAACCGAACCGACGAAACCATAAAGGAAGCCATCGGTCATCTCATTGAAGAAAAGTCCATGCTCATCATGATGGAGGGGACGGACTTATCGGATACAAAAAAGGCGCTCCGTGAGGGATTAAGAGAGTTGAACGGATTTGTTTCTCCTATCATGCTCAACCTAAACGACTTGATCGCCAACTTAGAGCCCGAACGCTTTGAAGAAACCGCCAAAAAACTATCGAATCAAATTCAGAAATCTTTCCAAAATACTGCGGGTGTGGTCTCTGGCGTTGATGAAGCCAAGTACACGGATTATTTTAAGAAAATAGAAGACTCCTATGACGTCACCCTGAAAAATCAGGACACCCTCTTCTCTCAATGGAAACAGCTTCAAATCCTTGCCGCTGATCTTGAAAAAACCGATATGACCTTGAAAAAGACCCTTCAGGAAATCGTCACAGAAATGAAACAAAAGATTGCCCAAATCGGAAATTTTGGGTTGTGGTTGAGTCTTCTCGCCATTGGGATTACCACTGTATTGCTATTGTTACTCAGTATTGTAGTGATTCGCTCAATCACCAAACCCATTAACCGTGCCGTAAATGATCTAAATGAAAGTGCCGATCAGGTGGCCGCAGCTTCTAATCAGGTCTCCTCTTCCAGCCAAGAGTTAGCTGAAGGATCATCTCAGCAGGCAGCATCATTGGAGGAAACATCTTCATCGTTGGAAGAGATGGGTGCGATGACCAAAAAAAATGCAGAAAACGCAGGTATGTCGGATATACTGATGAAAGAGGCCAATCAAGTTGTTTCACAGGCTAACGCCTCTATGACGCAGTTGACGGAATCCATGAGAGATATTTCCAAAGCAAGCGAAGAGACTTCTAAAATAATTAAGACAATTGATGAAATTGCCTTTCAAACGAATCTGCTGGCTCTGAATGCTGCGGTTGAAGCAGCCAGGGCCGGTGAGGCCGGAGCAGGCTTTGCGGTAGTTGCAGATGAGGTGAGAAACCTTGCCATGCGTGCCGCAGATGCTGCAAAGAATACTGCCGTACTCATCGAAGGTACGGTAAAAAAAGTCAATGATGGTTTAGAACTGGTTAGCAAGACCAACGAGGACTTCTCTGAGGTTAGCACCAGTACTAATAAACTTGCTGAACTTATCGCAGAAATTTCAACTGCATCCAATGAACAGGCACGCGGGATTATCCAGGTTAATACGGCTGTTCAGGATATGGACGGTTTGACACAAAAAAACGCAGCCAATGCAGAGGAATCTGCAAGCGCATCTGAGGAAATGAATGCCCAGGCAGAACAGATGAAGGGTTATGTTCTGGAATTACTGAGGGTTGTAAGCGGCAGTGCAAAAGAAAAAACAGGACGGTCGATGCCAGCAGGTCGTAGGAATAAATTTGGCCATTTAAAGCCGGAATCAAATGAATTGCGTGTGGAGAGGTTCGGTGGCAGGGACGTCATGACTCCCGGCCCCAAAATTATCCGACCGGAACAAGTTATCCCCATGGATGATGATGACTTTAATGACTTCTAATATTTCCGTGAAAAAAAGGGGCTTGCTTTCAGGCTGACGTCGGTATGTTGAAGTTTGATCATAATGCACTAAGGGAGTTCATGATAAGGGAG
>CAYSSE010000259.1:0-5740 GCA_964433355.1 uncultured Desulfocicer sp.
TTTTAATTAATATAATATATTGATATTATTGAGCTATCTATTTTCGACAGCCTAGTCACACCCTTGGCCATCCGGAAAAATCTCTGAGGTCAGAGACTCTTTATGGGTGGCCGAAATTACGACAAACCCTTGTTCCTCGAACTTTTACAAAGCATCACCAGACTTTATTAGTGCAAACTTAAAAAATCTTCTAATTATTATTGGTGTGAAACCATGAGCACAGAAAAAAAAATACACGAAACATCCATATCTCCTGTTACCCTAAAACAGGGGATGAAAATAAAACTGCATTCAGATGAAGATATTGAAGCAATTCACCAGGCATCCATGACGGTTCTTGAACGAACCGGTGTCAGGTTTCCATCGGAAAAAGCCCTGAAAATATTTGCAGATGCCGGTGCCAATGTGGACTTTGAAAAAAAGATTGTCAAAATTCCACCAGATCTTTTAATGAAGTCGATTTCAAAGGCCCCCCGCTCATATACCATGGCTTCAAGGGGCTCAGAAAAACTGGATCTGTTCCTTGATGGAAAAGGAACCTACATTGGAAATGCAGGAACGGGCATGAAGACAGCGGATCTTCTAACCGGGAATATCAGAAAATCCCTTAAAAAAGATGTTCAGGACATGGCACGTATTGCCGATTATCTGCCGACCTGTAGTTATTACTGGCCCATGGTCAGCGCCCGGGATGTCCCCATCCCGCTGATGCCCCTCCATGAGTTGGACGCTGCATTTAACAATACGGAAAAACATGTCCACATCATCAGCTGTGTAAAAGAAAAACCAGCCCGCCACGCCATTGAAATGATAAAAATGGTGGGGGGGGGAAGTGAGCAGACAAGAAAACGTCCCCCCGCCTCCCTGCTCATGTGCCCCGTGTCACCCCTGAGCCAAGATGAAGAATCTTTGGAGACAGCCCTGTTGTTTGCCGAGGCGGGCCTTCCTGTGGGGGTTGCGACAATGCCAACACTTGGGGCAACTGCCCCGGCATCCGTTGCTGGCACGCTTGTCCAGGGAAATGCGGAAATATTGAGCACCATCTCTTACATCCAGTTGGTTCATCCAGGGGCACCGGTTTACTATTCGTTTTTCAGCGTTACAATGAATCCGCACACCGGCGGCGGCATGTCCTCTTCTACCATGCAGCATTTGCTCCATGGTGGCGTTTCTCAACTCGGTCATTATTATGATCTGCCCGTCATGTGCGGATATGGAGCCGGGGATACCCACGCACCAGGAACCTGGAGACATGGAAAAGACACGGCGGTTGATGCGTTCTTCGTGATGCAGACAGGCCCGGACCTTGTTCCCAATATGGGGCTTATAGAGCTTTACACCATGATGTACCATGAGTCCATTCTTCTTGAGAACGAGGTTGTCAACTCCCTCATGACAATGGCACAGGGAATAGAGGTGAACCCCCGGGAACTTGCTGTGGATGAAATACACAATGTGGGTCCGGGAGGGCACTATCTTGGCAATAAATTCACCATGGAAAACATGCGGAAACTCTGGAAGCCGGGTGTTGCACATCAGTGGGATGCGAAAACCTTGAATTTTAAAGACCCCTTAGAAGCAGCACGGGAGAAAGTTCAGTGGATCTTAAAAAATCATCACCCCGTTCCCCTTGAACATAAAATGCAGATGGAGATGAAAAAGATTATCGCAGCGGCTGAAAAAGAGCTTCTGTAAGCACATATATCAACTGGATGGAACTCCAAACCCCCAATCATTTTTGATATACCTTACGATAAGGGAGGAGGTTACATCGGATATGCCGTCTATGGCATTAATCTTGTCAATCAAGAGTCCCACTTCATTTTGGGTCCTTACATAAAATTCCGAATCAAATGTGTCGGAACCGGCAAGTTGAGCCACATACCATAATTCGTCAATTTTTGATAATGCATCGCCCACAATGCGGATCTTTTTGGTCTCGACTTTCATTCTTATATTGCCGATAATTCCGGTTTTAAGTTTAAAAGGATTTGCCACAGCAACAATCTGAATGGCTTCATCTGCTAACAACTTTTGCAATCTATTTCGAACTGTTGCTTCAGATATACCTAATTTTTTTGCAATTTCAGTGTTGGGGATGCGGCCATTTTTTTGCAGAATTCGAATTATTTTATAATCAGCATCTTCATTGGCAATTCTCATTTTTAAATACCTCTGCGTTTGTGTTTAAAATCGTGACGTTGTTCTGTCCTCTCCAGGGTGGTCAAGTTTGTTAATTCACACACTCTTCAGCCTTTTTTAAAAATATCATTTTTGCAAGCGATCATACCATATATTGCATATGTGCAAAGCCTAAGCACCTAAATATACGATAATATACAAAGCGCTTTTGTTTCTGCAAGCGGCTCTCTTGTTACAAACTGCCCATAACGAAAAATCAAAGTTACACTCGATGATCAAGTTTTTTCTCGACCCCTGTAAACACTGGGGGTAAAAATAAGGCGGTTTTACATAAATATTTTATTTCAAATTATAAGCGGCTGATATTGTTGAATATTAAAAAATGTACCATAATTATGGTAGTTCTTTATAGATTGAATAATATCAACGGCTTATAAAAAATTTGATCATCGAGTTACAGCTTTGGTTTACTAAAAATTTTTATATGAAGCAGTCGGTTTGTGTACTGTGACAATCTTATTATC
The DNA here is from genome assembly GCA_964433355.1 of uncultured Desulfocicer sp. Lineage (GTDB taxonomy): Bacteria > Desulfobacterota > Desulfobacteria > Desulfobacterales > Desulfobacteraceae > Desulfocicer. The sequence goes on from CAYSSE010000259.1 coordinate 2,667, forward strand.
CATTATGGCCATCTTAAAATCACATTTAATACCCATCAAAATTATCATGATAGCATAAATAGTACAAGGGATTTCGAATTGAAATATTTAAAATCGCATATAAATATCATCGAAATGTGATTATTCGAAAATAAACATTGACATTCGAAAATAAACATTGACATTCGCAAATTAAGATGGTTAATGTAATTCATACAATATAAATATTACCTTAAGCTTAGCCAATTTAAGAATTTTAACTACACCACATGGTTGAACATAGGATGACGATTGAACCAGTTTGTTAAAAGCACCCTGGGGGGCTGTGTTCGCCTCTTTGTTTTTTTCGCAATGGTTAATCTGTCAAATGAATTGGAGATACGCATAATCCATCGAATATCATTGACCCTGCACCCATGAATTGATCCATTATAATGTTTCCAGGAGGAATATCATGCCTACGATAATAAGTCGCACCCAAGAAATTAGAGAGAGAGACAACCGACACTTTATTCACCCCTGGGAAGATCTGGGGAGTTTTGGCAGCAACGAACGAACAATTTCAAACACTGGAGAGGGTATTTATCTCTATGACTCCGAGGGCAACAAGCTCATTGACGGCCCCGCTGGCATGTGGTGTACCCAGATCGGGTACGGCAGAAAAGAGATGGCAGATGCCATTGCAGAGCAGGTGCTTAAAATGCCTTACTTTTCTCCTTTTAACATGACCAACGATGTCCCCACCATTCTTGCGGAAAAACTGGCGCAGATGACCCCGGGTAATCTGAACAATGTGTTTTTTACCACAGGAGGCTCCACTGCGGTGGATACAGCATTACGCCTGGTTGCTTTCTATAATAACTATCATGGTCGCCCTGAAAAGAAATGGATTATTTCCCGTGAAAACGCCTACCACGGAAGCACATATCTAAGCGCGTCTGCTTCTGGTAAAACCCGGGATAAAGATTTTCAGGACCTTGCCACCAATATTGTAACCTTCACAGATTCCCCCAATCCCCACCGCCGGCCCAAAGGGATGTCGGTGGAAGCCTTTCGTGATCTGAATGTTAAAAACCTGGAAGATAAGATTCTTGCAATGGGACCGGACAAAGTGGCGGCTTTTATAGCGGAGCCCATACTTGCCTCTGGTGGGGTCATTGTACCGGTACCCGGATACCATCGCATGTGCATGGAGATCTGTCACAAACATGATGTACTCTATATTTCTGATGAGGTGGTTACAGGATTTGGTCGTTTGGGACACTGGTTTGCATCCAAGGAGGTGTTTGACGTTCAGCCTGACATCATCACCTGTGCCAAGGGCTTAACCTCCGGTTATCTGCCCCTGGGAGCATGCATCGTCTCGGATACCATAATGGAAAGCATGGGAGAGGAAAAAGCCCAGGGCATTATGTTTTCAAATGGCTATACCTATTCCGGCCATCCGGTATGCTGTAGAGCGGCGCTAAAAAATATCGAAATAATGGAAAGGGAACATATTCTTGAGCATGTTCAGGAAGTTGGCCCCTATTTCCAGGAACGCCTTAAAGAACTATTGGATATCCCCATTGTGGGAGATGTCCGGGGCCAGGGGCTCATGGCATGCATTGAGTGTGAGCTGGACAAAGACCAAGAAACCGCACTGGATCTGGATTACCAGATGGGTTCACGCATTGATAAACATTGTCAGGCCCTGGGATTGATTGTACGTCCCATTGTAAATATGAACGTCATTTCTCCCCCATTGATAATTACCCGGGATCAGATTGATGAAATGGTAGTCATACTCAGAAAAGGCATTGAACGCGCCATGGCAGATTTGGAAAAAGAAGGTCTGTGGAAATAATAATAAATTTAATTGCTATCCAAAGGCATGAAGATCTCAAAGGAGGGAATAGAATAAATTATAACGACAGGCCATTTATTTAAACCTAAACATTAAGAGGAGCGCGATTATCATGGAAAAAAGAAATGCAACGATTTCCGGTTTTATCTTATTCTTTTGCTTGATTTTCACATTGAGTCTTTACTCAAACGTGCTTGCGGCAGGGGAGTATAAAGAGTACCCTGTACCCAAAGCGTGTATGGATCAGGTTCAAAAAGAAGGAAAAACCCTCCACATTTATGACTGGGCAGAGTGGTATCCAGAGGAATTATACGCCGGTTTTGAAAAGGAATTTGGAATAAAAATCATCCGGGATCATTATGCCAGTACAGATGAGATGATGACCAAATTCAAATTAAACCCCAAGACACCCTACGATCTGGTGCTGGGCGCAGGTCCTGACAACATCATAAAAATGGCTCCTGCTAAACTGCTTTATGAACTTAATTATGACTGGCTTCCCAATGTAAGTGCCTATTTAATGGACGAGTACAAGGACACTTCCTTTGATCCAGGAAACAAACACCACGTTCCAAGTACTTTTTTCATGGTAACCTACACCTACAATTCCAAATTCATTGACAAAGACGACCCACTGCTGAACTCCTGGGGGTTGTTGCTTAAAGGTGAGAAATACAAAGGCAGAATTACCATGATCGATGGTAATACTGAAGTCATTGGCGCTGCGTTAAAATACTTGGGTTACGAATGGACCTCTGACACTGAATCGGAATTAATGGAAGCCAAAGCACTTTTGATGGAACAAAAATCCATTGTCATGGCCTATGATTCCTGGCCCCGGCGAACACTCATAGAAGAAGAGGCGTGGGCTTCCCAGATGTGGACCGGAGACGGTTGGCTTTTATCAAGAGACAAGCCTGAAATGCGGGGCGTTGTGCCCAAGGAAGGAACCCTTATCGGATCAAATACCGAATTTATTCCCATAGCTGCTAAGAGTCCTGCAACGGCCCATCTCTTTTTAAATTACATGTTCAGAACTAAGGTCAATACGTTGCTGTCGGAATGGATCGGATATCCCCCGGTACATAAACATGTTATGGAATTCGTATCCCCTGAAATGAAGGCATGGCCGGGTTTTGTTTTATCAAAAGAGTATCTTGCAAAATGTGATTACGCAACGCCTCGATATCTCACAGGCAAAGGGCAGAAATTACGTTTAAAAATTTGGCAGGAGCTGAAACAATAACCT
>CAYSSE010000260.1:0-5718 GCA_964433355.1 uncultured Desulfocicer sp.
GGCCCAATTGGCCGGTTCCTATTACCCATCGGGGGGGGCTCTGCTGAGGGTGCTTTGACACTTCATTTTCATATAAACTGCCACGGGCAGACCGTATTCTGGCCCCGGCCTACCCACAACGAAATATGAAAAAATGTTAGATATGTCTACTCTTTCATATAAACATACATGGCAGTCACCACTGCCACAACGAAAAACGAAAGTCCTTTAATTTTAGCATGTTGCTGAGACTTTCATATAAAAATATAGCAGTTTACGCTGCCATTACGAAGATTGAAAGGCCGTGTATCCCCCAATAAAAGGGGCACAGATAACTCATTGTACAGCCTTTCATCTATAAAGTTAAAAGGAGTGAAAATATTCGCAAATGCCTCAAATTACAATTGAACAGGCCATAAAAGACATAAAAGCCGGTCGCATGGTGATTCTGGTGGATGATGAAGACCGTGAAAATGAAGGGGATCTGACCATGGCGGCTGAAGCCGTTACCCCGGAGGCCATTAATTTCATGGCCACCCATGGCCGGGGCCTGATCTGTCTTTCTCTTTCCGGTGACATTGCAGATCGACTGGGATTGCCCATGATGGTGGAGGATAATACCTCTCCCTATGAGACCGGTTTTACGGTTTCCATTGAGGCGAAGGTGGGGGTTACCACTGGGATTTCCGCTGCTGACAGGGCCACCACCGTCCAAGCTGCAGTGGCAGATGGTTCCACTGCAAATGATCTTGTGAGCCCAGGGCATATTTTTCCCCTTAGAGCCCGGGAAGGGGGGGTGATGGTACGCATTGGTCAGACCGAAGGCTCTGTGGATCTTGCCACCCTTGCCGGATGTAAACCTGCCGGGGTTATCTGTGAGATCATGGATCATGACGGTACCATGGCCCGTATGCCCTCCCTGGAAAAATTCAGTGAGAAACACAATATCGGCATTTGTACTGTGGCGGATCTGGTGAATTATCGCTTGAAAACAGAATCCTTTGTGCGAAAGGCCGCAGAAACTGTTATTCCCACAGAATTTGGGGGTGAGTTCCGCATTATTGCCTATGAAAATGATCTGGATAATCTCACCCATATTGCCATGGTTAAAGGTGAAATTGATCCTGAAAAAGCCGTTCTGGTGAGGGTGCATTCCGAGTGCATGACCGGAGATATTTTTGGCTCCATGCGCTGTGACTGTGGGGATCAACTCCACAAGGCCATGGGTGTTATGGAAAAAGAGGGCAATGGGGTCATTCTCTATCTGCGCCAGGAAGGGCGGGGCATTGGTCTGGTAAATAAGCTCAAGGCATATGAACTCCAGCGCCAGGGATGTGACACCGTGGAGGCCAATCTCAAGCTCGGGTTTGATGCGGACATGCGTGACTACGGTATCGGTGCCCAGATGCTTGCGGATCTTGGGGTTCGAAAAATGCGTTTGATGACCAACAATCCAACTAAGATGGTTGGCCTTGAAGGCTATGGGCTGAGCGTGGAAGAACAGGTGCCCATAGAGGTGAGTCCCAATGAATTCAACAAAGACTATTTGAGCTGTAAACAGTTGAAAATGGGTCATTTGCTGAAGATGTGTACCCCTGATCTTAGGGAATAAGAGATTTTCTTAACATAAATCCGCTTGTGGATCAATATTCCCCTATCAACGGCTGATCCCTTGCGGGGTGAATCTGCTATTTTTTTTAATAGATAAAGGACGAACCATGCCACATATAATTGAAGCCGGACTGATTGCCGGTGGTAAAAAATTTGGAATTATCGCAGCAAGATTTAATGATTTTATAACAGAAAGATTGGTAAATGGCGCTGTGGATGCCCTGAAACGAAGTGGTGCGGCAGATGAGGATATTACCCTTGTGAAGGTGCCCGGTGCCTTTGAAATTCCCTTGATTGCAAAAAAAATGGCGGCCATGGGCAAATTTGATGCCATCATCTGTCTGGGTGCCGTTATCCGGGGGGCCACCTCCCATTACGATTATGTGTGTGCCGAAGTGTCCAAGGGCGTTGCCACGGTGAGTCTGGACGCCAATGTACCGGTGATATTTGGTGTTCTTACCACCGACACCATAGAGCAGGCCGTGGAGCGGGCCGGAACAAAAGCTGGCAACAAGGGCTTTGATTGCGCTGTTGCTGCCATTGAGATGGCAAATCTCATGGCTGATATGGGCAGGACTGAATAAGTATGGGAGAGCGAAGGCAGGCGAGAATACTCGCCCTTCAGGCCCTTTATTATGCCGATGTGGACAAGGGCGACCCCAAAGAAATACTGGAGCTGTTTTGTGAACATCTGGCAGGTTCCATCACGGAAACGGTGAATCCCCTTTTCTTTCAGCTGGTGACCGGTGTTTCAGAATCTCTGGAACAGCTGGATGCCTTGTTAAATAAGTATGCCACCAACTGGCGGGTGAGTCGGATGTCAGTGGTGGATCGCAATGTGCTTCGCATGGCCATTTATGAATTTTTGAACTGCCAGGACATCCCCACCACAGTTTCAATTAACGAGGCTGTGGATATCGGAAAAAGATTTGGTACCCGGGCCACAGGCCCTTTTGTGAACGGTGTTCTGGATCGCATTCGTCTGGCTGAGCAGATTACGTCAATTTAACTGGAGGACTCTTTTGTGATTATTGAAAAACGTGAAGTGGGCCCTATCATGGCCAATTGCTATATATTGGGGTGTGAAGAGACCCGGGAGGCTGTGGTCATTGACCCCGGTGCCGAGGCGGATCTTATTCTGACCACCCTTGCATCCCTGAAACTCAAGGTGAAGTATCTGTTAAATACCCATGGTCATTTTGACCATGTGGGGGCAAACAAGAAGATGAAGGATGCCACCCAGGCGGTTTTAATGATCCATAAAGCAGATGAACCCATGCTGGCGGATCTTAACAAGGCGGCTTCGTCCTTTGGTCTTTCTGCTGAAAATTCTCCCAAAGCCGATGCCTATCTCAATGAAGGTGATGAGATCACCTTTGGAAATATTACCCTTAAGGTGATCCACACACCCGGGCATTCTCTTGGGGGCATCTGCCTTTACACCAAGGGGCATGTGTTTGTGGGAGACACCCTGTTTGCCGGTTCCATTGGCAGAACAGATCTGCCCGGGGGTGATTATCAGCAATTAATTGATAACATTCGCCAAAAATTATTTCCCCTTGCCGATGATACCATGGTTCATCCCGGCCATGGGCCTGAATCCTCCATTGGCAGAGAAAAGCAGAGTAATCCATTTCTCCGTTGAACAGGGAGCTGTTGTAAACTGTCATGGCATCATCATTAAATGCATTATTGAAGCGCCTTCCAAAGATCACCTCCCTTAAGCAGGAGATTCTTCCCCTTTCAGTGTCACTGGAGGAATTTGCAATTCCCTGGGCATCCAGATCCGGGACGGTGGTTCTGCTCAGCGGTGGTCGCATGGAGTGTGCCCGGTACCATATCCTGGCAGCAGACCCATGGCTGAGCCTGGTGTGTCATGGAAAGCATGTTCGAGTGACAGTTTCAGGGGAGTCCTTTGTTTTTTCCATGGATCCTTTTGAAGCGTTGTCAGCCATTCTTGCATTTTTTAAGGTGCCCTGTCCCCAAGATGCCTCTTCCCCGGTGGCTTCTGGGCTTTTTGGCTATTTTTCCTATGATCTGAAAGATCATATAGAAGACCTTCCCCGCACCTGTTCCCCCCGGAACCTTCCGGATCTGTTTCTGGTTCTCCCCTCTGTTGTGGTGGTGCATGATAAGCTAACCCACGCCACGGAACTTTTTTATCCGGTTTTATCTCCCTCCAATGAGTTCAACGACATTGCCTCATTTATTGATGAACATTGCAAAGAAATTTTAGATCGGGCAGTTTCTGCCGGTTCAGATGGTCAGAAAATTGGCCAGGGTGGTGAAAAAAATCTGCCTGTCCGTCCCGGGGCAACAAGATCTGGGGGAGGTTACTCCATTGATTCGTCTGGATTTACCTCTAACTTCACCCGGAAATCTTACATGGCAGCGGTGGATCGCATTCTATCTTATATCCGGGCCGGGGATATCTACCAGGTGAATCTCTCCCAAAGATATGAGACCGGTTTTCAGGGGGATGCCTATGCCCTGTTCCGGGATCTTTACCATCGTAATCCTGCCCCTTTTTTTGCCTTTATCAATGCCGGGGATCATCAGATTGTGTCCACCTCCCCCGAGCGGTTTATTCGTCAGACGGGGCTGCGTCTGGAAACACGCCCCATCAAGGGAACGCTTCCCCGGGGAAAAACTCCAGAGGAAGATGATGCCCTGGCAAAGGAACTTGCCGGCAGCACCAAAGATGATGCTGAGCTGTCCATGATTGTGGATCTCATGAGAAATGATCTTGGCAGGGTGGCCCGGGGAGGAACCGTTGAAGTCACCGCCCACAAACGCCTGGAGGCCTATGATAATGTATTTCATCTGGTCTCTGATGTGAGGGCGGAGCTGGACAGCCGTCTGGATACTGTGGATGTCATCCGTGCCACCTTTCCCGGCGGTTCCATCACCGGATGTCCTAAAATTCGTTCCATGGAAATCATTGATGAGATGGAGTCGGTGCAACGTCATGTGTACACGGGATCACTGGGGTATTTAAGCTTTCATGACACCATGGATCTTTCCATTGCCATCCGCACCGCCACCGTTGCCAATGGCAAAATAAACTACTCTGTGGGGGGAGGGATTGTTTTTGATTCTGACCCGGCAAAGGAATATGAAGAGACCTTGCACAAGGGCAAAACCCTCATGGATATTCTCACATTAAAGGGTGCCCATGGTCATGAACCCCCTTTATCGGCTTGGGTAAACGGAAAGATAATGCCCCAGGATCAGGCAATGATCCCGGCCCTTTCCCCAGGGGGACAATATGGTGCGGGAATCTTTGAGACCATCCGGGTAAACAAGGGAAAGCCTTGCTTTTTTTCTGAACATATTCGTCGTTTTAATGTTAGCTGGGAAGTGCTTTTTGAAACAGCTCCTCCAGATATCTCCTGGGAGACCATCATGGAGCGTGTGTTGGATGTTAATGGGTTGAACCAGACAGTGGCCGCCGTTAAAATCATGGCAGCTCTGGGCCAGGGGGGCATAACAGGATCATCGGGCCGGAGGGATTTTCTGGCCGTTTTTGCACGACCCTATGTTCATCGCCTGGAGATACTTCAACAGCCTGGCCTTTGTTTGGTTTCCTATCCTTTTTGTCGTCATACGCCCCTGGCAGATCATAAGACCCTGAATTATTTTTTCTATGACCGGGCCGGACAATATGCCCGGGCACATCAGGGGGATGAGGCTCTGATTTTAAATTCCGATGGATCCTTGTCTGAAACCAATACCTGTGCCATTTTTGCCCTGTCTGGAAATACGCTTTATTTACCCTATTCTCCCCATGTGCTTCCCGGGGTGACAGGGCGTATGGCTGTGTCCTTTCTAAAAAAAGAGGGGTATGATGTGAAGATAAAAAAAATAGATGTGAAAGAGATCTGTACCATGGATCATGTGTGTGTTGCCAACGCTCTCATGGGAGTTGTGCCGGTGATTTCCATTGATGGGAACCCCCTTGTGCCTGCCACGGATCTTTGCCAACTTTTGAATAAACGACTGGATGGTGGTTGACAGCCGTGTAGTCCATTGGCACAATAAATAATGGAAATGACATAATGCCGCCCCCGGTCTACCCACAACGAATATTGGGTCGTAGACGCGGAGCCAAATGATATCATGCCGCCC
>CAYSSE010000261.1:0-5687 GCA_964433355.1 uncultured Desulfocicer sp.
TCAACCAGAAACTTGTCCGGGAACCTGAAAAATTCGGTGCACCCCTTTCACATAAGTTTTCGTTTTAGCCAGTTCTGTTGTGAAGTTTAATTACATAAAGGTAAGGGGATTGCACTTAAATTTTTTACTTAAAGCGATAATCTGTCGTTTGTTAAGTTGACGCTTTCCATTAAATGTTTCAGACAGAACCCCACGACTACCGATTTCTGAGAGATCCTTTCGAGTTAAGCCATGCTCTTCCATTAAATATTCAAGGGCTTCAATCGGTGAACCAATTGGTTCTGGGACATTTATTTTTTCGTATTCAGAAATATAGGTGCCAACCAAATGCAGCAATGCTTCTAATTTCGGGTCATCCTCCTCTTCCATTATTTTATCCATCAAGTAGTTTGAAAATTCGACTAACAAGTCCAGTTGTTTGTCATTTACAGGTGGAGAAAGAAAATTAGGCATTCCCCTCCATCCGGTGATTATTTGTTGGAATTGAACCATGAGTCCTCCTTCCATTTATCCCTGTCATATTCTTTATGTGTCAAAACGTTTCTGACATAAAGTCTGTTTGCGTCATATGCCAAGAATGCAATTAATCTATATTTATTTCCACCTATATTGAACACAACAAATCTTTTAACTTGGTCTGCACTGGGGAAGAGTTGTTTTAACTCGGCAAAATTCTTAAAATCGTTTGCTGTGATAACTTTAAACCATTTTTTCAAGGGAGCTTCCGCTGAAGGATATTTTCCGAAAAAAACTCTTAGCGTTTTAAAACTGATTATGTGCATGACGCTCCATATATTGATTTGTAATTTTATATAAGTTCTCAATTTGAGATCAAGTTTAGCAGCATCAGGGATATTGTCAATAAGTAATTCACTTTAGCTTTTAGAATGATTAAAAAAACATTTGAACTAAAATGGGATTAGACCCTATAGCAGGGTCTGACCCCGTTAAGCTATTGTTTTTATAAGAAATATCATCATAATTATGGGCAAATAAGGGCTTAGAGTGTACTTTTTGATGCTAAAAAGTGGCTTTTAAGCCATCAAAAGGCATAGTGGGGGTCAGGCTTGGCTTATTGGTGTTTTTGGGGGGTAAAATATGGTATCTATTGGCCTTTGCTTGATGAAGACATGAGTATCGACGGACTTCTTGGGATTGTTCATTCTCCCGAATTTGCATAGTGCGTCAGGCTGGGGGTAAGTAAAGTACAGGTCCGTTACCTGTCGAGGTGCTTATAAATTTTACAAGAATAGCTGGACATTCCAGGGTCTGAATGGGCCATTAAATTTTAACCACAAGGTGGACCTGGGAATTGAAAGTACTTTAAATCCCGTAGCCAAACACCCTATATTGAAAGAAATTATTTATGTCGAAACGTGATTTGAGACTTTATTTTAGTGATGGCATGCGGTACACCCCCCTGCGATTGGCAGTGTTTGATTTTTTGCTGCTGAATATTTCTTTTTTTATTGTTAATTACACGAAACAAGGCAGCTTTGACATACCGGTCGGGTATGACATGCTACTTTTTTTGTTTTATGTATGCTGGCTGGTTTCCGGTCTGGTGGGCAAGAAGTTTTTGCCGTCGAGATATCAAGGTTTGAGGGCTGGCAGCGGTGTGCTGTTGAAGTCCATCCTTTATTTGATTTATCTCATTGTATTTTCTGTGGTCATTTTTGGTTTGAGCAGGTATTCCCGGGTGCAGGTTTTTGCCACCTGTAGTCTTTTCTTTGGATTGGAGATATTGCTGTTGTTCGTGCTATCTCGGTATGTATCACCTGTGAAGGATGTTGATCTGGAAGCAGACATGGATCCGGAAGTGACCGCCTTTCAAAAATCCACCTTTTCCTATCGGTTTTTGGGACTGGATTTGTTGCTCCTTGTGGGGGCTTTCTTCATTGTTAATTTCATGAAGCGGGGTCACTTAACATTACTTCCCTCCTATGAGTTTTTGTTGCTGACCCTGATTGGCCTCTGGTTCGGGGTTTCCCTCTCCACCAGAAAGTTTAATCTTATCGGGCAGAAAAATCTCTATTTTGCCATTTGGCAGTGGATCAAATCCGGTTTTCTGATGATGGCAGTCACCGGTGTGTTGGTGTTTGGTCTTCGCATGTTTCAATACTCCCGGTTTCAGGGGTTTGGCACCATTGTGCTACTTATGGGGCTGGAGCTTCTGGCGCTGCTGGTCTATTTTTCTGCACGGAAAGAGAAACGAACAGATTCGGACATAGACTCCGTGGACCAGGTTCGACAGATGTTGAATCAGGAAGCCTATGATCTCAATGTGGATGTGGAGACGGTGCGCCGACGACTCATGGAGCCTTGTACCCACAAACTGGCCCGGCATTTCCACACGGAGAATTTGCCCTTTTTTGATTTTCTGGACGAGTATGTGAAACTCAAAGAAATCCTCTGTATGGAGGCCCTGGTGGATCGCAGTTGCGATCCGTTTACACTGCGGGATGACCATTTCATGCTGCGGCTTTTCATCAGTCTCCAGAGGATCAACAATTGTCGGCGGATAAATGCCCATTTTCTCCAGCTTCATCAGATGCTTTTGCCGGGGGGGTATTTTGCAGGGTATGCCCACACCATTAAAACCCATCGGGATTGGATGTATGATAAATTTCCCCGCCAAATGGCCCATGTCATATATGGTTTGGATTTTCTGGTCAACCGGGTGGCACCCAAGCTGCCATGGATCCAGAAAGTCTACTTTGCCTTGACCAAGGGCAAAAACCGTATTCTATCCAGGGCCGAGGTGCTGGGACGGCTCTGTTTCTGCGGGTTTGAAATCGTGGCCACTCGGGTGATCGACAATCGGTTCTATTTCATTGCCCGCAAGGTCAAGACCTCCTCCCTGGATAAAAACCCCCACCTATGGTCCCCTGGTGGCCCTGAAGCGATCCGGCTATGGGGGGCAGGTGGTGCATACCTACAAGTGACTGGACACCCCACGCAGATCAGCATCGGGATTATTCACTCGTTAAAAACCTTGCCCTCCGGGCCAGGTTTTTAACTTCATCATTCCAATTGGCTTGATAAAGCGCAATATCAGGGCTATCATATATCCATAACATTTATTTGGAAGTATCATAACCCATGGAAATCATCCGCATGTCTGACAGAGAAAAATCGGGTATCAACAAAACAATGCTGGAAGGTGAGGCAGGGCTTTTTCTCTGTACGGAAGAGGTCTATCCCGATGCCACGGTGAAGATCAGTCGGGATCAATATAGTATCTTTGAAATCAGACGCATGTTAAAGGATACCAAAGACCTGATCATTGCGCCGGAATTTCAACGCAATGCCGTCTGGAAGATTGAGCAGGAGCGGGAGCTTATTGAGAGCGTACTCATGGGGATCCCCATCCCCATCATCTATGTTTTTGAAGATGAGGATGGCAAAAAGCAGGTCGTGGACGGCAGACAGCGGATTACTGCCATTGTGCGCTATCTGGACAATGCCTTTGCTTTGGATAATTTAAGAATGCTGCCTCGGTTTAATAAAAAACGCTTTAAAGAGCTTGAACCCCTGTACCAAAGCAAGCTGGAACGATATCAGATCTCTTTGTATGTGATAGAACCCCCCACCCCCGAGCGGGTTAAATATGATATCTTTGACAGGGTCAACCGGGGGGGCACCCGACTGAATAATCAAGAAATGCGCAATGCCCTGTATTCAGGGCAGGCCACCAGACTTCTTAAAAAACTGAGTGAATCAAAACAGTTTCAAGAGGCAACCGGTGGCGGGGTAAAGGGCGTGCGCATGCGTGATCAATATATTATTCTTCGCTTTCTGGGATTTCATCTCTGGCGGAAACAGACAATTGCTTTGAAATACAAAAGTAATCCTGACGATTTCCTGGCCGAGGTAATGAAAATACTTAATGGATACACGCCGGATGAGATTCATGGACTGGAGTGTGTTTTTATACATGCCATGTCCCAGAGTTTTGAGGTGCTTGGTGCGGATGGATTTCGTTTTGAAACGTGTAATGTTAACAAAAGGCCTGTTAATATGGCACTTTTTGAGGCGTTGTCCCATTTTTTTGCCCTGGTGGATATTAAAGCAATGGACAAGGATATTTTAAAAAAAGAGCTTGGAACGTTAAAGAGAGCCTTTGACGGCAGCGCCTGCTTTAAGGGCCGGGTGGACAGCACCGGCAGCGTTGAGTACCGTTTTGGTGAGGTTGAAAAACTGGCAGGAGGGCAGATCAATGATTGAATCCATGGAGATAACATCGTTTAAATGTATTCATCACGAATTGATTGAATTTGCACCGCTGACCCTGTTGGCCGGTCCAAATTCCTCTGGTAAATCCACTGTACTCCAGGCAATTCTGCTGGGAACTTGTGCCCACCAGTCCCAGGAAAATCTGGTTCGCAGAAATGGGGGTCTGACCCCGATAAGATTTTGATTTTATAGGAAATGTTTGCTTAAATATGGCTCAAAAAGGCCTTAGAGTGTACTTTTTGGTGGCAAAAAGGGGCTTTTAAGCATCCGCAGGCCTTGGAGTCAGGCTTGGCTTATGGATATTTTTTGGGGAATAAGTATTGTTTGAATTTTGCTTTTTTTATAAAAAGACCTTATAATCAAGTATATTGATTTGATTACAATGGAAACTTTAGAGGGACTGAATATGGAAACCACCGAAAACATACGAGGCAAAGAATTACCACCGAGCCTTAGAAAACGATTCAACATTAGAAGCCGTGATTATTTAACGGTTACCGTTAAAGTTCGAGATAATGAAAAATATGACGTTGAAAATATGTGGGACACCATAATTGACGGTGTTAAAGAAGCGTCTAAAGATTTAAAAACAGGAAAGAGATTACCCACTATTCAAGAAGTATTAGAAACTCTCTAATGTATACAATTCGACCCATTGCACCATTTACAAAAAATTTAAAAAAGCTTAAAAAAAAATACCCAAAAATTAAAAATGATTTAAGCCCTCTTATTGAAAATCTTGAGCAAGGTTTTTTTGAAGGAGATAAATTACAGGGCTTCGAGGGAAAAAATGTTTACAAAGCACGTGTACCCTCTACCGATCAGAAAAAAGGGAAAAGCGGGGGCTTCAGGCTTCTTTATTACGTGGTAACCGATGACAACAACATTTTTCTACTCTTCCTTTACGCCAAAGTCCTACAATCCAACCCGACCCCTGAACAGATAAAAGAATTTAAGAAAGCTATTGAGGAACTTACAAAAATTATATGAAAATTATTTCCGTTGTGGGCGCACGCCCTAACTTCATGAAAATCGCGCCGTTTATCCGGGCCATTGATGAAAAGAATCAGGCGTTGGATGGGGAAAAGATTGAAAATGTGCTGGTGCATACTGGCCAGCACTATGATGACCGCATGTCCTGGGCGTTTTTCAAAGCAAATGGGGGTCAAATGGGGCGAAACAAATGGGGGTCTGACCCCGATAAGATTTTGATTTTATAGGAAATGTTTGCTTAAATATGGCTCAAAACGGCCTTAGAGTGTACTTTTTGATGCCCAAAAGTGGCTTTTAAGCAAAGTTATTGGGGTCAGGCTTGGCTTATTGGTGTTTTTGGGGGGTTAAAGTATAGTCTCACGGCGGCTGCGCCACCGTGAATCGCGGTACTGACAGCCTCAGCACCTTGTCCCGGCGCTCCGCGCCAGAACAGGGTGCTGGACTGGGCATCCCCACGA
>CAYSSE010000262.1:0-5672 GCA_964433355.1 uncultured Desulfocicer sp.
CGAATATTGGGTCGTAGACGCGGAGCCAAATGGCATTATGCCGCCCCCCCCCCCCGACGGGCAATGGGCCCGGCCGGAACCGTAGACGGCACAATTGGCCGGTTCCTATTACCCATCGGGGGGGGCTCTGCTGAGGTTGCCCGGAAGTTTTATTTTCTAATAAAAACATACATGGCTGTAAGACCAGCCACAACGAAAAATGAAAGTCTTTTAATTACAGCACTTTGCTGAGACTTTCTTATAAAAAAACAGACAACAATACAAAAAAAGTGCATCTTCCTGGGACGCATTCCCATTTTTCCAGTTGAAGATTCAACTCTTTGATTTATGAACTTAGCGCCCTATCTGGCGGACTTTTTATAACCTACTGATTTAATAATTGATAAAATGTAAATCCCTATACTATTAAATCAGATATTACCTGTGGAGCCAAATCCCCCCTCTCCCCGTGCGGTGTCGGACAATTTTTCGGATACCACCACATGGGGCTTCAATACCGGCATAATAACCATCTGGGCAATTTTCATCCCGGCGGTGATGTGAAATGTTTTTTTTGAGTGATTGATCAATATAACACCGATCTCACCTCTATACCCTTGATCAATGGTGCCAGGAGTGTTCAATACGGTGATACCGTTTTTGTATGCCAGCCCGCTGCGGGGGCGAATCTGCGCCTCTGTATGTTCCGGCAACGCAATTTTTATTCCGGTTTTAACCAGTTTAAACTCCCCCGGCTCCAGGGTCAGGATATCCACGGAAAAAAGATCCAGTCCGGAATCATCTTCATGGGCGTACCGGGGAATGATGGCATCTTTTGTGGTTCTGGTAATCTTCAGTATTGGTTTGTTCATAAAATACTCCAGGAAAAATAAAAGCCTGACCCCGTTTTGCTATCGTCGAGTTTCAGGAAATGGGCTATCGAATAAAGTTGGTCATGACTTTGGCAGGTGGTGCCGGTGCTGGGATCTCTTTCTTTCCCACTTCCATTACCTTCATTAACCAGGCCATGTTTCGGCCCAGCACTTCCATGATCTGTTTGCCCTCTCCATCCTGCTCCATTTCACCGGGATTCATTCCATGGGCGACATTCCAATAGTTGGAATTGGGCATCATCATCTCAGAATAAATGATATAGTGATTGAGTTCATCCATGGTGGGAATACCACCGGATCGACGCACCGCAGCCACAGATGCACCGACCTTGTGACGGTACAGACTCTTGTTGGTGGTGGCCACAAAAAAAGCCCGATCCAAAAAAGATTTCATGGTGCCTGCCACACCGGAAAAATGCACCGGAGATCCCAGCAGGATACCATCTGCGTGTATTATTTTCTGGATCCATTCATTGACGGGATCATCCTCAATAACGCATCTCTGGTTCTGTTTTTTTGCACAGGTACCACAGGCCAGACATCCCCGGATTTTTTCCTTTCCCACCTGGATAAGCTCCGTTTCTATCCCCTGTTTTTCAATCTCTCCCAATACGGTGTTAAGACAGCCTGCCGTATTTCCCTTTTTCCGTGGACTACCGTTAAAAGCAACGACTTTCATAATATTCTCCCTGATTTTTTTGGATTTGATCACATCTTTTGCCATTGGCCACAATGGGTGAGCCAATGGTATCAGGCTACAGTTATGATCAAAATCTTTTTTTGTTTTTTTAAATCTGCCCCCACCGGAAACTCCTGAAAAAAAATGCCCAAAATGAAAAAATTATTTCGGACTCTTTCCAAGTTTTCTGTTGATGATTCATTTAATGTAATGATCCTGGTGCCCGGAGCATCTTCACATGATCCCTTTGAAGAAAGGAGAGTAATCATTCCAGGTGCCCCGGTCAACCCGGGATGATTTTGAGCAGCTTCATCCCCGTATTGAGTGTATCCTTTTTAGATTAACGCTGGTCAATAACTCGGCTCTAAGTCATTTTTATATGAAAATGAAGTGTCCAAGCACCCTCAGCAGAGCCCCCTCCGATGGGTAATAGGAACCGGCCAATTGGGCTGTCTAACAGTCCCGGGCCGGGCCCATTGCCCGTCGGAGGGGGCGGCATGATATCATTTTTAATATTCGTTGTGTCCAGCAGGACATGCCCGTTATTAGAAAATAAAACTTCTGGGCAACCTCAGCAGAGCCGCCCCCCGAGGGGCAATAGGAACCGGCCAATTGGGCCGTCTAACGGTTCCGGGCCGGGCCCATTGGCGGCATAATACCATTTTCAATATTCGTTGTGTCCTACAGGACATGCCCGTTTATATGAAAGTCTCAGCAAAGTGCTAAAATTAAAGGACTTTCGTTTTTCGTTGTGGCTGGTTTTACAGCCATGTATGTTATAGGAATTGAAAGGGGAGAATACTGCAAAAAGGGTACACTCCCCGTATTTGGACATTTATTGAAGCTGAAATCCCTTAATATGCTCAATGAGATGTTGAAATCTTGCCAGGGCCAGATTGCGACGCTTAAGGTAAATATTGATGTGATCATTTAAGATATCCATTTCCGGAAACAACTCCACAAGGCTTCCCTCTTCCAGCTCCCGCAACACCGTATACCGGGGAACAAATCCCACCCCCATGTTGCTAAGGGCTGCGTTGATCATGCCCCGGACATGGTTAATCCGGGTGACCCTGTCAAAAATCACCTCTTGGTTCAGGGGCAGCGCATGAATAAAATTACGCCACCAGGTAAGTTCGTGATCCTGGGAAAAAATATTACAATGAGCCAGATCCCCTGGCGTGGTGATGTGGTGCCTGTCTATGTACCGGGGAGAGGCAATCACCGCATACTCCTCTCGGAATAAAACGATGCTTTCAAGATCCGGTCGAACATGGGGCTTACAGTCAATGATCAGATCCAGCTCATCATCCAGAAGGGGTTGAATCAGGGTGTGACTCAAGGTAAAATCAACGTGGATATCCGGATGGGTTTCAAAAAAAATTTCCATGCCTTTGAGTACCACGCTCACCCCGAATTCCACGGTGGAACCCATACGGATCAGTTCTGGATATTTTTTTGTTTTCATGAGCAGATCCTGGGTTTTTTCCACCTCAGAGAAAATTTTCTGACAGCTTTTGAATAAAATTTTCCCTTCACTTGTCAGAGCAAAAGCTTTTCGTTTTTTTTCCACCAGGGTGAGGGTCAGGCTCTCCTCCAGGGTTTTGATGGCATGGCTCACGGCGGACTGGGTCACAAACCGCTTTTGTGCACACTTGGAATAACTTTTCATCTGGGCCAGTATATAAAAGGTGTTCAACTTATTTAAATCCATGACATAGTTCTCCCATCGAACAATAGGGCAATGGCATAATGCAGGCTCCTTTGCTTCGCGATGTTTCGGCCAGGGCTGCCATCGGGGCTCCGCTGTCGGTATTTTGTATAACTGCCATGGGCAGACTGTCTTCTGGCTTCGGCCTGCCCACAACGAGGCGTAAAAGAATATTAGAGATGTCTACTCTTTCCTATAAAAACATACATGGCTGTAAGACCAGCCACAACTAAAAATGAAAGTTTTTTAATTACAGCACGTTGCTGATACTTTCTTATAAAAAACCACCACGGGTGGATCTTATTTTGACCTTGGTTCACCCACAACGAATAATGCAAAAGTAAGTTGTGTGAACACCCACACCCACACCCAGCACCCAGTACCCAGTACCCAGTACCCAGTACCTGCTTTTTCATATAAAACGCCTTATCATTAATATAATTCATCTTCAATATGAATATTATGAATTTTACTTATATAATTTTTATGGGTATAAGTAAACCATCAAAGAGAATTATCGCCATCAACCAAACCCAAGGAGGTCGCCATGTCCAACGCCATTTACCAGATCGCAAAACCGGAAACTGCAAAAATCCTTTCCTATCTGCCAGGAAGCGACGAAAAAAAACGCATTAAAGAACGCATTGCACAGATGAAGTCGGCTCCCATTGACATTCCGCTGATCATCAATGGGAAAGAGGTCAGAACGGGGCGCACCGGAACATGTATTATACCTCACAATCATTCCCACGTACTGGCCACCTATCACATGGCAGGCCCCAAAGAGATGGAAATGGCCATTGAGGCGGCCCTTGAAGCCAAAAAAACATGGGAATCCACCCCCTGGGAACATCGTCTGGCTGTTTTTCTCAAAGCCGCAGAACTCATTGAGGGCCCCTGGCGGGAAATTCTCAATGCCGCCACCATGCTTGGGCAGGGCAAAAGCGTTTACGAGTCAGACGCAGAGGCCTCATGTGAACTCATGGATTTTTTCCGGTTTGGCAGCTATTTTGTAAAACAGATCATAGAAGAGCAGCCCAAGGCCGTGCAGGGAATATTTAATCGCATGGAATATCGTCCCTTGGAGGGATTTGTCCTTGCCGTCACCCCCTTTAATTTTACGGCCATTGGGGGGAATTTGCCATCGGCTCCGGCCATGTCTGGAAACACCGCCATCTGGAAACCGGCCTCCACGGCTGTTTTTTCCAATTACTATGTAATGAAACTGTTGATGGAAGCCGGATTGCCAGATGGAGTCATTAACTTTGTTCCGGGCCCTGGCAGCGTGATCGGCCCCATTGCCATGGATCATCCCATGCTGGCTGGCATCCATTTCACGGGGTCTACAGCCACCTTTAATAACATGTGGCGCACGGTGGCCGGAAATATGGAAAAATATCGCAACTATCCCAGAATCGTGGGGGAAACCGGGGGAAAAGATTTTCTCTTTGCCCATGCCTCTGCAGATGTTGATGCGGTGGTTCATGCCATCATCGCCGGGGCCTTCTCCTACCAGGGACAGAAATGTTCAGCCACTTCCAGGGTCTACCTTCCCCAGAGTATCTGGGAAGCGGTCAAAAAGGGATTGATTGAAGAAACAAAAGATCTCAAACCCGGAAATGTGGAAGATTTTACCAATTACATGGGCGCTGTTATTGATCAGACATCCTTTGATAAGATCAAATCCTACCTTGATGTGGCTGAGAAATCGCCGGAAGGCGAAATTATCATTGGGGGAACGTGCAACGATGAAATTGGTTATTTTGTTGACCCCACGGTGATCGTCACCACTAATCCCCACTTTAAAACCATGGAAGAAGAAATTTTTGGTCCAGTGGTGACCATCTACGTATATGCCGACAAAGACTTTGAATCGGCCCTGGATCTGTGCGAATCCACCTCCATCTATGCCCTCACCGGTGCCATTTTTGCCCGGGATCGTCTGGTTATTACAGCGCTGGAAAAACGATTGACCTACGCTGCCGGCAATTTTTATATTAATGATAAAACAACAGGGGCCTATGTGGGGCTTCAGCCTTTTGGCGGTTCCAGGGCCTCGGGAACCAACGAAAAGGCGGGCAGCAAGCACAATATATCCAGATGGATGATTCCCCGAAGCATTAAAGAGAATTATAATCCTCCCAAGGATTATAGACTCCCCCTGATGCAGGAATCCTGAAGCTAAAAATCAGGCTACAATTCTCGGCATCCTTCAAAAGTACTTTACAGTTTCTTAAATCATTCCCATTTGTGGGGGCTTTTCCCAAAAGACTGTAAAGTATTTTTGGGGTCATATGAAGGATGACCAGATTTACATTGAAAAACAGAATTTTTTTACTTTTTAAAAACTGAGGAAAAAAAGGAGACACAGCCCCCTTGCGAGGGCATGTGGATCATGCGGGAATGGAGA
>CAYSSE010000263.1:0-5663 GCA_964433355.1 uncultured Desulfocicer sp.
AGGTAAACAAAAGGAAAAAATGGGCCATGCTTTTCAGGGTCATCTGAAGATCCACCGGCTGTTTCTCAATGTCAGACCCTAAATATTTTACCTTTCCTTTGTCATCTTTTCCGATGACCATATAGGGTCCATGGGGAAAAGCCCCCAGAGAAAAGGTATAGTTGTCCGGCATGGAATCAAACTCATTTTTAACCTGATTGTCCACCCGGGATGCAGCCTGGATGGCCCGTCCCACAAACCAGAGCATGATGGAAAGATAAATTCGTTGGAAAATTTTCTTTTGAGGTTTCACTTCGATAAAGGTGTCCATACGCCTCCTGGGGATTAAAACTGCGAAAGGATATCAGTCGGTCAAGCGACTGACTGAAGAGTAAACTGATTTTCCAGATTTCGTCAAGCTTTTTATTGAACCGGATAGCCAGTGCCCTTTTGGATGGAACTCTGGGGATACCATACTTAATTTTTCGTGCTGGTGCTCTCCCGCTATTACTTTGATTATAACTTGATAGTATAGGAATTTCCATTTTATGAAATGTTAAATCAGCGGGTTGTAAAAAGTCCGCCCAAAGGGCGCTAAGTTCACCATTCTGAGACACGTTTTATGTTTTCATAAAAGACAAAGGAGGACTTTATGAGACAAGCATCAGATTGGAATCAGCCTTGTCCGAATAAAAAATGTATGGATTACGGACAAGCAAATCAAGGAAACATAATATCGATCAGCACGTATATGACAAAAAGTGGAAAACGACATATTTTTCGTTGTACTACATGCAATGAAACCTTTTCTGAAACGCGTGATACAGTTTTCTTTGATCTGAAAACGGAAGAAGAAAAAGTCATGATGGCCTTAAAGATGATATTGGTGAAAGTGGATATCACAGGGATCGCCTTGGTACTTGATATCAAAAAAGACACTATTTTGTCCTGGTTGGATCGAGCGTATAAAAAAATGAATAAAATTAATCAAGTTCTTCTCAAAGATCTTCCTGTGACCCGAGTAGAACTGGATGAAATGTGGAGCTTTGTCCGGCGAAAAACGAATAATGGTGAGGAAGAAGATCCTGTTTCTACTGAAAGTGACAGTTCGGATTCAGAAGAGGGGCAGCAATGGACTTGGATCAGTTTTGCACCGGAATATAGACTTATTTTGGGGATTATTGTGGGACCACGGACAGCTGAAACCGCCCTTTCTCTGATTGCATTGACCGCCGGAATTGTAATGGGAGTTCCTTGTTTTTTTAGTGATGGCTTTAGCTGTTATTACAATGCATTGCTTGAGCACTACCATCAACTCAAAGTTTTTCTCCGGATCGGAAAACCAGGTCGGCCCAAACAGCTTCAAAAAAAAATGGCGCCCGAGAACACCAGCAATGGTAGCTGGGATAACTGACCATGCCTGGGAGTTTAGGGAACTTCAACTTATAAATATTTAACCAAATCATAATCAAAGTAGCAGCGGGAGAGCACCAAAATGATTTGGTCACAGAAAACATAATTCGATAACCCCATGCCCCTTAAGGGGCGAACAGTATTGAATGCCCTTATAGGGCTTTAAGCAAGCCACCGGCTATGCCGGTGGTCATGACTACTGTAAAATTAATGAGCTACAGGATTATTAACTTAAATTTTGGAATTGCGGTTCCAAGCAAAAGAAACGTAGTTTTAACATCCTGATTATACTTGTTTTTTTAAAGCATTCAAGCTCATTTCAGGCAACATTTAAGTTATAGGCTCTGTTTACGCACAGAGGTGGGATTCTCCTTGAGGTATTCCAATCGGTTTAACCCATTGATGTAGGCCAAGGCGCTGGCGGTGAGGATGTCTGGATCCGTCCCTTTTCCAAGAGCCACCATGCCATCTTCGCTGAGTCGCACCGTTACCTCACCCTGGGCATCTGTCCCGGCGGTGAGGGCACTGATGGAGAAGCGTAACAGGTCTGATTTGGTGTGGGTGAGTTTTGAAATGGTGTCAAACACCGCGTCAATGGGGCCGTTGCCTTCGGTGGTGCCCTTGACGGTGCGGTTATGAATTTTCAGATGCACCGTGGCGCAGGGAAACACCGTTGTACCCGTGGATACATGGAGATATTCCAGTTGAAACACTTGGGAACTTCTCAAAACGCCTTCATTGATCAATGCCTCAATGTCTTCATCCTGGATACTCTTTTTTCTGTCACACAGGTGCTTGAATTTTTTAAAAACCATCTCCAGCTCTTCTTCGGAGAGATTATATCCCATCTCTTCAATGTGAGCATTTAAGGCATGGCGACCGGAATGCTTGCCAAGAACCAGGGAGTTTTTGTTCAGTCCAATGGTTTCGGGTTTCATGATCTCATAGGTCATGGGATTTTTTAACATCCCGTCCTGGTGAATACCGGCTTCGTGGGCAAAGGCATTGGCCCCCACAATGGCGCGATTGGGCTGTACCAGGATACCGGTGATCATGCTCACCAAGCGGCTGGTGGGGTAGATCCGTGTGGTATTAATGGAAGTGGTCTCCGGGAAAAAATTGGGACGGGTGTTAAGGGACATCACCACCTCTTCCATGGAGGTGTTGCCGGCCCGTTCCCCGATGCCGTTGATGGTCACCTC
Source organism: uncultured Desulfocicer sp. (assembly GCA_964433355.1). Taxonomy (GTDB): domain Bacteria; phylum Desulfobacterota; class Desulfobacteria; order Desulfobacterales; family Desulfobacteraceae; genus Desulfocicer. The sequence continues at coordinate 2,595 of CAYSSE010000263.1, forward strand.
TGCCTGGCGGGCTCCGGCCCGGATGGCGGCCAGGGTGTTGGCGGTGGCCAGCCCCAGATCGTTGTGGCAGTGGACGCTCAGGATGGCTTTGTCCATGTTGGGAGTATGTTTCATCACGTATTTTACCAAATCACTGAATTCACCGGGAATGGCATAGCCCACGGTGTCGGGCAGGTTCAGCGTGGTGGCACCGGCCTCTATGGCAGCCCCAAATATTTTGCACAGAAAGTCAGGATCACTTCGGGAGCCGTCTTCGGCGGAAAATTCCACATTGGAAGTAAGTGACGCTGCGTGGGACACGGCCTTGATGGCGGCAGTCACCACTTCATCCCGGGACATCTTGAGCTTATATTCCATGTGGATGTCCGAGGTGGCAATAAAGGTGTGGATACGGGGATTCACAGCCTGCCGTACGGCATCCCATGCCTTGTTAATGTCATATTCTGTTGCCCGGCAAAGGGCCGCAACCTGGGTTTTTTTCAGGGCCTTGGCCACCATCTCAACGGCTTTGAAATCTCCTTCCGATGCCGCAGGAAAACCAGCTTCAATAACATCCACTCCCAACGCTTCAAGCTGGGTGGCAATGCGCAGTTTTTCTGCTTCGTTCATGCTGGCGCCGGGTGATTGCTCGCCATCCCTCAGGGTGGTGTCAAAAATAATAATTCTGTTGTCTTTGGTCATGATTACCTCTATCTATTTAAATTGTAGTGGGTTGATTTTGAAGAGAAAGCTTGTATTGAAAACTGTCGGCCAGGGCCTGCCAACTGGCTTCAATGATATCTTCTGAAACCCCGATGGTGCTGAAGATATCGTTTTCATCCCTGGATGAGATGATAACGCGGACCTTTGCATTGGTTCCCGCATCTCCTTCCAGCACACGCACCTTAAAGTCAACCAGATGCATGGCATTAAGATCGGGAAATATGTTGGTCAGGGCTTTACGAAGGGCATTATCCAGGGCACTCACCGGGCCGTCCCCTTCGGCTGCTGTGATTTCAACGGTATCCCCCACCCTTATTTTAATCAGTGCATGGGCATAGCAGGGGCGTTCTTTATCCTTTTCAATGGTCACCCGGAAGGATTCAAGATCAAAGTGTGGCTGGAACTGGCCAGTGAGTTTTTCCATGAGGATCTTTAAAGAGCCCTCAGCCACATCAAACTGATACCCTTCGTCTTCAAGTTCTTTGATATTGGAAACAATGCCCTGGTGTTTCCGACTGTCTTCACCAATGGTGACCCCCATTTCCCGGGCTTTATATTGAATATTGCTTTTGCCGGATTGTTCCGATACCAGCACCCGTCTTGCATTACCCACCAGAATCGGGTCCATGTGTTCGTAGGCCCTGGCTTCTTTCATCACCGCACTGACATGGATGCCTCCTTTGTGGGCAAAGGCGCTGTGTCCCACAAAGGGACGACAATTTAAAGGGGTCATATTGGCGGTTTCACTGATGAATCTGGAAAGGGATCTCAGTTTCTTTAAATTATCCAGGGAGCAGCAGTCCATCTGGAGTTTTAATCGGAGTACAGGCATTATGGATGTCAGATCGGCATTCCCGCAGCGTTCGCCATATCCGTTGATGGTGCCCTGGACCATGGTGGCGCCACATCGAACGGCGGTGACAGAGTTGGCAACGGCCATGCCACAGTCATTGTGGGCATGGATGCCAAGGGCAATGGGCTCATGGTAGTTTTCCTGGAGTTCTTTATCCACATCCCGGGTGATTTTTTCAATGTCGTGGGGCAGGGTGCCACCGTTGGTGTCACACAAAATAAGGGTTCTGCATCCGCCATCCACAGCAGCCCTAAGGGTTTTCATGGCATATTCCGGATTGTCCAGATATCCATCGTAAAAATGCTCTGCATCATAAAAAACTTCCCGGTCATGGCTCAGCAGAAAGACAATGCTTTCCTGGATCATGGCCAGATTTTCTTCAAGGGTGGTTTCCATGATTTTCACATGAAGATCCCATGATTTTCCGAAAATGGTCAGTGTTCCCACGCCACAGCTGATTAAAGCCTTGAGGGTATCGTCTTCATGTGCAGCGGTATGGGGCCGCCGCGTGGAGCCAAAGGCCGTGATTTTACTGTTTTTAAACTGGGTTTGGGCCACCATTTCAAAAAAACGCATGGCATTGGGGTTGGCACCGGGCCATCCCCCTTCTATATAGGGAATTCCCATGTCATCAAGCCGAAGGGCAATTTTGATTTTATCTTCGGGGGAGAAAAATATATTTTCTCCCTGCATGCCGTCCCGGAGGGTGGTGTCATATAAATCTACTTTTTTCATGGGAGTTATTTTTTCCTGCTTGTTATGGCAGGTCTCCTTGGCGTGTCAACTATATCTTCCATGCCTGTTTAATTTTTAACCGAGAAGTCCCCTTCTGAATCCATGGTTCAAAAGGGGAACAATCATAAGTGTTTTGGAGGAATGGTCCCAGCCCTCCCGGGTTATTGGTTGAACCAGTGCAAGCGGTAAATAAAGAAAGCCAAACGTTAGAGTTTTTTCTTTTCCCGGCCCAGTGCAATGGAGCCTGTACGGGCGGTTTCAATGATTCCCATGGGTTTTAGCAGATCAATGAAGGCTTCAAGCTTTCCTTCGTCTCCTGACATTTCAATGGTGTAGTGGTCGGCTCCCACATCCACAACCCGGCACCGGAAAATATCCACGATTCTAAGTATTTCCGCCCGAAGCTCCGGTCTTGCATGAACCTTTATAAGGATCAGTTCCCTTTGGACATATTTTTTTTCTGTGAGATCACTCACCGTGATGACGTTGATCAATTTATGAAGCTGTTTTTTGATCTGTTCAATAATATGTTCGTTACCATTGGTGACCATGGTGACCCTGGACAATTGGTGATTCTCAGCCGTTTGGGCCACACTCAGACTTTCAATATTATATCCCCTGCCACTGAACAGACCGGCAATTCTGGAGAGAACCCCCGGCTCATTGTCCACGAGGATGGAGAGTAAATGTTTTTCAATTACCATTTTTAAACCTTCTTTTTTTTTATTAGAAAAGAAAACTTCCGGGCAACCTCAGCAGAGCCCCCCCCCGATGGGTAA
>CAYSSE010000264.1:0-5617 GCA_964433355.1 uncultured Desulfocicer sp.
AAAAAACAATTTGACATAATATAGTCCATCCTCTATATGAAGTGCAGTCAGTATTTGAATAACATTACAGTACAAAACTGAGAGAGTGCTTATGTTCAGTAAACAAAAACCCATGTGGGGTGAGAAGACCCAACTTAAGTCAAGTTATGATGCGGTAATCATCGGTGGCGGACTTCACGGGCTGGCAACGGCTTATTATCTGGCCAAGGAACACGGTATCACAGATGTTGCCATCATCGAAAAAAACTACATCGGCTTTGGTGGCGCAGGTAGAAATACCGCCATCGTTCGTGCCAACCAGCGAACCCAGCACAATGTCCCCTTGTATAATGAGGCCCTTAAGTTGTGGCCCATCCTTACCAAGGAACTGGACTACAACCTGATGTTCAACAACTGCGGTAACCTGAACCTCATGCACAGTGAAGCGGCCATGAAAGCGGCCCGCATGACCATTGCCACGGCCCAGTTCCACGGTGTTGAGAGTCATCTCATTGACGCCAAAGAGGCCAAAGAGCTGGTTCCTGCCTTGAATATTTCAGACGACATCACCTTTCCCATCCATGGTGCCATGTTCCATCCCCCCGGAGGAATCGTACGCCACGATGCAGTGGTGTGGGGTCTTGCCAGAGGTGCCAATAAGTATGGTGTTGAGATCCACCAGCAGACCGAAGCTACAGGTATTAAAACCCAGAATGGCAAGGTCACGGCTGTGGAAACCAGCCGAGGCACCATAAACACCAAGCAAGTTCTCATCTCAGCGGGTGGTTATTCTGCGGCCCTTATTTACGGCATGCTGGGTATTAAGCTTCCCATCAGCGTATTGACCATCCAGGCCATGGTAACCCAGCCTCTGAAACCCCTCTTGAACCATGTTGTCTCCTCCGGTGCCTATCATTGTTATGCCAACCAGACCCTCAAGGGTGAAGTGGCCACCGGTGCGCACATGGACCAATGGCCCAACTACACCACCCAGAACACAGCCCATTACATCAAACACCAGGCCGAAGCCCTTTCCGAGTTTCTCCCCTGTCTCCGGGGCGTAAAATTCATGAGAATCTGGGGTGGCCTTGCAGACATGACACCGGATATGGCCCCCATCATGGATGGTAATGAGCACATTGAAGGGTTTTACATGGATTGCGGCTGGGGATATTTTGGATTTAAATCCTGCTCTGCCGTGGGTAAATACATGGCCCAGTTCATGGCGGAAAAAGAGTGTCCGGAAATATTGAAGCCCTTTAACTACAGGCGATACGAAAAGCACCAGCTCATGGGTGAAACCGCCGCACTGGTTAACTATACACCTGATAACTAATCGGTGGGATTTAAGGAGATAAAAAATGGCTTTAACAATTACATGTCCCATATGCGGTAAAAGAAACGGATATGAGTTCAGGTATGGTGGGGAAGACAAAGGGCCAAGGCCCGAAGAAGCAGGCATTACCCCCGAGATCTGGTGTGACTATGTGCATATGAACAAATGCGTTGCAGGCGTTCAAAAAGAGTGGTGGTTTCACAAGGATGGCTGCGGTTCGTGGTTTAGCATCCATCGCGATACAACAACCAACCTTGAAGTTAAAGGTCCGGAGGCTGACAAATGATGACCCGATTTAATCAGCTGCCCACGCTGAAAATTGATCCAACGAAAAAAGTAGTATTCAATTACAAGGGAAAGACTTACTCCGGTGTGGAGGGTGATACCATTGCCAGTGCCCTGTATGCCAACGGCGTTCGCATCTATGCCAGAAGTCTGAAGTACCATCGCCCCCGGGGGCTCTACAGCTTGGATGGTGAGTGCAGTAACACCATGATGGATGTGGACGGTATTCCCAATGTGCGCACGGAAAACACCCTGCTCAAACAGGGCATGACCGTGAAAGAGCAGAACGTCAAGGGCTCTGCAGAAAACGATATGCTGGGCTTCCTGGATAAACTGGATTGGGCCATGCCTGCCGGTTTCTACTATAAGATGATGCACAAGCCTGCTCGTATCTGGCCCATTGCCATGAAACAGATTCGTAAGACCGCAGGTCTTGGTGAAATCAGTCCTGACTTTGAAATGCCCGGTAAGTTTGACGAAATCTTTCCCCGCACTGACGTTGTGGTAATCGGTGGTGGCCCTGCCGGTATGACCTCGGCTCTGGCCGCTGCTGAAAAGGGACTTCGGGTAATCATCATGGAATCCCGCCCCTGGCTGGGTGGTTTCTTTGATTACCGTACTGCCGAGTACAAAGATGGTGTTGCCCTGTACCAGCGAGGCCAGGATCTGGCTCAGCAGGTGGAAGCCAATGAAAATATCCGGGTACTCAAACACACCGCCATGGTGGGTGCGTATAGTAATTGCCTGGTCACTGGTTTTCAGACAGGAACAGATAAAGACGCTTTTAACGAACGCTATGTGGAGATCCGAGCCAACAGTGTCATTGTGGCCACGGGCTGCATTGAGCGTCCCCTGCTTTTTGACAACAATGAGCGCCCCGGCGTCATGCAGGTGGCATGTGCCCTGCGCATGGCTCGCAATTATGGTATTCTACCCGGTGAAAACGGTATCTTCAGCGTAGGCCACGATTTGGGCCTTGAAGCAGCCATTGACCTGTTTGACATGGGTATGAAGATCGGCTGCGTGGCAGATGTTCGTGAAGATGGTCAGGACCCTGAACTGGTACTGGCATTGGCCAAACGCAACCTCCTTCTTCTTAAGGGCTGGGTGGCCACAGTTGCCCATGGTAAGAAACAGGTCAATAAGGTTACCATGAGTTCCATTGACGGCATGATCTCCCGGGATTTTGACTGTGATGTGCTGGTGGCCTCTGCGGGTCTGACCCCGGTGACCGGTCCCTTGACCATGGCCCAGATTAAACTCAGACACGATGATTTTACCGGTTTTTTTGTGGCCGATGAGATGCCGGAAAACACCTTTTCCGCCGGTCGTATTCTGGGTATAAACAACGCCATGTCCATTGAATGTTCTGGAACCCTTGCCGGAATCAAGGCTGCCAAAGTCTGTGGTGCCTGTGAAGCTGCTGATGTGGAAGCTGTTGAAGCTGCCATGAAAGCCCTTCCTGGACCGTTGCGCGGCTCCAAGCTGGTAACCGCCCCTGTGCAGGGTCGAAAAAGCTTTATCTGCTTTGACGAAGATACCACCATCAAGAGTGTCAAACAGACCATTGACAGTGGATTTGATGTGCCAGAGCTTGTAAAACGATACTCTTCTGCAGGTCTTGGACCAGGCCAGAGCGGTATCCCCGGTCACAACCTGCCCCTTTATGTGGCTAAATACCAGGCATTGGCCGGCGTTCCTGTGAAACCCACCACCGTGCGTGCTCCCATTGTGCCCACCTTTATTGCCACCTATGCCGGTACCAACCACACCATGCACAAAAGAACTCCCATCCACGATCTTCAGGTCGCAGACAAGGGAATCTTGAGAAAAATTGGTGTGTGGGAACGAGTTCGGTACTTTAGCGAGGATTACTCCTGCCGCAAAGAAATTGAAAATGTTCGCAATAACGTTGGTATGCTGGACGGCTCTACATTGGGTAAATTCCGCCTCCACGGACCCGATGCCCTTAAAGCATTGCAGCGGGTTTATGTCAGCGACATGTCCAAGCTTAAACCTGGCCGGATAAAATACACCGCCATGTGTAACGACGATGGCTGTGTCATTGATGACGGTGTTGTGATCATGCTCGGTGAAAATGATTATTACATCACCACTTCCACCGGCCGAGCCGGACAAACCGTGGAGTGGATCAGGTATCACACCCGGTATGACGGTTGGGATTTCAGCATGGTGAACATCACCGATTCCATGGGCGTCATCAACCTTTCCGGTCCCAACGCCCGTAAGGTGTTTGCAAAAATCACCGAAGAAGATGTCTCCAACGAGGCCTTCTCCTACTCAGCTTACAAAGAGATGGTGATCAAGGATGTCATTCCGGCAAAAGTCATGCGATTAGGCTTTGTGGGTGAGCTCTCCTATGAGTTCCACGTGGACTCCTCCTACATGACCTCTTTGTGGCAGCTACTCAAAGAAGCGGGTGCTGAGTTTGGCATCCAGAACTTTGGTGTGGAATCACAGAATGTTCTTCGTATGGAAAAATGCCATGTCATCCTGGGTCAGGAGTCTGAACAACGGACCAACCTTTTGGATGTGGGACTTGGATTTCTGTGGAATCGTAAAAAAGCCGAAGCCAAAACCGTTGGTGCCGTGGCCCTGCGCCAGGCAGAAAATGACCCCACCCGTTTTAAACTGGTGGGCTTCAAGATGGAAAACAACGGACGCGCTCCCAGGGATGGTGCACTTATCGTGGACACCAAGGTTCGGGGTTACATTGCAACGGCACGGGACAGCGCTACATTGAACGAGGCTGTTGGTATGGCCCTGGTGGAAGCAGAACTTGCCAAGGTGGGTACCCGGCTTGAGATTTATGAAGATGAGTGCGGCGATGAACGTATCTATGGCAAGGTGGTTCCCATGCCATTTTATGATCCTGACGGAACAAGAATGAAGGGTTGAGGTAAAAACAATGGTAGATATTAAAAGAGTTTCACCGGTTTCCTTTGGTAAATCGCCCAAACGCACGGAAGTCCGGGATAACTGGACCATCGCCATGGAATATGATGGAGAAGGGCAGGGCCTGTCTATTGTGGATTTAAGCCACGTAACCCGTCTGGATGTCCAGACCGGTGATCTGTCAGGCGTAACCCCCTTTGGCGTGGCCATCCCTGAAGTGCCGGGACAGTCAGTGCTTAAAGACGGCATTTTGATCAACCGCATGAACGGTATCCAGGCCTCTGTATTTCAGTTGCCCGGAAACGGTGCAGATCTTCCAACGGATGTGTTTGTCACAGAGACCACAGAAAATACCCTGTGCGTGGCCATCATGGGTAAGGATGTTTTTTCCTTCATGGAAAAAGTGACCAACCTGGATTTTCTGGACCCCAAGGTGACAGTTCCGTTTCTGTTTCAGGGACCCTGTTGCCATGTGCCCTGCCAGATCATCACCCTTTCCAAGGATGGTGAAACGGCTGGCCTTATCCTGACCTGCTCCAGGGGTTATGGACAAGATATGATCCACTCCCTTCTGGACGCTGGGGTTGAGTTTGACATGAAACCTACAGGTGAAGAGAAATTCTCCACCTGGGTGGCGTCTTTGTAAAAATAATAGATTAAAATGATATCCATGATCCCAGTGATGGGGTCATGGATTCAGATAATTGGGGTCAGTAATTGGGGTCAGGCTTGGCTTATGGGTGTTATCGGGCCTGATTTATGTAAGCCGGGAATTTTTGAAATAATGCCCATAAGTCAAGCTTGACCCACACTTGATCATCGAGGATCAAGCCCCCACAAAAGACCTGAACCTTTCCCCCATCAACACCAAAGTTCACTGCATTCTGAAGCACATGGAAAAAAAGGTCATACATCATGGAAGAATTGCCTGTTAACAAGGGATGATCTGTCCGGGATTCAAACTCCATTGAAATCTGTCTTTCCTCACTTTCCGTGCGCAAAGAGGCAAAAATATCCGTCATCATCTCCTCCACCCGGATATCTTCCATTGAAAAGTCAGATGGACCGCTCTGTATCTGGGCAAAGGTAAGAAGTTCCTCA
>CAYSSE010000265.1:0-5600 GCA_964433355.1 uncultured Desulfocicer sp.
TTGCCCGTCGGAGGGGGCGGCATGATATCATTTGGCTCCGCGTCTACGACCCAATCTTAGTTGTGGGCAGGCCGAGGCCAGAATACGGTCTGCCCGTGACAGTTATTTGGGCATTGCTGCCAATACTTTTTCCGGGCGGGCGGGCAGATGTCTGACCCGGGCACCACAGGCATTGTAAATGGCGTTAATCACAGAAGCATGGGGGGTTGTCAAGGGCAATTCACCCACCCCTGCGGCACCAAAGGGACCCCGTTCTCTGGGGGTCTCTATATAAAGGATCTCAAGGTTATCCGGGATCTGTTTGATATAAGGAAAGCCTGCTCCAGCCAGAGTGGCGTGTTTTTTGATATCTTCATAATCTTCAGTGAGTGCAAGGCCGATGCCCTGGGCAACCCCACCGTAAATTTGTCCATCCACCGTGAGCTTGTTATTGATCACACCAATGTCGGCAGCAACTGTCATGCCCTCAACCGTAGTTTTACCGGTGGCTGTTTCAACGGCAACCTCTGACAGAAAAACGCCGTACATGTAACCTGCCAGCGGGTCACCCTGGCCGTTTTCATCACAATTTGTGCAGGGGGCTGACCATTTGCCATGGAACTTGGTTTCAAGCGCATCTGCCTTCATGCCTTCATAATCCCGGAACGTCCCATCGTCCTTCTGGGCTGCGGCAACCAGTGCCTGGCATCCGTTGAGGATGGCCTGGCCCACAACCATCTGGGATCGGCTTCCACCTGCAGGGCCACCCACCGGACATTGGCTGGTGTCATTAAGAACCAGTTTGATCTGATCCGGACTGATTTTCATGGGACGTAGAGCCTCGTGGGCAGATCCCAGGGTACCACTGTCCGCCCCCTGGCCATGATCATGCCAAGTGGCAAAAACGGTTACGGTGTTGTCGGCATTCAGCTCAACATCAGCCTCGGCAGTATCCGGGCCGTCCAGACCGCAGCCATAGACACCGATGCTGATGCCTACCCCTTTCTTGATTTCCGGTGTGGAGTCAGCAGCCGCTTTTGTTTTGGCAGCCTCGTATCTGGGACGAACCAGGTCCAGGAGATCTGGCAGGGAGTATGCATCCGGGGCACATCCGGTGGGGGTTGTTGAGCCTTCCCGATACACATTTTTATAACGCAATTCCAGGGGATCCATACCGATTTTTTCGGCAAGTTCATCCATGAGAACTTCTGAGCCAAATTCGCATTCAGGGGCGCCATAGCCACGGAATGCAGATCCCCAGCAATGGTTGGTACACACTGTGCGACCTTCCCCACGGATATTATCAATGTTGTAACCAGAGCCAATGAACTGAGCCCCCCTCAAGGTCAACAGATCACCAAACTCAGAATAGGGACCATGGTCAACAGACCAGTCTGTCTCCATGGCTTTGAGCATTCCATCTTTATCAGCTGCCAGGCGCACGTTGGTGAAAAAGGGAGATCGCTTGCCCGTGTACTGCTGCTGCTGTTTGTAGGTGTACTGGAGAAAGCAGGGACGACCTGTGGCCAAAGCTGCCACGCCCACCAAAGCTTCCATGGTGGGGCTGAACTTATAACCAAATGTACCACCTGTGGGGTTCTGGATCATGATCATATTCTCAGGTTCAACTCCAAGGCCCGGAGCGATCATGAACATGTGCAGATGAAGCCCAATGGACTTGGACTGGATAACCAGTTTATCATCATCATTGATATAGGCAAATCCCACATCCGGCTCAATGGGCAGATGGGGCTGACGACCCACATAATAGTCCCCTTCAATGACATGGTCTGCCTTTTCAAAGAGGGGAGCTGTTTCTTCACCCTTGGCAATTTTCTGGGTGTAGTAAATATTGGGGGTGCCGGGATGGATCTCAATGGCATCGTCGGCCATGGCTGCCGGTGCATTCATGTACTCGGGCAGTTGTTCCAGTTCAACTTTTACCTTTGCGGCAGCTGCATCTGCATTTTTCTTGGTATCTGCACAGACAAGGGCAATGGCATCACCATACTGAAATACTTTTTCATCACACAAAATGGGACGATCCCATCCATCCCCCTTGTTGGTGGGAAATGTGATCAGACCTGAAATGCGGTTTTTGCCCTTCACATCTTTATGTGTCAGCACCTTGACCACACCGGGCATTTTTTCAGCTTCGGATGTGTCAATGGATAGAATTTTTGCATGGGAAACCTCAGCCTGAACCATGGCCATTTGCAGGGCATCCTCGGGCATGAGAAGTCCTTGATCCGCACCAAACATCCAGGTACCGGTCACCTTGGCAACAGATGTGGGACGAGGCATACTGGAACCCCAGACACGGCCGTCTTCGGGAATTTTATAGGCAAGATCTTCCTTGGTGATCTCTCCGTTAATTATCCGTGCCGCATCCATGACAGAATCTACAATTTGTTTGTAGCCGGTGCAACGACAGGCATTTTTATATTTTTGAAACCAGTCCCGGATGTCATCACGGGTAGGGGTGGGATTGGAGTCCAGAAGAGCTTTGGAAGAGACAATGAATCCAGGGGTACAAAATCCACACTGGGCACCGCCGTGGAGTATCCAGGCAACCTGAATGGGGTGCAGGTTCTCCGGGGTGCCAATGCCTTCAATGGTTGTGATTTCAGCACCATCAGGCACCCGGCTCATCTTGGTAATACAGGAGCGGATGAGTTTTCCGTTCATGATTACATTACAGGCACCACACTGACCTTCATCGCAACCGACCTTGACACCAAGAACCAGCAGTTGCTTACGAAGCACATTGGACAATGTGTCCGTTGAGTTAACCAGAATTGTTCTGGACATACCATTAACATTAATGATTTTTTTTAACATTTTTTCTCCTTCTTCTTGATTGGAAATTAAGATATTTTTTATAACCGCCACGGACAGACCGGGGCCAGAATACGGTCTGCCCGTGGCAGTTTATATGAAACTCAGTCCAAAATACTGGAATTATGAACGTTTCAATTTTCCTTATGGAAGGTGGTTACTGCCACGTATGTTATATAAAAGGATTTTAACTTAAAAGCAAGTGTGGTTATTCTGAATCTATAAATATTTGTTGTATGATAAAACAAACTTAAAATAACTTTTTAAAACCAAATATGCTATTCATATATTGGTTTTCCAGAAACTATAGGGCTGGTTGCGGCTTATGGCAGTTCGGAGCACATAATATTAAGTTTGAAATTTTGGCATCCTGCAAAGATGTTTTACATTTCTTTTGAACACTATTCGTAGTGGCTTTTTTCCAAAAGATTGTAAATTATTTTTGGTGCTATATGAAGGGTGCCTTAAAATCATATTGACAATGGCGGAGATCAATTTTACACAGAGGGTGCCAATTTGGGAAAAAGTAGCATATTAAAATTTTGTGACCTATGCAGATGGATCAAATCAGGGCGATTTTAACCTTGAATTTATATTGCTACATGATCACCGCAGCGACACTTTGCTTGTTTCACTAAAAATCAAGTGTCAAAAGGTGGGTAAACACGCTTTAGAATTCCATCCAAACAGTGTCGTACACTGAATCATAAATTCCTCGGGGTTATTCGTGAAAAAACCCTTTGAATATCAGGTGGGTTTCAGTTTCAGTTATCCCCCGATAGATTTAAAATTTGGTGTAGTAGATCATTAAAGTACCTCTGTAGTTTTATGAATTACACTGTAATTTTTTTCCCAATATGGCTCAATGGTAATTGTAATGTGCTACCCCTACAGAACTAAATTTTGAGGTGATGTTATTAAACAGATTCAGACAATAAAAGAGATGATGCAGTATGCCGATACCCAGCGTCAAAATAAACGCACCATTGCATTTGTCCCTACCATGGGATTTCTTCATAAGGGGCATCTGGCATTGATGGAGGCGGGCAGGGAACACGTCGATGATTTGGTGGTGAGTATTTTTGTAAATCCGGCCCAATTTGGCCCCAATGAAGATCTGGCCACCTATCCCAGGGCATTGGAAAAAGACCTTGATTTGTGCCGGGACATGGGGGCATCTGCCGTGTTTACCCCAGAGGTATCAGAAATTTATCCCCAAGGGTTCCAAACCTATGTGGAGTTGGAAAAACTTCCCCTGCACTTGTGCGGTCTTTCCCGGCCTGTGTTCTTTAAGGGAGTCGCCACGGTGGTGAGTAAGTTGTTCAACATTGTAAAACCCCACGTGGCTGTATTTGGGCAGAAAGATTTCCAGCAATTGACCCTTATTAAACAGATGGTGAAAGATTTAAATTTTGATATTGATATCATCGGGGTGCCCATTGTCCGGGAAGAAGATGGGCTTGCCATGAGTTCGCGTAATAAATATCTTAGCGGCGACCAGCGATCCAATGCGTTGGTGCTGCATCGTGCCCTTTTAAGATCACAGGAGATGATCTCCAAAGGAATAACCGACCCCGGCGAAATTTTAATCCAGGCCAGAAAAATTCTGGAATCCTGCCCTGATATCAAAATAGATTATGTCTCCATTTGTGATCCTCTGACTCTGGATGAAGTGAACTGCATCAACGGATCTGTCCTCATGGCCATTGCCGTGATGCTGGGCAAAACAAGGCTAATTGATAACAATGTGATGGAATTTAATCGTTGAATCTCTATCCAGACACAACAAGTAATGAAAGTGGCAGAATAAAGGAAAAACATGGTTACCATTAAAATACCCGGGGCTTTTACCCTGAATATTAAACATGTATTACTTGATTTTAACGGCACCATTGCCGTTGATGGCCGATTGGTACAAGGGGTTGGGCAAAGAATAAATGATCTTGCCCATGACCTGGATTTTCATGTGATTACGGCAGATACCTTTGGTTCGGTGAAAAAAGAGCTTAAAGGAGTTCAGTGTTCCCTTAAGGTGATCCCGGAACGGGATCAGGCCCAGGCCAAGCAGGATTATCTTGAAATATTGGGAAAGGATAAAACCATTGCTGCTGGCAATGGGGCCAATGATGAGTCCATGCTCAGGGAAGCGATTTTGGGTATTGCCGTGCTGGGGCAGGAAGGTCTGGTATCTAAAACCCTTGCTGCTTCGGATATTGTGGTGATGAACATCCTTGATCTGTTCGGATACCTGGAACATCCCGGCCGCTTGGTGGCGTGTTTACGACGATAGAGTTTGTTATTTCCTTTGCCATGCCATCCCGTTGTGATCGAAGTTAATTAACAATACCTTCGCCAATTTTATTTTAGCTTAAATATCAATCTATATATTGTAATTTTATTACCAAACTGGCACAATATATGGTATTATTTTTAATAAATTTCAAATCGCTTTTGAATTTGGCGAAGGTATTGATTAAGGAACCACTCTCAAATAATGTGGCCTTTTCAGAACACTCCACCTTTGAAGAATAGTGTTCCCATCTTTATTAAAAGGATATGTTATTTCGGACTCATTCCTAAGCATAAGCACTCTCAAAGGAACGTATCTATGATAACAAATGCACCAACACCCGATCAGAAAAATTTAAAAATACCCACACCACCCCCCATTCCTGGATGTGAAGATTTAACCAATGCCATGCCCCCCTGAGACGGATGGAAATCAAAAAGAGTGAACTACCGCTACCCTAAAGGGATAGCGGCTTCTTGTGAAGCTGTTATAT
>CAYSSE010000266.1:0-5584 GCA_964433355.1 uncultured Desulfocicer sp.
CTTGCTGGGGGTAAACTATGTGACTGAAATTATAAAGGATATATTGGCATCCATGGCCCCCTGATTGGGGGCAGGATGGTCAATATTTTGATCAAATCTTGGCATTCTTCATATGAGCCCAAAAGTACCTTACAGTCTTTTTGGAAAAAGCCCCTGCAAATGGGAAATGCACTAAAAAAGTGTAAAGTAGTTTTGAAGGATGCCCAAGTCTTCTGTTTTTATCCCCTGCTGGCTCCTGGAACTGTATAGGTGGTGCAGGAACCACTGGAGCAGTTCCGGGTCAGAGTCGAGGCCTTTTCCTTTTTGGATACGGAACTGGCTCCCATTGCATAATTGGTTGAACTGACAACGCGCTCCACAGCAGAACTGCTGCATTTGGGGCATTTTATTTCTTTTGTGTCATCACCGGACATGAAAAGTGTTTCAAAGAACTCTTCACAATCTGAACATTTAAATTCAAATATGGGCATTTTATGATCCTTAATCTCTACGGGTTATCTGTGCATTTGTTTGTAAAATATTGAGTTGATTAAATTAATGATCTCATTTGGCTTTGTCAAGGGATTCCCTTAAATCCCAGCAATTCTAATTATGGATTTCCAAACGGCACTAATGATGCGTAACGTGCTGAATTTACGTTGAACGAAACCGTAAATTTACAGTTTGGGAAGCCATCAAGTGTCATAATTAGAATTGCTGCTTAAATCCAAGCCCTGCCGTAATGCTTGATGAGACCAGGGTGGACATTAATGTCTTTATTTTAAATGATAAATGCCCTATCATGAAAACCATTAACGGCAATGAATTGATCAAGAAGCTTAAAAAGCTTGCTTATAATCCCCGCTTTGAGACAGACCCTGGAAAAAAACCATGGAACCCTTTATAACTGCCACGGGCAGACCGTATTTTGATCTTGGCCTACCCACAACGAAGCATGAAAGAATGTTAGGGTCGTCTATTCTTTCATATAAAAACGGTATTAAAAAAGCTGAACTGGGGCGGCGCATGGGAATTAATGAAAGGAAAATTCGACGTATGCTGCCACCAAATTATCCAGGATTGAAGATGCGCTTTCGATTTTGGGATATCGCCTTTGCGTTTCGATGATGACGTCAACTGCCTGACTCAGGAGGACTCTCAAAATGGAAAAAAATCGTCTCCCCATCGGTGTTTCCGATTTCAGAAAGCTGAGGGAAAACAACTATTATTATGTGGATAAGAGTCATTTTATCCGTGAAATTGTTGAGGCATCTGCTGAGATCATTCTCCTGCCCCGTCCCCGTCGTTTTGGCAAAACTCTGAATCTAAACATGTTGAAAGTATTTTTTGAGAAAAACAAAACAGATGCCGCAGCACTTTTTAAAGACCTGTTGATAAAAGAGAGCCCCTGTTTTAATGAATATCATGGAAAATACCCGGTGATTTTTTTAACCTTGAAGGATGTTAAACATGCCAATTGGTTCCAATGCTGTAAAAATTTAAAATCAATAATTTATAAGGAATACAGTAGACATCGCTATCTGCTTGATGGAGATCTATTATTTCCCGAAGAAAAAACGCTATTTGAAAATATGTTGCAAGGCACTGCAGATATAACAGATCATGAAAAGTCCTTACTGGTTCTCTCTGAATTTTTGTACCGTTATTATAACCAGCCCGTTGTTATTCTTATAGACGAATACGACACCCCGCTCCACGCCGGGTACACCAACGGTTATTATGAAGAGATCATCGGTTTTATGAGAAATTTTTTATCAGGGGGACTCAAGGATAACCCGCACCTGTTCAAGGGTGTTCTAACGGGTATTTTGCGTGTGGCAAAAGAGTCCATATTTTCAGGACTGAACAATCTTGGGGTATATACGATATTGGATGAGGAGTTCAGCGATTCATTTGGCTTCACTGAAGACGACACGCGCAGACTGCTTTGTGAGTATGAGATTCTTGACCGTTTTGATGAGGTTTCCAGATGGTATGACGGCTACCTGTTTGGCGGGGTGACCATCTATAACCCCTGGTCTATTGTTAATTACGCCAACAGTAAGTCCGGAACGCTAAAACCCTTTTGGATCAACACTGCCGACACATCCATAATTGACCGCCTTGCCACTGCCGGGGGCAAAGAGATCCGGGAAGAAATCGGCCAGTTGCTGGAGGGAAAATCAATTGAAAGGCCTGTATATGAAACCATAGTCATGCGCGATTTGGATCTCCGGGATGACCTGCTGTGGAGTTTTTTGCTGTTTTCAGGATATTTAAAATCAGTGGGCAACGCCGTTTACAGAAATCTGTATCAGCTTGCGATCCCCAATGAAGAGGTTAAACTGGCCTATGAAGAACTTGTTATCCGCTGGTTTTCGGAAAAGATAGCAAGTAATTGTCTGCTGGAGATGCTTGGTGCTTTATCCAGTTCCAACATGGATTTGTTTGAACGTTTGTTGCGTAAAATCATCAATCAGGTGATGAGCTTTCATGATTTTGGAAATGATCCTGAAAAAGTGTATCATGCCCTTGTCCTGGGGATGTTGGTGTGGCTGGGCGGAAAATATGATATTCGATCCAACCGGGAATCGGGCTATGGCAGGTATGATATCATGCTGAACCCAAAAGATCCCAGAGGAACCGGTATAATCATCGAATTCAAGCTTGTGGAAAAAAAGGCTGAAAACGCCCATGAACAGGTGTTGGAGAATGCGCTGAAACAAATTAAAGACAGAGGATACGCTGTTGAACTGCAAGCATCTGGCGTAAGGAATATTCTGGAAATTGCTGTGGCATTCAAAGGGAAACAATTTTGGCTGAAGCATCGGGTAACGGGTTGAATTCATGAGGGACAATAAAAAACGTGGTCTGTCCCCTATTTATTTGCTTGCCTGATCCGCCAGATGTTTTTAAGCGATGCTCAAGTTTTGGGACGGATGTTGAACAATCATGAAATGACTATTCTTTGGTTAGATCATGGGGGCAGATTTTTCGTTAATCACCCGGTTAACGCTGATGAGGGCATGCTTTTTTACATTTAAAATGTGCTGGCCCAGGATATGCTGTGCCTCTTTAATGTTCTTGGCGGCAATGTGTTCATAGATCTTTGTGTGTTGATCATCCACCGTATCCATGGGGGTGACAAAGAGAATGTTGCCCCGGTACTTGAGATAAAGAAGATCAAACAGGTGTCTTAGGGTATTGATCTGGAGTGTACACCCCGACAGCTCGGCAAGGGCCATGTGAAATTCTCTGTCTTTTAGGAGACGGTCTTTAAGATAGACATCCCGCACGGCGCAGAGGTGACTCTCCAGCGCTTTTTTTAATTTTACAAGTTTCCCGGCGGTGATTCCCTGGATGGTTTTTTCCACAAGGGCGACCTCAATGATCTTTCTGAAATCATAGATTTCAGTGATCTCTTCAATGCTGGTCTTCTCCGTATAATATCCACAATTGGGCTCATGCCTCACCAGTCCCTGGAACTCCAGACGTTTTAAAGCCTGGATGATGGGGGTGGCGCTCATTCCCATCCGTTCGGCCAGATCCCGGTAGGATATCTTCTGTCCGGGGATGATTTCATTGTTGAAAAACATCCTGCGAATCCCCATGTAAGCTTCCTGGGTAAAGTCTTCTTTTCTTTTTTTTGTCTTTTTTGGGCTCATATTTGATTTTATTTTTAATTTAATTTTAATATTTTTGAATGATAGATATATAAAAATATCTGAAAATGCAAGGTAAATATCATCTGTTTTGAAAAATGTGATTATTTATTTGATTAAATTCCTTGACTCCACATCTGGGCTCTGTTAATGAAAGGGTAATTCAATCAAATATTTAATCAAATCAATGATTCGATGGACGATTTTAAATTTAAAGTAAAGCGCTAAATAGAACGGGAGAAGAAAATGGCTTTATCATTCATGGAGGGAAATGAGGCAGTTGCACGGGGTGCTATGGCTGCTGGTTGTTCCTTTTTTGCAGGCTATCCAATTACCCCTGCCACCACGGTTTTTGCCAATATGTTAAAATTTCTGCCCCCCAAGGGCGGTGTTTGTATCCAGGGTGAAGACGAGATTGCATCCATGGGATATTGCATTGGGGCATCCATGGCAGGTAAAAAGGTGTTAACCGCCACATCCGGTCCGGGAATCAGTCTTTACAGTGAACAGCTCTCCTTTGCCCTTGGCAGTGAAATACCCATGGTGATTGTGGACGTTCAGCGATTAGGTCCCTCAACAGGATCTGCCACCCGGGGTGCAGACAGTGATATTCAGTTCTTAAGATGGGGAAATACCGGTGGTGTTCCGGTGATTGTCCTGGTTCCCAAGGACGCAAAGGATTGCTATGAACTGACGGTTCATGCATTCAACTATGCCGAAGAGTTCCGCTGCCCTGTATTCATTGCCTCCAATAAAGAGATCGGCATGACCCGGGAGAGTGTGGATCTGGATGCCATAACCCTGCCCCCCCTTGTGGATCGAAAACCTTTCACTGGCGAAAATTATGTCCCCTTTGAGGCGGATGCAGACAAGGCCCCTGATTTTCTTCCCATTGGCGGAAAAACCCTGGTTCGTCAAACCTCTTCCACCCATGGCCCTGACGGGTACATTACCATTGATCCCGAAGTGATCAGTGCATCCCAGGAGCGCCTGCAAAACAAAATTCTTGCGGCCGAAGATCGGATTACCCTTTTTGAAGAGAATCACAGAGAAAATGCAGACACCCTTGTTATCAGCTACGGCGTTACCTCCCGGGCTGTGGAGGATGCCTGCGCCTCCCTGGAAAAAAAGGGCACCCAAGTCTCTTCTCTATCCTTGAAAACCATATGGCCTGTTCCTGAAAAGCTTTTAAAGGAAAAGGCCAAAGCCTACAAACGCATTGTTGTCATTGAAATGAATTTGGGCCAGTATGTCAACGAAATCAGGCGGGTTCTGGCGGGTAAAAAACTCGATTTTTACGGACAAATGGACGGTACCTTGATTGCACCTGGTAAAATAATGGAGGTTATTGAAAATGAGTAGTTTATTAAATACCAGCCGTCCCCCGGTATTCTGCCCCGGCTGCACCCATGATCGCATCACCAAAGAGCTGGACAAGGCCCTTGTAAAGATGGGTATTCCCGCTGAGAAAACCGTCATTGTTACAGATATTGGTTGTTCCGGTCTGTTTGACACATTTTTTAACGTCCATGCCCTTCACGGTCTCCATGGCAGGGCCTTAACCTATGCTTCCGGCCTGAAATTGGCTGATCCAGAGTTGAATGTCATCGTCACCATGGGTGACGGGGGGCTTGGCATCGGTGGTGCCCATGTGCTCTCTTCTTGCCGAAAAAATCTGGATATCACCCTGATTATTTTAAATAATTTTAATTTTGGCATGACCGGTGGTCAATATTCTTCCACCACCCCCAGTGATGCCATTGTGGGGTCTGAATTCCTTAATCAGGCAGAAGCCCCCCTTGATATCTGTGAAATTGCACAAAGTGCCGGTGCCACTTGGATTGGCAGGTACTCCGGCCATGATGCAGATCTGTCAGACCACTTTGTAACAGCCATGCAGCATAAAGGCTTTTCCATGGTGGAAACCCTTGGCATGTGTACCG
>CAYSSE010000267.1:0-5554 GCA_964433355.1 uncultured Desulfocicer sp.
TCCAAACAACTTATTTGGGTCGCTTTGCACCATATTTTGACCTGCCCTGCCTTCTATCCTCAACGCCCAGCGTATCCAATGTTCCCCTCACGATGTGATAACGAACACCGGGAAGATCCTTCACCCTCCCGCCCCTGACAAGAACCACTGAATGCTCCTGTAGGTTATGACCCATACCGGGAATGTAGGCGGCAACTTCCATGCCGGTTGTCAAACGAACCCTGGCAACCTTTCTCAATGCAGAGTTCGGCTTTTTGGGTGTTGACGTATACACCCTGGTGCAGACACCTCGTTTTTGGGGACCACCCTTCAAAGCCGGGGTGCCTTGCTTCTTCTCGGCCTTTACCCGTCCCTTTCTTACCAGTTGATTAATGGTTGGCATACCTTTATAAAACTCCTTATCGAATGATTTCGAACAATCTTATGTGACAAAATGATGGATTATTATATAGACGCCTGAATTTGTCAAGCTCTTTTTAAATTACCACTGATGATAGCTCCCTTCCAAGGGTGTTAAAATAACAGTATCAGAAGATAAAACCGGTGTGATTTCAACAAAAGAAGAGAGGGCACTTAGAACCAGAACCCATCCATCCCACCGGTTTTTTAACACAAGGTGATAACTTTTAAACAGACTTATGATTAATTTTCCACCGTCTCAATTTCCACATTTTTATACCCCACGAAACCGGTTCCAGCGGGAATCAAACGCCCCATGATAACATTTTCCTTCAACCCCTTGAGGGTGTCGTATCTGCCCTGGATGCTGGCTTCGGTGAGAACCTTGGTGGTTTCCTGGAACGACGCAGCAGAAATAAAGCTGTCCGTTGCAAGGGATGCCTTTGTGATTCCCAGAATCAACGGCTCTCCCCTGGCAGGTTCCCCCCCCTTCATGACAATGTCCCGATTGGCTTCCGCAAACCGGTCCCGATCCACCTGCTCATCGGGGATAAAATCGGTATCGCCCACTTCCAGGACTTTAACCCGCCGCATCATCTGGCTGATAATTACCTCAATGTGCTTATCATTGATGCGAACGCCCTGGAGTCGATACACCTCTTGAACCTCATCCACCAGGTACCTTGCAAGGGCCACCTCTCCCTTGATATTGAGAATATCCTGGGGATTGGCAGAACCGCCGATGAGGGGTTCACCGGCCTTTACATAATCTCCGTCATATACATTAACATGACGACCCTTGGGAATGAGATATTCCTTTTTATCGCCCACATCCGTGGGAGTCACGGTGACTTTTTGCTTTCCCTTGGTGCCCTTGGAGACCGCAATATATCCATCAATCTCTGTGAGCATGCTGGGCTCCTTGGGTTTTCGAACCTCAAACAGCTCGGCAACCCGGGGCAGACCACCGGTGATATCTTTGGTTTTGGTGGTGGCCCGGGGAAGCTTGGCAATGACATCACCCGCCATGACCTCATCATCATCGTCTTTCATGAGAATGGCATGCACCGGTAAATAGTACATGACATTGGCGGTGGCACCGGGGAGTTTAATCCCCTTTCCATCCTTATCTTTAATGGTGATTCGGGGACGGATGTCAGAGGACTTTCCCTCAATAATGGTACGGGATACTTTGCCCGTCACCGGATCAATCTGTTCTTGAACGGTGTCACCCACATCAATGTCAGCGTACCGGGCACGACCGCTCACCTCGGTGATGATGGGCGTGGTAAATGGATCCCACGAGGCAAGCACATCCCCCACCTCAACGTTTTGGCCATTTTTCACATGAAGATTTGCCCCATAAATGACGTCGTCCTTGGCCCGTTCACGCCCTTCAGGACCGGTGATGGAAAACCCGCCCCCTTTTCGGTTCATGACAATCTGGTTCTGACTTGCCGTGGTAACGATCTGAATGTTTTCGTTGAACTTGATAATGCCCGCCACCCGGGCCTTGATCTCGGCCACCTCAACCTTTCGACTGGCAGTACCACCAATGTGAAAGGTTCTCATGGTCAGCTGGGTTCCCGGCTCCCCAATGGACTGGGCCGCCATGATACCGATGGCCTGGCCGATTTCAACGGTTTTACCATGGGCAAGATCCCGACCATAGCACTTAGCGCATACCCCGTGCCTGGATTTACAGGTCAGCACAGACCGTATTTTCACACTGGTCACACCCGCAGCTTCGATGATTCCAACTAATTTTTCATCCAGCTCAACCCCCTTGTCAGCAAGGAGATTATTTTTATATGGATCTATCACCGGGGCCTGAACCACCCTTCCCAGAATTCTTTCTCCAAGGGTTTGGATCACCTCCCCCCCTTCCAGCAGAGATTCCACCTCCACCCCCATCAAGGTGCCGCAATCATCTTCCATGACGGTGCAGTCCTGGGCCACATCGGCCAAACGACGGGTGAGATACCCGGAGTTGGCTGTTTTCAGGGCTGTATCTGCAAGCCCCTTACGGGCACCATGGGTGGAAATAAAATACTGCAACACAGTCAATCCTTCACGAAAACAGGCCGTGATGGGATTTTCAATGATCTCCCCCGAGGGTTTGGCCATGAGACCCCGCATACCGGCCAACTGACGCATCTGATCCTTACTGCCCCTGGCACCGGAATCGGCCATCATGTAAACGGCATTGAGGACATCATCGGGTGCATCTTTACCACCGGGATTTTTCATCACCGCCATCATGGCATCGGCAATGTCATCGGTGCTTTTAGCCCAAATATCCACCACCTTGTTGTACTTTTCTCCCTGGGTGATGAGTCCTTCGGAGTATTGCTGTTTGATGCTCTGCACCTGCTCTTCGGACTTGCGGATAATATCCCATTTGTTGTCCGGGATAATCATGTCATCAATACAGATGGACAACCCCCCCAAGGTGGAGTGGCGATACCCAATATCCTTTAACCGATCCGCCAGAATAACGGTCTCCTTGAGACCAATGTTTCGGTAGGCATAATCCACAAGCCCCCGCACAGCACTCTTGTCCATCAACCGATTCAACAGCTCAAAGGGAATGGTAATTTTGCGCTCATCCACCCTGAAAATATTGAATCTGCCATTGTATTCCACCACATCGGAATATTGCCCTTCCAGCAGCCCAAACAGCTGGGTGACCACAATCTCACTGACCTGGAAATAATTCTGAAACTCCTTGCTGGTGAGAACACCGGTCTGGGTCATGGAACCCGGATTATTTTCCTTGGCAGCCTCATCCAGTACCCCTTGTAAATCGCGACCTTTTTTCAATTCTGCCAGAACCGAGTCCGCTGCATCCCGGGTGGTAAATCCAAGACAATCCATGGACATCAAGGTATCTCCGGGAATAATCTCCCACAGCAGAATTCTACCAGTGGTGGTCTCATGAATAACCCCATCAATGCGCACCTTGATCTTTGCATGGATATCCACCGCTTTGGAATCAAAGGCCGAGCGAACTTCGGAGATACTTGAGAAGAGAACCCCTTCTCCCTTTTTACCCGATGCCTCCCGGGTCATGTAGTAGATTCCCAGAACAATGTCCTGGGTGGGAACTATGACGGGCTGGCCATTGGCCGGGGAAAGGATATTGTTGCTTGCCAGCATCAGTACCCGGGCTTCCAGACGGGCCTCCAGGGAAAGAGGCACATGTACTGCCATCTGGTCACCGTCAAAATCGGCATTAAAGGCAGGGCAAACCAGGGGATGAAGTTGAAGGGCCTTTCCCTCAATGAGAATGGGTTCAAAGGCCTGGATACCCAGTCGATGCAATGTGGGTGCCCGGTTGAGCATCACAGGATATTCCCGAACCACATGATCCAGGGCATCCCACACGGCAGTTTCCTCCCGCTCCACCATTTTCTTGGCACTTTTAACCGTGGACACAAGCCCTTTTTTCTCAAGGTAATTGTAAATAAAGGGTTTAAACAGCTCAAGAGCCATCTTTTTGGGTAAACCGCACTGGTGTAAACGAAGATCCGGTCCCACGGTGATAACGGTACGACCAGAATAATCCACCCGTTTTCCCAGAAGGTTCTGGCGAAAGCGGCCCTGTTTACCTTTAAGCGTATCACTCAAAGACTTTAACGGTCTTTTGTTGGTACCGGTGACCACCCTGCCATGACGTCCATTATCAAAAAGAACGTCCACGGACTCCTGGAGCATGCGTTTTTCATTGCGCACAATGATATCCGGGGCATTGAGATCCATCAGTCTTTTCAGACGGTTGTTCCGGTTGATCACTCGTCGATAGAGATCATTGAGATCCGAGGTGGCAAACCGCCCCCCTTCCAGGGGCACAAGGGGTCTTAAATCTGGCGGTAACACAGGGATGGCCGTCATGATCATACGGGTGGGACTGAGTCCTGAATTGAGAAAGGCATCCACCACCTTGAGGCGCTTGGACATCTTCTGACGTTTGGCAACGGACTTGGTGGTGGCAATCTCTTCCCTGAGCATATCATACACCGCTTTGAGATCAATCTCTTCAAGCAGCTTTAAAATGGCTTCAGCTCCGATGCCCACCTCAAACTCCCCAGGTCCAAACACCTCCATGGCCTCGTGGTATTTCTCATCAGAGAGCAGTTGGTACTTGGAAAGTTCGGTCTCCCCAGGATCCACCACGATATAGGAATCAAAATAAAGCACTTTTTCAAGATTTTTCAGGGTCAGATCCAGCACATTACCAATCTTGCTGGGCAGGCTCTTTAAAAACCAGATATGGGACACGGGGCAGGCCAGCTCAATGTGGGCCATACGCTCCCGGCGTACCTTGGACTGGATCACCTCAACGCCGCACTTTTCGCACACCACCCCCCGGTGCTTCATGCGTTTGTACTTACCGCAGTTGCACTCATAATCCTTGGTGGGGCCAAACACCTTGGCACAGAACAGACCGTCCCGTTCCGGCTTAAATGTTCTGTAATTAATGGTTTCAGGTTTTTTTATTTCACCATGGGACCACTCTCTGACCTGGTCAGAAGAAGCAAGACCTATCTGGACACCTTTATAAATCTTGGGATCTTTTGGCTTGGCAAAGAAATCGTATATGGTTTCCAATATCTTCTCCTTATTTCTTTCCTTCTATAAGATTTATATCCAGTCCCAGACTCTGAAGTTCCTTGGTCAACACCCTGAACGATTCGGGCATTCCAGGTTCAAGCACATTCTGACCCTTTACAATTTTCTCGTACATGCGGGTTCGACCGGTCATGTCATCGGATTTTACGGTGATAAATTCCTGGAGGGCATGGGCGGCCCCATAGGCCTCCATGGCCCACACTTCCATCTCTCCCAATCGCTGTCCACCAAATTGGGCTTTACCACCCAAGGGTTGCTGGGTGACCAGGGAATAGGGACCAATGGAGCGGGCATGGAGCTTGTCATCCACCAGATGATGAAGTTTAAGCATATACATAATGCCCACAGTGATGGGCTTATCAAAGGGCTCACCCGTTCTTCCATCATAAAGAGTGGATTGACCCGATGAATCAAGGCCGGCAAAGGAGATAAGTGATTTGATCTCCTCTTCCGAGGCACCGTCAAAAACCGGCGTGGCCATGTGTACACCGTTTTTGTAATAATTAGAAAACTGCACCAGGGC
>CAYSSE010000268.1:0-5534 GCA_964433355.1 uncultured Desulfocicer sp.
TGGGGAAAAAATAATTTGGAATAAAGTTTCAATGCATATCTGTCGGTCATGCTGGCAATGATATCACAAGCGGTTCGTTCCAGGGTGGTGTGCTCGCCATCCCAGGGTGCCATTTCCATTTTTTCCAGCTCTTCTTGCATAGAGTCAATATTTTCGATGAAATGTTGATAAAGTTCCTTGAGAACTTTTTTGGCTTTGATAAATTCCTTGTGTACAGAGGGGGATCGGTACACCTCTTCATATAGAAACCGTCTCAGGGTGGTCATGGCCGTGTAGACTTTTTCTCCCATGCACAGTTGAAATTCATCCCCATGGGGAACACTGCAATAGACAAGGGATTGAATCATGGCTCTTGCCCTCTGGGAATGGCTGTTTCCCAATTCCCTTGTGCAGATGGCAGGAATTTCATTCCGTTTAATAACGCCACTTCTCAAGGCATCGTCAAGGTCATGGTTTAAATAGGCAATGATATCGGCAATGCGAACAATTTTACCTTCCAGGGTGGTGGCTGTGGCTCCGGGTGTGGATGGCATGATATCGCCAAATCCCTTGGAATGTTTAAGAATGCCATCCTTGACTTCCGGGGTGAGGTTGAGACCTGCCCCTTTGTTTTCAAGGACATCCACCACCCGAAGGCTCTGTTCATTGTGAGAAAAACTCGGGTGATAAATCTCCTTTAGCGCGGTTTCACCACCATGGCCAAAGGGGGTGTGTCCCAGGTCATGACCCAGGGAAATGGCCTCGGCCAGGTCTTCGTTAAGCCACATGGCTCTGGCGATATTTCTTGCTGTTTCAGATACTTCCAAGGTGTGGGTCATTCTGGTTCTGTAGTGGTCTCCCAATGGGGATAGAAATACCTGGGTTTTATACTTCAGCCTTCGGAAAGCATTGGAATACACGATTCTGTCCCGATCCAGCTGAAATGGGGTGCGTATGCTGCATGCCACTTCCTGGGTTGAACGCTCCCCGGCAAGGGCACTGGGGCAACCAAAGGGGGAGATGAACTTGTTTTCCCTTGCCTGGTAGGTCTCCCTTATGGAAAGCCCCGGCGGGGGTTCGTTCCCATGGGTGTTTTTTATGCGGGAGGGTTTTTGATCAATTAATTGCTTTTTAAGTGTTTTCATGTCTGTTTCTGGTTGAATGATGATGTCATTATTTTTCGATGGTTGATTTTACCTTAAAATATTCATTTTTCAACAGGATCATTAAAGAATTGCACATATTGTGAATGGTTTGTAAAGGGAAAAATTGTCATGCTTCACATCATTTCACAATTATGTGATATTTCAGTGTCCGTTATTTGCCCGTTTACACTCGTTGGAACAATAACCATATTTTTCAAGTTTCATCCTCAACAAAGTGTAAGTTCCTTTTGCAGGATGCCCAATAATTTTTAAAATGGATTATCTGCGTAGTGCACGTGGGTTGGAGGATCAAGGCTACTGAAAAAATATTAAATTGTCCGGGCATAAATACCCACACATATATTTTTCGGTATTACACAGACATATTCCATTGATATTTATGGATTTTATTTTGAGGAATATATGCTCGGGTACTTATACCCCGGAACAGGAGGTGGTATGTCAGCGGATGACAACTGTATGGCCTTGGCTTTAAAGGCGGCGGAGGTGGCCCTGGGCCTGGGAGAGTTCCCGGTGGGGTGTGTTATTATGCGGGGGGCAGATGTGGTGGCCACCGGGGCAAGGCGGGGCACCGGTGATGGGGGGAAAAGAGCCAGTGAACTTGATCATGCCGAGATCTTGGCGTTGCGGAGCCTGGAATCCATGGACATTGACCGGGAAGAATTGACCTTGTATTGCACCATGGAGCCCTGTCTGATGTGCTTTGCTGCCATCATGCTGTCGGGTATAAAAAAAGTGGTATTTGCCTATGAAGATGTCATGGGGGGAGGGGCTATGTGTGATCGGAGCAGTCTGTCTCCCCTGTATTGTGATTGTGGTATTCGAGTGATTTCAGGGGTGATGCGTGGAAAAAGCCTGGATCTTTTTTATCGGTTTTTTAGTGACCCTGAAAATGTGTACTGGAAGGGGAGTTTGCTGGAGCAATACACCCTGGAGCAGGGAAAACTTTCCCTTGGGGGCGGTAATATAAATAAATAGTTCTTGCAATTTTCGATGGAGTTTATATAATTACCCGTTGATTAACATAAATGTTTAATGATGTTGTGGATATACGACAAAAGACAAAAAACACAAGGAGGTGTGGGATAGCTAGGCAGAGCAACCGGGACAGGATAAATATAAACAGGGGTATCAGGGCTGAAGAAGTGCGAGTTATCGGCGCTGATGGAGAGCAGATAGGCGTCATGCCCATACGAAGTGCCCTTGAAAAGGCTGCTGAGCATGCACTGGATCTCGTGGAAGTCTCACCCACTGCAGCGCCGCCTGTGTGCAAGATAATGGACTACGGGCGGTATAAATATGAGCTGACCAAAAAGCTGCAGGAAGCCAGGAAAAAGCAGAAAACATCCCAGATTAAGGAAATCAAGGTTCGGCCCAAGACAGATACCCATGACCTTGAGACAAAAGTCAAGCATATTGAAAAGTTCATCAATAACAATGACAAAGTTAAGGTGACTCTGGTATTCAGGGGGCGTGAAATTACCCTTGCCAAACAGGCCCGGCTTGTGCTTGAACGAGTGGCCCAGATGACCGAAGAGTTTGCCCAGATTGAACAATATGCAAAGTTTGAAGGTCGAACCATGACCATGATCTTGTCGCCCAAATGATTAAATATATGAGGGCACAGCTCTGATTTTCTATTTTTGTCAGGATATCCAGGATGTCTGCATAAACAAATAAATTCCTTTCTGAAGGGGCGATTGCCCCTTTTGCGCCATTGAACGGGCCTTCAGTGTGGAATTAAAATGTGTTTGAATCCGTATGGTGGCGTGGTGTGCCCAAGGGCGTTCTTTGCTGCCATATCTTTTTTTGAGTTAAATGTGTACCAGGGAGATGATTAAATGCCTAAGATAAAAACCAACAGGGCAGCTGCAAAGCGCTTTAAAAAAACAGGAACAGGAAAATATAAGTTCAGGAAATCACATGCCAGCCATATCCTGACCAAGAAAACAACAAAGCGGAAACGGTCCCTTCGATTGGACCAGATTATTGACAAAAGTAATATGAAAGAGGTTAAACGCCTGTTGCCCAATGGCTGATCAGGACAGAAGGAGCGTATGAAATGAGAGTAAAAAGAGGATTTAAGGCAAAAAGGCGCAGGAATAAGGTCTTAAAGCTTGCAAAGGGTTTCCGGGGCGGACGCAGTAAATTGTACCGCACTGCGGCAGATGCGGTTGATAAGGCATTGATGTACGCCTATCGGGATCGCAGGGTTCGCAAAAGAGATTATCGAAAGCTTTGGATTGTAAGAATTAATGCGGCGGCTCGCATGAATGATCTTTCCTATAGCAAGTTCATGCATGGACTTCAGCTGGCCGGAATCGAGCTGGATCGAAAAGTTCTGGCTGAGCTTGCGGTGTGTGACCCCAAGGGATTTACGCAGGTGGCAGCAGCCGCTGCGGCTCAACTTTAGTCTGCCCCTGGCTGGCCTCTATTAAAAGGTGGAGATTGTTGTGGAAAAAAGTTTGCAAATAATTGAGCAGAATGCCCTGGTTGACCTTGAAAAGGCCGTATCCCGGGATGATGTGGATCTCCTTGTGACAAGGTATCTGGGACGGAAGGGCGCTCTGACCGCATTTTTGAGAAATATTTCAAAGCTTCCTGTGGGGGATCGACCCGGTGCAGGCAAAGATGCAAATGCCTTGAAAATCAAACTTGAAGAGGCCTTTGGTGACGCTGGCAGGCGACTGAAAGACCAGGACACCGGGGGAGGTATTGATGTGACCTTGCCCGGCAGACCTGTATTAAGGGGCTCTGTCCATCCTGTGACAAAAATTTCCAGGGAGATTGTTGGTATATTCTCAAGGCTGGGCTTTGATGTGGTGGAAGGGCCGGAAATTGAGACGGATTATTATAATTTTGAAGCGCTGAATATTCCCAAGTATCATCCTGCCAGGGATATGCAGGATACCTTTTATGTGTCTGAAAATATTGTCTTGAGGACCCATACCTCCCCCACCCAGCCACGGGTGATGGAGAAAATGGATCCCCCCGTGAGAATCCTTGCGCCGGGGAAGGTGTATCGATGTGATTCTGATCTCACCCATACCCCCATGTTTCATCAGGCAGAGGGGTTGATGGTGGATAAGAATGTCTCCTTTGGGGATCTCAAGGGAATTATCACAACCTTTATTCATCAGTTGTTTGATCCTGATATCAGTGTGCGGTTCCGCCCCAGTTTTTTTCCTTTTACCGAGCCCAGTGCCGAGGTGGATATTCAGTGTGTCATGTGTCGCGGAAAAGGGTGTAGAATTTGCTCCAGAACGGGATGGCTTGAGGTGTTGGGAAGCGGCATGGTTCATCCTGCTGTTTTTGAGAATGTGGGCTATGACACGGAAATATATTCCGGTTTTGCCTTTGGTATGGGGATTGAGCGCCTTGCGATGCTCAAATATGGGATCGATGATCTCAGAAAATTTTTTGAAAATGATATGCGCTTTTTAAGGCAGTTTTAATATGAAAGTCAGTTTAAGCTGGTTAAAAGAATATACTTCGGTGACAGGTGATCCGGCAGAAATTGCGGCAGAACTCACCATGGCAGGGCTTGAGGTTGAAGCCGTGGAAGATCGCTATGCCTTCTTAGATAAGGTGGTGGTGGGCAGGGTTGAAACTGCTGAAAAACATCCCGAGGCGGACAGGTTGAGCTGTTGCCGGGTGGATGTCGGTGATGAGGTTTTAAGCATTGTCTGCGGTGCGCCCAATGTTAAATCCGGCCTTATGGTGGCCTGTGCCTGTGTGGGTGCGGTGCTCCCCGGAGGGCTTCAAATCAAAAAAAGCAAACTTCGGGGTGCCGTATCCCAGGGAATGCTTTGCAGCACCACAGAATTGACCTTGGGCATTGACGGCTCGGGCATAATGGAGTTGTCCCCGGGTTTGATTCCGGGAACCCCCCTGGCCCAGGCTCTGGATTTGTCTGATGTCATGTTCGACATAGATCTGACACCCAACCGCCCGGATTGTCTTAGTATTATTGGGGTGGCAAGGGAAGTGGCGGCCGCACGGGGTATTGACTTTAATCCCGTGGTACCCGATCCGCTCCTGGCAAGTTCAGCAAAGGGCAATGTGGCTGATTTGATCCAGGTGGAAATCCATGACCCCGAGCTGTGTCATCGGTATATGGCGGGCATGGTGATGGATGTTAAGGTAGGGCCTTCACCTTACTGGCTCCAGGATCGCCTGGAATCCGTGGGATTGACCCCCATCAATAACATTGTGGATGTGACCAATTTTGTCATGATGGAAATGGGGCAGCCCCTCCACGCCTTTGATTATGATTTTTTGACCCAGAAACGCATCGAGGTGCGCCGGGCTGGCACAAAACAGGATTTTCTCACCCTGGACAGTAAAACCCATATCCTTGATCCTGATATGCTGGTGATTTGTGATGGG
>CAYSSE010000269.1:0-5527 GCA_964433355.1 uncultured Desulfocicer sp.
ACTGGGCTTTTGAATGAAACGCCTGAAACGAAGCACAGCCATTTTCAATAACCAGATCTGTCAACCTGGATTCAATTAAATATTCCTTGCCTTTCTCAAGATGAATACCGCAGATATCTTCAATATACGTTTGCATGAGCGTATATTCCAATTGATTGACCTTAATCATTATGATCTACCTTTCTTGACAATTTCCATGATCCTTTGGGCAATACGATCCTGGACAATTATTTCATCCGCTTCATTGGCCGCCACCACCGCACCGGGCATTCCCCACACCACACAGCTCTTTTCATCCTGGACCAGGCTGTATCCGCCTTTCCTGCGAATGGCTGCCACACCGGATGTGCCGTCATTGCCCATACCCGTCAGTATAACCGTCAATACATTTGCGCCACAAATCATACCAATGGACCGGAACAATACATCCACAGCAGGACGGCAATTGTGCACCGGCGGTGTATCAACCAAGCCTAATTTAATACCGGCCGTTCCTTGCTTTCGGACCACCATGTGTCGCCCGCCGGGAGCAATGTACATCACGCCTTTTTCAACAAGCTGTTCCGCTTTCCCCTCTGTTACGCGAATGGCTGAAATATTGTCCAGGCTTTCAGCCAGAGTCGCGGTAAACAAGGGCGGCATATGCTGAACCACCAGGATCGGTACCGGAAAGTCCCGGCTGATTTCGGGTATGATTTTTTTTAATGCATTGGGTCCACCCGTGGACACGCCTATGGCCACCAGATCGATCCGGGGGATGATCCGTTTTTGTCCGGGTCTGTTTAAGGGAATAGATATACCTTCCAATTTCGGAGCATGACTCCCCGGTTCTCTTGCAAGGGTCCGGGTTCTCTCCATTACCTTGTTTCCGGATATGTGATCTTTGGAAATCCGGTGTGTCTGCCGGGAATATTTTATGGTTCTGGCCAAATTGATTAACGGCACCAATCCGGCCTTAAGTTCCTCAACAGCAGCATCCGGTGATGCTGCCTTGGGTTTGGCGATAAAATCCAGGGCACCTATTTCCAGGGCTTTGACTGTCAGGCCAGCCGCTTCCCAGTCAACACCGCTTACCATGATCACATTCACGTCCGGATGGTTTGCCTTGATCACCCGGAGGGCATCCAACCCGTCCATCACAGGCATGGCCATATCCATCAGCACAAGATCAGGGGCAGACAGTTCAATTTTCTGTATCGCGATTTTACCGTTGGAAGCAACACCCATCAAATCGACATTCGGCATCTTTTCTATCAGTTTTGACAACAATTGCCGATAGAAAATAGTGTCATCCACCACAAGTACTTTTAAATTTTCGCTCATTTTCGCCTTTCCAATTCCTGATCTTTCAAAAATCATTATTTGAAGGCATCCTTACATATCTCCTCAAAAATAGTTGACACTTTTTTGAATGAATTCCCCAAAAATAAGGGAATTTCTAAAAAGTGTCAACCAGTGAATGAAGGATGCCCATTTGAATACCGATTACCTGAAGCGGTTGTGTTAACAATTATAATTTAAACCGCTTAACAACCTCTGACAGAGATGCCGCCATTTTGGCAATTACTCTTCCATGCTGGCACAGACCGCCATGATTTTTTCCAGGACCGCATTGACATCCAGAATGATAATGAGCTGCTCTTCCTGTTTTATTACTCCTTCAATCAGGGTTTCTTCCACTTCATCCAAATTCGGCGGTGCCGGAAAAATTTTAGAGTCCTGAATGGTGATGACATCATCCATTTGGTCAATCAATAACCCCACGATATCGTCACCTAAAAAAATATTCTTCATCAATCCGGATGTTTTATATTTTTCGATTTCTTTATCGGTTTTCAATACCAAAAGCCGGCTGGTATCAATGTTTTGGGTTGCTGGCCTGTTTAAACATACATTCAGGTCAATCACGGTAACCACCCTGCCTCTAAGGTTCATCAGCCCCTTTAATTGTGCGGGTGAGTCAGGGATCGGCGTGATGGACATGTGGCGGTATACTTCCTTGACCAAAAGGATATCAATCCCGATATGGGTATCTCCCAGGATAAATGTTGTAATCTGCCGATTCATTACACCCCCTCCTTTTCACGGATTAACATATTGGAAAGCTTTTCCAGTAAGCGGTCTTTGTTCAGCTTTGCTTCCCATTGGGTAAAGCCTTCTGCCAAGCCTTTCTCTGCGCCGATATCATCTGCCAGTGAGGTCACGGCCATTACCGGCAACTCTTTTAGCCGGGGGTCGGCCCGGATGGCCCGGATGGTTTCCCACCCATCCATCTCCGGCATGATAATATCCAAAATAACCGCATCCACGAACTCCTCAGCCAAAATATCAAGTGCCTGCCTGCCGTTTTCAGCTTCTATGACTTCATATCCTGCGGATGTCAGGTAATCCTTTTCCACCATTCTGAAAAACGGGGTGTCTTCTACCAGCAGAATGCGTTTCAAAGAGGCATCTTTATCTCTTAACCCACAATCCCCCCCATACCATTCCGGTGCAGCCAGTTCAAAAAGACGGTACATATCCGGAAACAGGGTGATTTTGTCCGCCAGTATGGCAGACCCAAACAGCCCCGGAGACATGATTGATTTTGTATCGATGTCAACCACGGTATGGATCGTTCCCTCCACAACACTGACCACAATACCCATGGGATGTTTCATCTGTTTTGGAACAATGACACAGGTGGTCTCATCGCAAGATCTGTCCGGCCGTTCAATCGGCAGATAATCTTCCAGATAAACCAACCGCAGTTTATCGCCCTGATATTGAAGGTATTGCTGGCCTTTGACTCGTTCAATACTGGATGATTTAACCCGTTCAATGCGGGTGATAAGTTCCAAAGGAAGAGCAAACCGATCAAAGGTATTGTTATTAAACAACAATAAGGTTTGAAGGTCTTTCTCATCACTTTTAATATCAATTCTGGTTTTCTCCTTCTGTTTTTTCAAATCAATATGATGAAGCTTGGCTTTTTCAAACAGACCGACCACATCAAGAATAAGGGAGACAGATCCCTCCCCCATGATGCAGGCCCCGCTGAAGCTTTTTTGTTTTTTAAGATAGCGTGGCAGCGGCTTGACCACAATTTCTTCAATATTCTCCACCGCATCAACCATGAGCCCGAATCGGGAGGTCCCATGTTTAATGACCAGAACCCGTACCGGTTCCGTTCGGTCTTCAACCATATTTACCCCTTGCCCCTCCCGATTGAGACCCAAGACATCCCCCAGTGAAATCAGGGGTAACAGCATATCCCGCAAACGAAGCACACAGGAGTTTTGAACAAAATTAATTCGATTTTCGATTTCATCAGGTTTGATGCGGACCAATTCATCAATATTGGCCTCGGGAAGAATAAAAGACTGTCCGAGAGTGCGGATCACAAGCCCGGATACAATGGCCAGCGTCAACGGAAGAATCAGGCTGATGGTGGTCCCTTCATAAAGTGTGGTATCAATATCAACTGTCCCGCCCAGCTGATTGATATTGGTCAGCACGACATCCATTCCAACTCCCCGGCCACTCACAGACGATACCTGCTTGGCTGTTGAAAAACCGGGTTTAAAAATGAGCCGTGCCAGTTCTTTTTCCCCCATCTCCTTCATCTGCTCTTTTGTAATCAATTTTTTTTCAACCGCTTTTTGCCCTACCCATGGGCAATCAATACCGCCGCCATCATCAATAATATCAATATAAACATGCCCGGCCTGGTGATAGGCTTTCAGTTCAATGGTTCCCTGTTTGGGCTTTTTGAATTTTTCCCGATCCCCGGACGATTCGATACCATGGTCAACGCTGTTGCGGATCAGATGGGTGAGCGGATCGGACAATGCTTCAATAATCGATCTGTCCAGCTCTACATCTTCTCCAAAGGTGACAAGTTTTATCTCTTTATTTAATTTTTTGGCCAGATCACGTACAATGCGCCCAAACTTTCCAAAGATGATGGATACAGGCTGCATTCTCATCTGCATTATTTTTTCCTGCATCTCTGTTGTAATGCGGCTGATATGCTGAATAGCGGGATTCAGCCGTGGCGTGTCCTTTACCAAGGGCATGGCAATCTGATTGAGTTGATTTCTGCCCAGAACCATTTCCCCGGCCAGATTTACCAGATCATTTAAAAAGTTGACCCCTACCTTGATTTTTTCTTCGGTCTGAAGATGGCGGGATATTTTTAAATCAGGTTCATCTTCAGGTTTTTGACGGTCTTTTGACGGGGCAGCCCCCGGCGTGTTCGATTGATCCAAGTCGGCAGATTTTTCTTTAATTACCGGGGTTTTTATTTCAATCCCTTTAGGAATAGACTCTGATTCTTCTATAGGAATAGCCCCGGTTTCTTCTATCTGCGCCATCTCTTTTGATAAAAGAGGCTTGGTGGTGACAGGCCCCTGTTTTTGTTTATGTGCTTCTATATCAATGATGCTGACCCGGTCCGAGGGGATATCCAATGCAGTGGGAATGAAGTCCTCTTCCAGGATAGTTGCAAAGGCAAATACAAAGGTAATCTCATTCTCAAGACAATTGGCAAGCCCTTGTATCCTGTCAATATCCAATCTGGATTCAATCAATTCACCCGTAGAGACAATGGCGTTAATTAAATCCAGGGGCGTTCTTCCCTTATCCGTTAAATCTTTTTTCAAATAAACGGTAATGGTGTAAAGAAACTGCCCGTTTTTTGAGAACCTGTCCAACTGGCTTTCCTCGATATCAAAGGCTTTGGCTTGTTTCCCGATTTCAGGTTTTTCTTTAACCGTAACAATTTTGGAGGGTTGCTCAAGTGGGTCCAAAATTTGGGACAGTTGATCAATCTCTGTCTGGATATCAAACTGATCACTGGTCGTCACATCATCAAACATGGCCCTTAGCGCATCAATCCCGGCAAAAAGGGCATCCACCAGCCCGGGGCTTGCCTTCATCTTTCCTTCCCGCAGTTGGGAAAGCAGATTTTCCATGATATGGGACAGGTTTCCGATTTTTTGAAACCCAAAAAACCCGGCGGCGCCCTTTATACTGTGAACAGCTCGAAATATGCCATTTACGATTTCAGAATCAATATTATCAATATTTTTCTCCAACTCAAGCAAATCAGGCTCAATTGATTCCAGGTGCTGCATGGACTCTTCAACATAGACTACAATCAATTCATCCTGGTCCATCATTTTGTAGGCTCCTTGCGGTTTATAGTGAAAAGTGCCGGAAACTGGAAAAAATTGGCGACCTTTAAGAAGTTTTTACCTGCTCCTGTGATTTCAAATATCTTGGATTCAGCGGTCACCTGACGATATATCCCAATGATCAGGTTCACACCCAGCGAATCCACGATCTCAATATGGTCTGCTTTGAAAACAACTTTTGACACATTCGGATTTGCCTTAAGTTTTTCTAAAAAAGAATCTCTTAATTTCTCTATTTGACTTGCCACCAAATCTGATTTTGGTTCCAGGAAAAGAATCTGCAATTTGTCTTGATCTATCATTTTCATCCCTCCCCGGATATTTTTAAAATTAAAGAAAGTGTGTTCTTG
>CAYSSE010000270.1:0-5500 GCA_964433355.1 uncultured Desulfocicer sp.
CTCTGCTTGAGCAGACGTGAAATCTGGGCCAGCACCTTCAGGTGGCTTCCTGTGGAATTCTCCGGCGTAATCAGCAGGAAAAAAATGTGAACCGGTTTGTTGTCCAGGGAATCAAAATCCACACCGCCACGACTGAGTCCAAACCCCACCACAATCGAATTGATGGCGTTGAGTTTTCCGTGGGGAATTCCGATTCCGCCTCCGATTCCCGTGCTGCCGAGCTGTTCTCGTTCCAGCAAGACTTTTAAGATGTGCTGGCTGTCGGCCTCTGTCTTGTCGGACACTGCGGCTGCAAGTTCCTCCAGTACGCCTTTTTTGTCATTGGATTTCAGATCTGCAATAATGGCAGATCTGTGAAGAATCTCTGATATTTTCATGTAGGGCTACACCTGAAGTATATAAAATATTAGTTGCGGGGCTGTATAAGACCCAGGTTTCCATCATTACGTCGGTAAAGGACGTTGACGCGCTCTGTCCGGGCATTGCTGAAAACAAAGAAATTATCCTCCCCCGCAGTGAGCTGACTCACCGCATCGTCCACATCCATGGGCTTTACGTCTATGGATTCAAGCACCACTTCAGAACCTGGGATACTCTCCGGAGAAGGAATGGCAGTTTCCGTATCAGGCATGGCCGGGTTGACAAAGGTGAGGTCCTCATCCTTAATACTCTGTTTGTTGCCGGACAAATGCTGTCGACTTTTTTCCTTATTCTTTTTGATTTGTGATTTAAGTTTCTCCACGAGCATATCAATGGAAGAGTACATATTTTCCGATGATTCCCGGGCATGGAGTTTCATTTTATCGCAAATCAGGGTGATTTCAACAATGTGTCTGATTTTTTCCACGGAAAGCACCACAGTTGCTTCTGCGGGACTTTCCAACATTTTGTCAAAGCGATCCATCTTCTTCTGAACATAGGACTTTAAAGCATCGGAAGGATCAATTCGTTTGAAAGTTACGGCTGTTTGCATAGTGTTACCTCCCTAAAATTGTTTTCGTTTGCTGGAGGGGAGAATGTAGAGCATCTCCCTGTACTTTGCCACGGTTCTTCTGGCAATGGTTATATTGTCCTCTTCCAGTAGGGCTGCCAGTTTTTTATCACTCAACGGGTGCTGGGGATCTTCTTTGGCCACAAGGTCTTTAATTCTTTCCTTGACGCTTTCAGAGGCCATGGCATCACCATTGGTGCGTCTGATGGAGCTGTTAAAAAAATATTTCAGTTCAAACATCCCCTGGGGGGTGTAGGCGTATTTATTGGTGGTCACCCGGCTGATGGTGGATTCGTGCATCTCTATGTCTTCGGCAACGTCTTTGAGTATCATGGGCTTTAAATGGGCAACGCCATGGTCAAAGAAATCCCGTTGGAATTTGATAATGCTTTCCATCACCGCATAAATGGTTTTCTGTCGTTGGTGAATGCTTTTAATCAACCAGGAGGCTGCCTGCATTTTTTCATGGAGATATGCCTTGGCATCCTTGGGTATTTCCGTGCCGTTGGAGATAGATTCCTTGTAGTAGCGGTTGATTTTCAGCTTGGGAAGGCCATCATCGTTCATGACAACCTTGTAATCATCGCCATCCTTATATACATAAATATCTGGCAGAATGTAATGGGGCTCTTCCGAGGAAAATTTCCGTCCGGGCTTGGGCTCCAGGTATTTAATCACATTCACGCAGGCAATCACGTTTTCTATGGTGATGTTCAGGGCACCTGCTATTTTTTTATAATTTTTATTTTCAAGGTTTTTAATGTGCTCTGAGATGATTCTTTCAAGGATGGAGTTGTCAATGCCCAATCGCTTGATCTGGATGAGCAATGCCTCTTTAAGGTTCCGGGCGCACACGCCGGGGGGGTCAAAGGTTTGCATGGTGGTAAGAACGGTTTCCACGGCTTCCAACTCAACGCCAGCGGATTCGGCAATTTCTTCAATGGAGGCCCTCAGATATCCGTCAATATTGAGGTTGCCAATGATCAAGCTGCCGATTTCTTCTTCTGTTTCCAAGGGACTGTTCATGAGCAACTGCCACTGAAGGTGTGCTTCCAGGGTGGTTTTCTGGCTGGTGAATGCCTCGTAGTTGGGGGCTTCTTGATGATCTCTTTCTGTGTGAACCCGGCCGGTGGAACTATATTCATTGATATAACTGTCCCAGTCAATGTCATCCCGAACCTTCTCATCAATGGTGACCTCTTTAACCGGCTCTTCTGTGGGTGGGGCAGGCTCCTCTTTTTCCACGTGCTGGTTTTCTTCTGGCGTATCTTCCAGCTCCTCTTCCAGGGCGGGATTCTCTTCCATCTCCTGCTGTATCATACCGGCAAGCTCCAGCCGGGAGAGTTGGAGCAGTTTGATGGCCTGCTGCAACTGGGGAGTCATCACCAACTGTTGAGTCAAAGTTAAATTTTGTTGAAGTCCAAGTACCATATCAGAGTTTAAAGTCATCTCCCAGATAGATTTTACGTGCCAACTTGCTTGATGTAATTTTTTCGGGGGTGCCCGATTCAATCACAGTTCCCTCGTTCATGATATAAGCGGTGTTGCAGACACAAAGTGTCTCCCGTACATTGTGATCGGAAATGAGAACGCCGATGCCTTTTTTAGTCAGTTGAACAATGATCCGCTGTATATCTGCCACGGCAAGGGGATCAATGCCAGCAAAGGGCTCATCCAACAGGATAAAGAGAGGATCCGTGGAAAGAACCCTGGCAATTTCAAGCCGTCTGCGTTCTCCGCCGGAAAGTACGCTTGCCTTTTGATGGGCAAGATTGAAAATACCCAGTTCTTTCATGATATTATCTGTTTTTCCAGCAATATTCCCTGGGGGCTCTGGCAACACCTCCAACACTGCGGTGATATTTTGTCGAACGGTGAGCTTTCTAAAAATGGATGCTTCCTGGGGAAGATAGCCGATACCGTTTCTTGCCCTCATGTACATTGGATAGTCTGTAATTTCCTCCTGGTCAAGGAAAACCTTGCCTTCATCGGGTTTTATCAGGCCCACTGCCATGTAAAATGTGGTGGTTTTTCCGGCACCATTGGGGCCCAGAAGACCGGTGACTTCACCGTGCTTCACACAAATATTCACATCTTTTACAACGGTTTTGCCATTGTAAATTTTTATCAGATGGTTAAGGCTTAACTCCGGCATGATTAATTTGTTCCAGGCTTGGGGGCATTGGAATCAAAAAAAGCCTCCACCCGTCTGGTTTTATCACTCTCCACCACCACGCGACGGGTGTCCTGGAACAGGGTGATTTTTTTACCGGTGACATAATTTTTGCCCGACAGCACTGTGGGAGATTCTCCCGTGAGCACAATGGTTTTTTGTGTGGTGTTGTACACGGCTTTATCTGCGGTTGCCGTGGCATCGTTCTGGATTACCTTGACATTGCCTGTAGCAATGAGTTGCTTGATGTTGTCATCGGGCGCTTTGGCCTCTCCTTTTACTGTCCGGCTTTTTTTTTCTGCTTCGGAATAGAGCAGCACTTTGACATGATCTGCGTGTATGGTGGCATCCAGTCTTGTGGCGACCACATTTCCGGTGAACTCCACCTGGGAATTTTTATCATCAAACATCATGGTGTCCGAGGTGATATGCACTTTTTCTGCTGGATCATCTGTTGTTTTTTCCGCTGCCAGGAGCCGGGTTGGGGATGTGAGGTTGGTCAGCAGCCAGGTCAGGGCCACTGTTATTAAAAATATTCTTTTAAGATTCAATATTGAGCATCCTTTCGGTCATTTGTTCTCTGAAAAAAATCCCTCAAAATTACCCTTGAGATGTACTGTATGCGCATTGAGATCCACAGATAATTGATCTGCTGTGAGCCTTGCCTGGGGTGTCGTTAGAACTACCGGAGTCGTTGAAAATATTATATGTCTTTTCTTTTCATATTGCAACCGGTCAGTTTCCAGACGTCGGTCCTGGTGACGAACCACCACGCTATCGGAAAAAGTCATATCCTGGGTTTTGGTGTCAATGCTGCCGGACTGGGATGTCAGGTGGATTTCTCCACCGTTGGTAAGGAAAAAATGGACAGAAACATCCTCCAGAACAGCCAAATGCTCTTCCTTTAAAATGCGGGCGGATGCGGCATTTAGGGTCCATTCTTTTATGCCGTTTCGTGTGGATGTCTGGCGCATGGCCCCAAGGGCAATCAAGGTCTTGGAATCAATGCCGACATTTTTTATCACCTGGTCTTCTGAGGTGATGCGGTTGACCAGATACAGGGAAAAAAGCGCTGCCACCACACCCCCCATGATAATGGCCAAGGTAAAAAGGAGCCTGTTTCTGCCCCGGAGACCTGATTTCATGTCAGAAATCCCTGAACTGTTTTTTCCCACATCCCTTTTGCCTTGAGGATGTTTTCACACACCTCCCGCACGGCCCCATGGCCTCCTTTGCAGGTGGTGATGCCATGGGCCCGGGAGAGAAGCTCAAAGGGGGCATCGCTAACGGTGAAGAAAAGGCCCGCATTGTTATACACGGCAAGATCTGGCAGATCATCGCCCATGAAGGCTGTGTACTTT
This sequence comes from uncultured Desulfocicer sp., assembly GCA_964433355.1. Lineage (GTDB taxonomy): Bacteria > Desulfobacterota > Desulfobacteria > Desulfobacterales > Desulfobacteraceae > Desulfocicer. The sequence goes on from CAYSSE010000270.1 coordinate 4,526, forward strand.
GCTGAAATTTTTGTCCGGGCAAGGATGGTTTTAAAGACCTTTGATTTGTCTTTAACACCCTGGAAAATAAGATCAATGCCCAGATCCCGACATCGCATTAGCAAGGCATCGGACTGCCTGCCGGTGATGATGCCCACCTCTACACCTGCTTTCATCAGCAGGCGCACCCCCAGTCCATCCCTGACGTTAAAAGTTTTGATTTCAGCCCCGGTGTCAGAATAGATTACACTGCCATCGGTTAGCACCCCATCCACATCCAGCAACAGCAATTGGATATCTGCCATTTTGTTGATTGGCATCATCATAGGGCTGCCTTGATTTTGATCAGGGAGGTCAAAAGTGCCTCCATCTCTTGAAGGGGGATGGAGTTGGGGCCGTCACACAGGGCCGCATCAGGGTTGGGATGGGTCTCAATGAAGAGGCCATCTGCCCCGGCAGCCATGGCTGCCCGGGCCAGGGTGGGGGCAAATTTTCTTTCTCCAGCCGATGCATTCCCCTTGCCACCGGGCAGTTGAACGCTGTGGGTGGCATCAAAAATAACAGGCACCCCCATCTCCTGGATGATCCCAATACCCCGGAAGTCCACCACCAGGTTGTTGTATCCAAAGCTTGTGCCCCGTTCGGTGATGCTCACCTGTTGGCACCCGGCAGACCGGGCTTTTTCTATGATATTTTTACAATCCCAGGGGGCAAGAAACTGTCCTTTTTTGATGTTCACCGGTTTGCCTGTGCGGGCTGCCGCCACAATGAGATCTGTCTGACGACATAAAAAGGCTGGAATCTGAATAAAATCAAGAATCTTAGCTGCTTTTTCTGCCTGTTCTGGCAAGTGGACATCGGAGATAACTTTTACGCCCAGATCTTGTTTTATTTTTTTGAGGATTTCAAGCCCCTCATCCATGCCAGGCCCCCTGAAGGCATCAAAGGCGGTTCTATTGGCCTTGTCAAAGGAGGCTTTAAAAATAAAGGGGATGT
>CAYSSE010000271.1:0-3504 GCA_964433355.1 uncultured Desulfocicer sp.
ATAATCATTTCATACTCGGCAAAACTGTGGAGAACCTCGGGAAGAAGGGTCAGAAGAGATGCCCCCAGAAGTGCACCCCAGACACTTGCCATGCCCCCTATGACCACCATGGTGACCATCTTCACTGACACCATGAAACCAAATGATCCCGGGCTGATGAACATGACGAAATGGGCATATAAAAAACCTGCAACCGCTCCCAGGGCGGCACTGAACATGAAAATTTGCAACTTTAAAAAATGGGTGTTCACCCCCACGGCAAGGGAGGCATTCTCTCCATCATGGATGGAACGTAAGGCCCTTCCCATACGGGAGGATAGAATCCTGCGGCACAAAATAATGGCCACCAGCACCACCATCCACACTAAAAAAAAATAATTTTTGCCGGACACAAAAGAGATGGAGCCCAGCTCCAGCATGGGAATACCCACAAAGCCCGAAGAGCCACCGGTGACTGTACTCCACTCCCGGAACACGATATTGACGATCATGCCAAATCCCAATGTGCCCATACCCAGATAATAACCCGAAAGTTTTAAGGTGGGCAGACCCACAATAAAGGCTATGAATACGGCACAGGCCACGGCACACACCAGGGCCAGCCAGGGAGAAATGCCATATGTCCCGGAAAGAATAGCGGTGGTGTAAGCGCCGATGCCGTAAAACGCCGCATGCCCCAGAGACACCTGCCCTGCATATCCCATGAGCATGTTCAAACCCAATGCCAGCAGCGTATTAATACCGATAAAGGTCATAATCTGAAGGTAATAGGTATTTTCCACCATCACCCCGCATCCCAGGATGATCAAAAGGAAAATCGCATTTTCAACCAAGTTCTTTTTTCTATTATCATCCATAATTTAAAATCGTTTTGCCTCTTTTGCCGAAAACAGTCCCCCGGGACAGATGTAAAGAATTAACAATAGCAGAATAAAGGCGATGGCATCCTTTAAGCCCGAAGAGATCAATCCCGCCCCCAGAGATTCCAGAACCCCTAACAAAATACCACCGGCAAACGCTCCCCATAAACTGCCAAGGCCACCGATCATGGCGGCACAAAACCCCTTGAGGCCCAGCATGGTGCCCATGTCGTAGCTGCTCATGGTGATGGGCGCGATAAATATACCGGCAACGGCACCACTTCCCGTGCTGATGGCAAAGGCCAGTATCCCCATTTTCTCCGATGGAATTCCCGTGAGCCAGGCCGCCTTTTTATTGACGGCACAGGCCACCATGGCTTTGCCTGTCAGGGTTTTTTTAAGGAAAAAATGGATGCCTCCGGCAAGCAAAACCGCAGCCCCCACAATCCAGATACTCTGGGGCAGCAGAGCAGCCCCTGCGATTTCTATGGATTCGTGACTGGAAAAAGAGGGAACGCTGAAGGGATCTTTGCCCCACACAATCATGGCCACCCCCCTTAAAAAGATGGAGGCACCCACGGTGATGATCACCAGCACAATGGGCTGGGGATTTTTGGCGGTGCGGATGGCAAAACGTTCAAACAAAAGTCCCATGCAGCAGCCCAGGGCCACAGCCCCGATAAAGGCCACAGGAAGAGGCAGGGCCATATGAACCCACAGGGTCACAATGGCCATGGCACCCACCATGACAAATTCACCATGGGCAAAGTTGATCAACTCCGTGGAGCTGTAGAGCATGGAGAGCCCCACAGCAATCACCGCATAGATGGCTCCGGTGGTAATACCTGAAAAAAGATACTGAATGATCTCCTGCATAGCGTTTCCTGTCTATTTTTCATAAAAAACGTGAGTATCACGTTTTAATAAACCATTGGCCCCGTGATTGCAACAATCAGGGGCCAATGATCAACAATTAAAGATTTGATTTTATTGAATCAACGTCCAGGTACCACCCTTGATCTCCACCATGACAAAGGCATCAGGAGAAAGCCCATTGTGATCCTGGGCAGAAAAATTAAATTCACCCGTGGCACCCACATGATTTTTCATGGATTCCAGGGCCTGGCGAATTTTAGTTTTATCGCCACCACTGCCCTTTAAGGCCTTGGCAAGGATGTTAACCGCATCAAAGGCATATCCGCCAAACCCGGAAACATTTCCTTTATATTTGGCTTTGTAATCAGCCTGATAGCCTTCCAGAATTTTCTTCTGAACATCCTCGTCTGCCAGAAGTCCGGTGACAAGAATTTTTCCCGTGGGAAGAATAATGCCTTCGGCGGCATCACCGGCAAGCTCAATGAATTTCGGTGAGGCCACGCCATGGCTCTGGTAAAGGGGCATATCAAGTTTAAGCTGCTTTACATTTTTCGCCACCACTGCAGGCCCGGGATTGGTACCCCAGCACACAATGGCCTCGGGGGCAGCAGATTTAATCTTGGTTAGCTGGGCCGTGGTATCCGTATCCTTGGCACCAAAACTTTCCGCCTTTACCACCTCAATGCCAAAATCTGCGGCCTGGGCCAGCAATTGTGCTTTACCACTCTCGCCAAAGGAATTGGACACGGTGATAATACCGATTTTTTTAATACCCTGGGCCTGGATGTGTTTATACACCGCTGCCACGGCCAGAAGATCACTCTGGGCTGTTTTAAATACCCAGGGTTTCACCGGAGAGGTGATTTTCACCCCGGCAGCACAGCTAATGAGGGGCACCTGGGCACGCTCCACAAAATTTACAATGGCCAAGGTGGTGGGGGTGGTTGAAGGCCCGATAATGGCAAGGACTTTATCCTTGTGGATCAGCTTATTCACGGCACTCACAGCCTTGGCAGGATCACCTTCGGAATCATAGATCACGGCTTCGAGCATGTGACCGTCAATGCCACCGGCGGCATTGATTTTCTCAACCATCATCTCCATGGTTTTCTTTTCTGGATCCCCCAGAAAGGAGGCCCTTCCCGTTGAGGAAAATATCCCCCCCACCTTATACACGGTTTTGGCCAGCAGGATCGCCGGGGAGAGACACATCAACATCACCAGAACAACGATTGTGGTTTTTCGCAACACCATTTGAACAATCTCCTTAATTTAAGTATTTACTAAAAATACGCTCATCTTCATTGACCGCTCACACTTATAAAAATTGATAATTCCAATTTTTAGGGTATCACTCCCCCAAAAGAGTAAAAAGCCATTAAAGAGTTACCAAAGGACACTAAAATGTGAAGTAAAACCAAAAAGCTGGGACTGCAACTGAAACCAGGCCCCTTTAAAGCAGGCCGGATTGCCGGACAACGCACATCCCTTAACATCCAGACCCAGGAAAAACAGAAGCCACACCATCCCAAGCCCGCCTAAAAAAAGGGGCTGAAGGTATAAACCCACAGCCCCTAAAATAAAAAAAACCATGGATTCACTGAATTCTCAGTCCGCCCATGGTTTGTATTCACAATATATCTTCCGATATTTTACGTACACTCCCCATCAGCAGACTTTGTAAAATAAAAGCCGCCAAAAAAAGTAAACATAAATATAAAAAAGTAAAAATATCGGTTCATCATCTAATCCTCATTTAGCATATATA
>CAYSSE010000271.1:3604-5481 GCA_964433355.1 uncultured Desulfocicer sp.
CTCCCCCTGCAAACACCCAGATTACCACGGCCACCCCCCAACTGCCGGATCGCCAACCCGGTACAAATCTCCTAACTCCCACTCCTCTTTCAGCTTCTCTTTCAGGAGGTGTTCGGGTAATGTTCTGGGGCTAAAATGATTTCTGCCTTCGGTATTAAAGCAAACAACATTTTGATACTGGTCGGTGAAATGATCCAGAAGGTCGGGGCTATGAGTGCTGATAATAACCTGGGCTTTTTGTGAGGCAGTTATTATCCATTGGGCCAGAGTTTTCATCCATGCCGGGTGAAGCCCGACTTCGGGTTCATCAAGGACAATCAGGGTTGGCGGTTTAGGGGACAACAAAATCAACGCCCAGCATAGCATTCGAACCGTACCGTCTGACATATCGCTTAAATGAAGGCCATTGGTTATACCTTCAAGGTGCCACTCTATCATGAGCCTTAACCGGCCGGATCGAACCGCTCTGATTTTCCTTGAAGCGGGAAGAATTTTTCTCAATTCCTGATTGATAATTTCTTCAAAGGTGAAATCAAACTGGCATAAACTGTCAAAAACTGAGGGCAAATTTTTTCCTGACGGCAAAAGATAGGTTTCAGTATGGCCAGTAATTTTAGGTTCTGATTCACGAATTTCTTTGAGGTTCATTTCGTTGGCGTTGTAGAACCGCCAACCAGAGATGGTATCTGCAAGCTTTCTGCGAATTTCATAAACAGGGGTTTGTTCTGGAGAAAGGGACGTTTTTTCAAGCAGTTCTGGAATGGTTGAAAAAAGCAACTTGTTGGCCGGTATGGATTCCAGCTCCTCAAAATGTGTTTGACCTCCCGGTGGTAAGTTGTATGCCGACACAACGCCTTTTCCGCTCTCCAAATCATGTGCCTTGTAAAAATAAAAAGGGTGCTCTTTATCCTTTTTCACATCAGGCTGGGAAAGAATTTCACGTTTAATGACAGGTGAGAGACCTGCTCTTCCTTTAACCAATATGTCAAGTACAAGGGAATACACTGTATCTGGATTGTGAAGACAGGCAAACTCACACTCAATACTGAGGATATCCGGGAGATCAAGGGTGCCGTCAATAATCATGCTATCTCCCAGTTCTATAACGGCTCTTTCAAACTCCGAAAGATCGGAAGATTGATCCTTCCCCTGGAGTGTTGCCTGGCTTATAAAATTTATAATACTTAATAGATTGCTTTTTCCCGACCCGTTTGGGCCTATCAGAATGTTGAGATCGTTCAGTTTCAGTCCATTCGGGGCAAATTTCAAATTTTTAAATTTTTTTAAATTAATTGTTGATATGACTAACCGTTCATTCATCCAAGTATGCCTCCGAATTTTTTTGATTGCCCAGGATTCTGACAACACCTGTTTTTAAGACTAAGGCAATAAAGGTAATCCAAGCTCTTTGAGATATTCATTATGTTTATTCTTGGCCATTGTTATCTCTTTCTCTAAATCAACCATTTTTTTATAGACTTCATCAAGTTTAATTATTTTCTCTGGCTTGGCTGTGCTGATATAACGAGATATATTCAGGTTGTAATCGTTCTTTTCAATCTCTTCCATGGAGACGCAACGAGAATAGCGTTTTTCCTCTTTGCGGTGTTGGTAGGTATCCACAATTTTTTCTATTGCTCCGGCAATAACAGGTTTTGGCGTTTACCTTTCTCAAAATACTCACTGGCATTTATAAACAGCACATCATCAGGTTTTTTGCACTTTTTTAATACCAGAATACAAACCGGAATGCCGGTGGAAAAAAACAACTTGGCGGGCAGGCCAATCACCGTGTCAATATTGCCATCTTTTAAAAGTTTACGTCTGATTTTTGCCTCGGCCCCGCCACGGAACAGCACGCCATGGGGCAGGATGAT
>CAYSSE010000272.1:0-1166 GCA_964433355.1 uncultured Desulfocicer sp.
TGGATATCGTCCATTCCACAGCCCATGAATATTATGTGGCCCTTGAAAATGGTGAAAAATACCTGTTTGTTGAAAAAAATACCCCCCTTCCATGTGAACGTACCGAGACCTTTAAGTTGGTGGCGTTGTCCCAGGAGTTGGTTCACATGAAATTTTTTAATAGTGTGAACACTGTGGAAGAGTCCATTGGTGATTTCTGGCTGGGCATTGATAAAAACAGTAATATGGACGCTTTTTATGCGTTTCAGAAAGAAAATCCGGGACAGCCATTGCAAATTGATGTGACGTTACACATTGACGAAAACAACTTGGTTGCGGTTTCAGCCGCCATTCAAGGACTTCCCGGGCTTGAACTCACCCGAACTCTGTCCCGGGGGCAAGCAGATGAAAAACTCTTTATGGCCCTGGAAGAGATGATCAACGATGCCAATGAAAAGAAGTACAGCGATTACACCATTGATGATATGACAGCCCGTATTGTGGTCATGGTGAAGAATATCCATGGGTTGATTGATGGGAACACCGGCAAGGTAAAGGAATCGGTGTACAATTCTGTGGAGATGAGTCTTGATAAAACAAAACGGATGGCCCGGGAAAGAATAGACTGTTACCCATTGATGTGGTACGCGGAAGGTCTTATTTCAAAGTTTGGAATGGTGTTGTCTCCCAAAGAAATATCCCGGCTGCAAAAGAAGATCGATATTCTTAAAGAGATGAATCTCACCGGAACCTATGAGCAGAATGTCAAGGCCCGTGAGAATTTGGACAAATGTATAGATGACTTTCCACTTCTCAATATGGTAAATCTCATCATGAAGGCAGCACGGCTATGTGATATGCATGAGCCTCCCCGGGCGTCAAAATTTCACAATGCCGTTTCAGCCATAATGGATAACGTTGATCACAACAAGAACGAGGCACAGACTCTGGCCCCCATGCTTGATGAAATAATGCCCGAGGTACACATGGTGTTGAACAAATATGATCAACGAACCGGCATTATTGAAAAAGGCATAACTCGGTAAATGTTACTGGAAATAACCTGCCCTATTTGTCATTTTGAACATATCCCCCGGGAAAGGGATAGCTGCCCCCAATGCGATTCTGATCTGGTCTGTTTCAAGCTTTTGGATGAATTGCAGGAAAAAAAGCAGGAAAAAAAGCAG
>CAYSSE010000272.1:1266-5431 GCA_964433355.1 uncultured Desulfocicer sp.
AGCAGGAACCAAAGCAGGAGTCCCGGATGGACTTGTCCCAGGCATCCGGGCATCCGGTTCATACCTTGCCGGAAGATGAAACATGGGGAAATCAGCAAAATGCATATGCAGACGGCCAAGGGGGGGGCAGAGATAAATTTCCATGGATGTGGCCTTTAGCTGCCGCCGTCACTTTTTTGTTGATCATGGTCACTTTTTTTGGATATCTTTCTCATAATTTTTCTGAAATGAAAAATATGATACAACAAAATGGGGTCTTTGTAAGCCAGGCCATAGCCCCTCGGGAAAGAGAATCCGCTGTGAACCATGATCGACTGAAAGCCCTCTCCATAAAACTGGGGGTCTTGGAAAATCAGGCACAAGACGTGTACGATTTATTGCAGAAAAATGGGGTGCAACTGAATGATATTGCCATGATGCAGGAAACCGTGCTCATTGTGGCTGCGGCAGATACCAGGCAATTGGAAGAGTCCCTGGCAGATGATGGAGATATGGGGATGAAAGTGGCAAGTGCCGGGGGCATGGAGGACGGTGCATTAAATCTCCCAACAGGGGATGCCGGGGAAGTAATGGATGAAGATGATGAACCCGATCAGCCGGAAATACCCACAACCCAAGACGAGCCTTCCGGGAATCAACTCGCTTTACCCCCATCCTCTCTCTGTTTTAAAACTTACAGGGCAAAAGAGAATGACACCCTGTGGGATATTTCCCAAGCATTTTACGGGCGGGGAATATACTACCCGGTATTGCTGGAACACAATCCAGATCTTGGAATATTTGACATCAGCGGCCGGGATACGCTTCGTTATTTGTGTGATAAACGTCAGGTTTCCCGGATTTATAAAAAAATCACTGCCATGAAAAAGAATAGAAGATACTGGAAATATACCCTTCGACCCGGTGATACAAGGGCTTCCGTTACAGAACGGTACTGCCCGAAATCCAAAAGGTGCTTTGTTGAAGATGTGTTCCCTGAAATTGGACAAACCATAGGAATTTTTCTGGAGTAACAATGGCAAAGAAAAAAAATAAAGCTGAAACCATTTTGCGCCGGGCTGAAAAATTATTCAATGCCGGTAATTTTCTGCTGGCTGAAAAAGAGTTTCTCAAGATCCGGAATAAAATTGATCATGCTGATATTGATCAAAAACTTACGGTGTGTCGCAAAGAGACCCGAAGCGTAAAGGCCCGCCAACTTATCAAGGATGGCTATAAAGCCGTACAAAATGAGGATTTGTCCCAGGCCATTGATTTTTTCCAGGATGCCAATGAACTGGTGCCTGACGCGTCACTCATGGATAAAATCAAAGAACTCCAGGACAGGTTGACGCTGGAAAAGAGGGGGGATGCTGCACAAGCAGCAGTAAATGCCCATGACTATGCCGGGGCTGCCGCGCTTTATGCCCGGGCATGGGAAGAGACCGGTGAACAAGAATTCCTTGGGAAAAATGCGTTGAGCCTTGTCAAGGCGGAACAGTATGAAGTGGCTTTAGGGCAATTTGAGCGGCTGGATCATCCAGGGCCCGAGGATATTTACGCTTGGGGACTTGCCCTGGCAAAGAGCCATCATTATTGCAGGGCCATGGAGCAGTGGGCACAGCTTGATATCAATGATCCCCGATTTGTTCAGCAAAAGGAAGTGCTGTTTGAACTTGCCTGTTCAGCGGTTTATGAGGGGCTGAAAAAGGCCACTGACGTGAAGGTCTGCCTCCATGATGCACAGTTACTTCTTAGCACAGCCCAAAGCCTTGGCAGTAAGGGGCAGGCCCATGTCTCTGCCCTTGGGAAGGTGTGTGAATACTACAGGCTTCTTTGGGTGGAAGAGTTCTGGGAACAGGAAAATTACATGGGTGTTGCAGAACTTTTGGAAGAGATGCCCACCGTTGTTGATCCAGAGCTACTTGCCCTTCATGCCAAATGTTATTATCATCTTTCCCAGGATCAGGTGGATTTTTTGACCCCAATGATGACCTATTGGCTCACAGCAATTTATTCCAGGCAGATATCAGATGGGTTTTCCAATGATCCGGATGTCCAAAATAAAATCCAGCAAAAACTCATTCGCATGGCCGAACAGCGGATTAATGGGTATGGGGATCTTCAAAATACCAAGCAGGCAGCAGCGTATCTTGACATTGAAAAAAAACTGATCAATGATCTTTCTTTTATTTCAAAGCAACAGCCAGAAGAGACCTGTCCCATCTGCACCCCGGGATATGCATTGATTTCAGGATCTTTTACTGCCATTTTAAATTTAATACGGGCAAATCGGAATTATTTTAAGAGTGAATCCCATTATCTGGAAACCGGGGGATACTATTCCCGGGCCAGCGAAGCGATGTACGCATTAAGGACCGGACAACATGAAAAGGCCATGGAATACATTGATGCCATGGACACAAAAAATGAAAGTGATGAGTTTTTTGATTATGTCTCCCGTGTTGTGCAGTTTGCCTATGGATTTATTGCCATTAAAAACGAAGATAGATCCTTTCTTAAATACTTCAGATCCACCCCTGAACTGTTTGCTTCTGTTCCGTCCATTGAAGAAGAGTTTTCCGATTTAATGCTTCAATATGGTGGAGATCAACTACTTCTTCATGAAGAATTGCTTTTGTATTTACATAAACAGCACCCTTCGGATTTGGTGGGTAAAGCCCTTTCCTTTATGATGGCGCAATCTGCCATCCAGCGGTATAATGCTAAAAAAATAAATAATAAACAGGTGAAGGTCGCCCTTGAAAAAGCCCTTAATCTTGATGAACATAATGAATTGGCCTATGAAACACTGGAGCAGACATGCATTGAACTTGAGACTGAAGAAATTTACTCTGCAATAAGCAGACACAAGCTGAACAAGGCGGCAAGGCTCACTGCGGATTCGGTATATTCTGAAGTTTATGATAATTTTTTTAATTTTATGGATGAAATTATTGATGATTTTAAACAAACGAAAATTGATGTGAGCAACGCAGCTAAACTTGTTTATTTCAATGATTTTATCAATTCCGTTTTGATCGTTGATGCAAGCCATCCCTTAAGACGAAAAATCCAGGCAGAGATTGACCGAATTAAATAATAAACTGTTATTAAGATAGCAAAATGGAGGCGGTAAATTCCGTCCTCTGGGCTGACGACTCTGGGGGGCGTGCCGATTTTTTATGAATCCTTATAAAATCCTGTCCGTTGATAAAAATGTTTCCAATAAAGAGGTGATCCAGGCGGTTGCCCTTACCATGCGTACCAGGAAATACGCCACCAAGGAGATTGCCCAGGCCCAACAGATGCTTTTGGATCCTGTTATCCGGGCATGCCATGAATTTTTGTATTTTGTTGACCTTAACAATGCAAAAAAAAACTTGCTTGAAGAGATAAAAAATACAGCGGATATGCACCATCCCTCAGATGGGGGTGATGGCGTTTCATTGGAATATCTTTCCCTTTTTGAGGATACTCATGATTGAGGATTCTTCTTCGCCATCGGAAAAAGATGCGTTAAGAGAAAAACTGATCACATTTCAGATAACCATTGCTGAATTAAAACAAACATTGGTTCAAAAGGAGGCATTGTTTCAGAAAAAAGAGAAAGCATCTTTGCTGAACCTTCTTGAGATCATGGATGCACTGGCCTTCATAGAAAAGAATCTTGAAGCCAAGAAAGACACCCTGGATAAAACTTCAAAAATGTTAGGCCGTAATATTCGTTCAATACATAAAAAATTACGTCGCCATTTCAGTGCCTCATCCATTGTTCCCATTGAGTTTCCAGACAATAAAGCGACCATTGAATATTGTAAGGTTTTGGAAACCCGGGAAGATCCCGGGTTGGAAAATGAAGTGATCCTTGAAATTATAAAGGACGGTTATAAAAACAAAGAGGATGGGGGTGTACTCAGAAAGGCAGAAGTGATAACTATTCTCAACAATTGAGGCTTATCGCTGGGGTTGGGGAAAGGAAAAAGTTGAGTGTTCAGCTATTCATTTTCTGATCCCACTCAAACTCGCTGGTGGTCACCGTGTCTTCCATGCGGCGAATGCGTCTTTCCAAAGATTCAAACCGGCTCTTTAATGTCCGGATGGCACCGGTTCTGGAGTTGACATAGGTGTCGTAAAAATCTTTTTCTCCCTCGGTTTCAAGGGGTTTCACCGGACGGGGCTTCAT
>CAYSSE010000273.1:0-5426 GCA_964433355.1 uncultured Desulfocicer sp.
CCCATCGGGGGGGGGCTCTGCTGAGGCTACTTGGACACTTCATTTTCATATAAAACTGCCACGGGCAGACCGTATTCTGGCCCCGGTCTACCCACAACGAAGCATGAAAGAATGTTAGGCTCGCCTACTCTTTCATATAAAACCCTTAACCCAGGAGCCACTCCCATGAAAAATGACAGCAAGACCATCCAGACCATCCGACAGATGTTTGACGCCCAATCCATTGCCGTGGTGGGGGCCTCTGCCGATCCTTCCAAATATGGTTTCATGACATTGGACTGTATCATCAAGGGGGGCTTTCAAGGCAAAATCTATCCCATTAATCCCAAGGGGGGTGAAATTTTAGGTCTCCAGGCCTACACCTCATTGATGGAACTGCCTGAAGTGCCCGATGTGGCCGTAATTCTGGTGCCGGTAAAAGTGGTGCCCCAGGTAATTCGGGATGCCGGTAAAAAAGGCATCCCCGGTGTGGTTATCACCACGGCCGGTTACCGGGAGGTGGGCCGGGACGATCTGCAACAGGAACTCATCGCTGTTGCCAGGGAAAACAACGTCCGTATCATCGGCCCCAACATTGAAGGGTTCATATATATGCCCAACAAACTCAATGCCCAGTTTTTCCCGGTGATTAAAAACCAGGGTCCCTTTGCCACCATCTCCCAGAGCGGGTCCCTCACCAACGGCCTTGCCGAGTGGGCGGACAAAGAGCAACTGGGCATCAGTGCCACCATTAATCTTGGCAATCAGGTGGACATCTGCGAGTCAGATTTCATGGAATTTCTGGCAGAAGACGATGCGGTCAGGGCCATGGGACTTTACCTTGAAGGGGTTAAAAATGGCAGACGATTTTTAGAGGCACTGCAACGGGTGACTCCCAAAAAGCCGGTGGTGATTCTAAAATCCGGCAGATCCAGTGCCGGTGAAAAATCCGTGGCCTCCCACACCGCCTCCCTGGCCGGAGCCCACAAGGTATTTCATGCCGCCTGCCGTCAGTATGGGGCCATCCCCGTGGACAATCTCCAGGATCTCTACGATTATGGAAAATTGTTGTCCACCATGGAGATACCCCAGGGCAATCGGTTGCTAATTCTCTCCTCCTCCGGGGGCATCGGGGTAATTGCCGTGGATGAAGCAGAAACCCTGGGCATTGATGTCCCCGCCCTTCCCCAGGCCTTTGTGGATGAGGTAAAGGCATTGAACCTGTCCCCCCTGGGTTCCTACACCAATCCCATTGATCTTGCCGCCATCTGGGCCCATGAGTTCCGGGAAGTGGCCCTTGTGGCGGACAAACATGATGTGGCAGATGTGTTTCTCATCAATTTCGGCGATCCCATTGAAGGGGGCGGGGAGATGATCATTGAACTTAAAAAACAGATCAAGGCCGGCATTGCCATCTCTTACATGGGCGGTGCCGAAGACGAAGCCATGGATCGGCCCCGCATGAACCGGGCCGGGGTGCCGGTTTTTTCAACGCCGGAAAGGGCCGTGAAAGCCATTGCTGCAGCCATGGAATATGGCCGTTTCCAAAGAAACACGGCTGATGAACAGACGGGCAGCTCAGCGATACTGATATCTCCCTGTGATCATGGTACATGCGATGATAAGGTCAATCCTGATTGTGAGCCGTTTCAGGGTACAAAAATGGATGCACTTTCTGCCGATGCCCCCACCAGCGATACCAAAAAAAATACCGGAACCGCTGACTTTCTCCTGGAGCCCCAGGCCGTGGATCTCATTGAAAAATACCAAATCCCCTACCCTCCCCATTATTTCAGCAATAATTTGGACGAGCTGATAACGGCTGCCGATGACATGGGCTATCCCGTGGTGCTCAAAGTGGTCTCCAAGGATGTGGTTCACAAGAGTGACAGCGGTGGTGTCAGTGTCAACATTAAAAATGCCCGGGCCTTGAAAACGCAATGTAAGGCCATGAAATCCCGGATCAAGGCGGCCCATCCCCATGCCGTCATTGAGGGGATGCTGGTCTGTCACCAGGCCAACGAAGGGGTGGAACTCATTGTGGGGGCCATGGATGACCCGGTATTCGGCCCCACCCTTATGGTGGGCATGGGCGGAATCTTTGCAGAAATCATGCAGGACACGGCCTTTCGGGTGGCCCCCCTCACCCGAACCCATGCCCGGGAAATGATCATGGAACTCAAGGGTTACCCACTGCTCACGGGTGCCCGGGGGACCGCCCCCTGTGATGTGGATGCCCTGGTGGATCTCATCATGAACCTGTCTTGTCTGGTCATGGAAAATCCGGACATCAAGGAGCTGGATCTCAATCCGGTGCGGGTCTATGAAAAGGGGGTCCTGGCCCTGGATGCCCGAATCATGAGATAGTTAAAAATAATTCCGCAACTTGAGTTCAAATGGATGGGGATTTAAATAAGTCTGGATTTTTAGCCAGGGCTGATCGTATTTTAACACATAATGCCGAATCAGCGTGATGGGCACGATGAGGGGCACATATCCGTCCCGGTACTGATCAAAAAGAGTCTGCAGCTCCTTTTTTTCATCGGAGTTCAGCACTTTTTTGAAATATCCCATGATGTGCTGGAGCACATTGATATTTTTTTTCAATGTGCTCATAAGGCTCAGGGCTTTAAGCAGTGTTTTTTCATAGGTGTCAAACAACTGTTCCAGATTCATATTTTTTCCATTGGCCACCAGTTTTCCCATCTGTCGGTAGAGATCCTGATTATGGGAGAGGAGTAACAGCTTGTTCCGGGTATGAAACCCCACCAGTCCCCCAAGGGTTTTGTCGGTTGCAATGAGATCCCGCCAGCGCTTCAGGGTAAATATATTTTCAATAAAATTTTCGCGCAGTTTGGGATCATTGAGCCTGCCAGCTTCCTCCACTGGAATCCGGGGAAACCGTTCCGTGAATCCCCTTGCAAAAATGCCCCTACCATTTCTTTTCACCACGCCATCATCCCCATACACCCGGATGCGATACAACCCGCTGCTGGGGGATTTACTTCGAAAAATATACCCACACAGGTTTTCAGACTCAAGATCGTCAAGGCGTTTTTCCATCCAGATTTTCATTTGATCGGTCATGTCAATGCCGGTCTTCTGGGTCAACAATCGGGGATTCTTGGCATCTCCCACCAACCGCACCGCCTCCCTGGGAATAGGCATGCCGCAATCCACCTCGGGGCACACCGGTACATATTCGGTAAAAAGACCCAGGGTCTGGGTGAGAAACCGGTCATGGCTGTGGCCACCGTCGTAGCGGACCTGCTTTCCCAGCAGACATGAACTGATACCTATTTTAATGGGACTGAGCATATGAACTTCTCCTTTTTTAGAAAGGTATGGCGGCCATTCAGGGTGTTTGTAATCAAGTTCCTGTTTCCCATGGCCGTTAAAACTACTCGACATCAGCATCACCATATGATGTATATACTTTTTATGTTAAATGAAATTTAATTTTTTAAAAAGATGATAAACTTATACATAAAATGTATCAGGGTCAAGGTGGACCGTTATTTCATGGTCAGCCAGTTCCAGAAAGTGGTTGAAATAGAAATGATGCCAGATGGACAGGAATAACCAGACAGGAGGAGCTGTTGCAGGAAAGCATTAAACACCATAATCTGACAAATGAGTTCTATACTCCTGAAAAATGTTATATTACCGAACTATCCAACACATCCGATGATCCGGAAATTTCCATTGCCAGGGCCAGGGTGGCACCCGGCGTAACCACCTGCTGGCATCGACTCCGGGAGACCGCCGAGCGTTATTACATCCTCCATGGCAGGGGAGAGGTGGAGGTGGGCCAATTGTCCCCCAGGAAGGTCGGCCCCGGTGACATTGTTCTGATTCCCCCCATGTGCCCCCAACGCATCACCAACATCGGCCAGACAGATTTGATCTTCCTTGCCATCTGCACCCCCCGCTTTTTAGATGATGTCTATGAAGATATGGAAGAGAGCCCGGGTGATGACAACACGCCCGCCTGATCATTATAATGGCAGCAACCTAATTTCCAGATCAGCGTTTAGTTTTTTATGGTAGTTACATGTCTATTAGAAATATGATAAACTCGTCAACTTATTTCATCTGCGGTCCTAAACCAATAATTTTTCACCGGGTTTACAAATAACGCCTAACTGGATCATCCAAAAGATGCGGAGGGCTTACACCAAATATTAAAAGGTAAACAAACACCCTGATGATCGAAAAAGATTTTGATATACCCTTCATTGCAGACCTTGCACGTCGTGAGAAACAGATTCAGCAAAACTACCGTCCGATTATTGCTGTTCATAAATGGTTTGCCAGACGTCCCGGGACATTGTTTCGGGGTCTTATTTTATCTGAATTCTCTGACAAACCCCTTCAGGAGGTGTATTACACCCCCAATAACCTTCCAGGGCTTCATATTGCAGATCCCTTTATGGGGGGGGGGATTCCTCTTCTGGAGGCTAATCGTGTGGGTTGTGATGTCACAGGGTTTGATATTAACCCCATGTCATATTGGATTGTAAAACAGGAAATTGAACATCTTAACCTGGATGATTATTCTGAAGCAGCCAAGCTGCTTTGCTACAATCTTGAAAAAGAAATTGGGCATCTTCACAAAACTAAATGCACACTTTGTGGCTCTAAAGATGCCCATGTAAAATATTTTCTATGGGTGAAAGTCATACCTTGCAAACAATGTGGAAAGGAGATCGACCTATTTCCCGGTTATATGCTTTCGGCTGGTTCCCGGCATCCCAAAAATGTATTTGTATGTTCTGACTGTGGAAAATTAACCGAAGTTGAAGACAAAAAAAATCCAGGTAAATGCGGCCATTGTTCCTTTAAATTAACCTCAAATGGTCCTGCCAAAAGAGGCCTTTGCAAATGCCCTGAATGCAACACTGAAAATCGTTTTCCAGACCCCGCTCTGGGGGCTCCCAGGCACCGCATGTATGCCATGGAATATCATTGCCCTATTTGTAAACCGTCCCATAAGGGTCGATTTTTTAAAACACCAGATGAAGCAGATATTACAAAGGCGGAAGAAGCGTCAGAACGTTTATCCAGTATCAACTCAAAATATATTCCTGAATCCAAAATTCCGAGTGGCGACGAAACAAATCGCCTGCATCGCTGGGGCTACACCTATTACAGTGAAATGTTTAATCACCGGCAGCTTCTTGGCCTGGAACTTTCCGCACGGCTTATTGCCGATCAACCTAACGAAAGGGTACGAAATGCCCTGGCGACAAATCTTTCTGACTTGCTCCGTTATCAAAACATGTTATGCCGCTATGACAGCCGGGTATTAAAGTCCCTTGATATATTTTCCATCCATGGATTTCCAGTGGGGCAGATTCAGTGTGAATCAAATTTTCTTGGCATCATGATGCCTGGCCGAAGCATGTGTATCGGCAGTGGCGGGTGGGCAAATATCATAGAAAAAT
>CAYSSE010000274.1:0-5418 GCA_964433355.1 uncultured Desulfocicer sp.
GGGGCCCAAGATCCAAAGAGATAAGATCGTAAGTGATAAGATTGGGGGACACCTTTAAGATTGGGGGACACCTTACTTATCTTTTTTTTAGGCCCGGTTTCTTAAGCCTAAGTTTGCAGTCCAAAGTATGTGCCAGACTTTTAATAAAAAAACCGTCAACCAATGGGTTCCCTTCAGGTATCATCCGATCCATGGAATAATTAAGTAAGGTGTCCCCCAATCTATGAAGGTGTCCCCCAATCTATGGAATAATTAAGTAAGGTGTCCCCCGATCTGGATAATATCGCACTAAAGGAACTCCCTGCCACAGGGTTTGCGGAATACTTTTAGAATCTTACCATTAAGCTTTGCCAGACAGTCCTGATAAACATCCACAAGGCTGTCTGGCTGTGCAATGGATCGGGGGACACCTTACTTATCTTTTTTTTAGGCCCGTTTTCTGAAGCCTAAATTTGCGGTTCAAAGTATGCTCCAAATTTTTAATAAAAGAACCAACAATTCTCGGAATTGCAAGCTAATCACTATGATATTTAAAGGTTTTTTGATAGGTGGTTTCGTGCAAAAAAAACAATAAAATTAACACTTTACCTAAGTACCCGGGCATATATCCTTCAAAATAAAACACATAAATATCAATGACATATGGCTGTGGAATACCGGAAAACATATGTGTGGGTACTTATTTCGGGGCTTGGTCACAACATCGGCCACCTTAGGGTGGGGTCATCAATTATGATGACTGGCCGATATTAGAACAAACCCCTAAAATCACTTCAAGCAAAAACGCTTGAGATTTCACAATACACCAACAAGGTTAGTCACAACATCTGCCAATCTGCGGAGGGATGATTATTCAAGGGGTGGGGTCAGGGGAGTCGGACACCGTGGGTCAACTGTCCTGATTCTCAACAGCCAGTAAGGCGGCCCCATAGGCCCCGTTCATCTGGGGATCCGGAGAGACCCTGATCTTTCGATTGAGTCTTTCCGATAGCAATTCCACCATGCACGGATTCTTGGCCACCCCGCCGGTAAAAACAATATCTCCTGTGGCGGAGACCCGGTTGAGCATACCGGCAGCCCGGCGGATGACACTGGTGTGAAGCCCCCGGGCAATCTCCTGGCGATTTTCGCCCTTGGCAATAAGGGAAGTGACTTCAGACTCGGCAAACACCGTACACATGCTGGAAATATGGAGATCCTTTGCGGCGGAAAGGGCTGCCGGGCCAAATTCCTCAATGGAAAATCCCAATGCCCGGGCCATAATTTCAAGGAATTTACCGGTACCCGCAGCACAGCGGTCGTTCATTTCAAATTTTTTCACCCGCCCGTTGTGGGCCAGGGCAATGGCCTTGCTGTCCTGTCCCCCGATGTCCAAAATGGTTTCAGCGTCGGGGAAAAAAGCCCGGGCTCCCCGGGCATGGGCCTTGATTTCTGTCACCGTGGGAGCCTCAAAAGAAATTTCAAAAAGATTCCGCCCATAACCGGTGGCCATGATGCCGTCGTACCGGAGGCCGTCCATGAGCTTTTTTGTTTCGCCCATGGGATCAAATCCTGTATCCGCCTGGGCAGAATGGCAAATATTTCCGGATTCATCCACAATCACAAGTTCAATGCTCCGAGATCCGATATCTATTCCGGCAAAACGCATGATAATCTCCTAATTATAGTGCCGGTCACATGACCTGATACTATTTTTGAATCATAACTCATTGTTTTATATAATTTTAAGGTTAATTTTTGGTGTCAAGTCATATGACCGGCACTATAGTCCTATCTGAGCTGTTCCACAAATGCTTCCACCCGGGTTTTAAGCTGCCCCATATCTTCCATGCCGTAGTCAGTTTCAATGCGAAGACAGGGGATATCTTTTTCTTCCAGGGCTTTTTCCACGGGGATGGATTCCATGATATAAGGCTGGCAGAACTGTAAACCGTAATGGATCACTCCGTCTGCTTTGTAGGCGGCGGCCATCTCCTGGATGTTCAAAAGACGCTGATCATTGGGTGTGAAAATCGCGCAATCCACCTGAAAATAGCGATCCACCAGAGCATCCATCATTTCATCCACAGTGCTGCCGGTATCAGCGGTGAGGTTGCGGGTTCCTCTTTCTCCCACACAGGATTCTTCCCCCACAATAACGGCCCCGGATGTCTCCACGATCATGGGAAATTTCCAGTTGGGCACGGCCTGGGGACATCCGGCAATCAGAATACGCGGGGTCTTTTCCGGGAAAGCCCCTTTTTTCTCCTGGATACGGATTTCCAGTTCGTCGCATATTTTATGAACCGATGCAGTGAACCGGGCCGGGTTGTCATAGAAAAACACCTGATTGGCCAACAGGCCGTCCAGTCCGGAAATGGGTGCGGGATCGGCCTTTCGCAGGGAACAAAGCCGGTGCAGGGCGGCCCGTTTTGCATTGACCACGCCAATGGCGGATTTGAGAGATTCTGCTGTAATGGTGACTCCGGTAAGGGCCTCAACAGCCTCCATGAATCGAAGATACTCTGATTTGAGAAGGGCTTTTCCGTTTTCGGTTTTCATCTGGGGCAGATCCATGACATAAAGATTGTCCACCAGATTACCCAGGGATTCATAGGCTTTTTTCTTGCCATCGCAGGTGTTCTCACCCACAACCATGTCTGCACTTTCAAGATAGGGGCACACCTTGCCAAGCTTGAACCCAAAGGAGGATTTAATCAATGCACAGGTGTTTCTGGGCAACAACTGCTCCACCTCTTCCATGGCAAAATCCGCTCCGGAGCACAGCCCCACCAGGGTGGCATTGGCGGCAAGGGCGATCTCTTCGGGAACAAAGACGCAGTAGGAACCGATTATTTTCCGGCCGGATGCCTTTTCATCCATGAGTTCCTTGATGCGCAGTCCATGGACTTCACTCATCACAAAATCAAAATATGCCATTCCCTCCGGTCGGTTTTTCTGGGTCAGGTAGATATCTTTGTAGGCGGTTCCAAGTACGTCCAGCAATGCGTCGTGGGCATCCAGATCCAGTCCGAGATCCGTCCACATGGGTCGATAGTCTTCAGTCATTTTTTATTCCTTTAATGGTAATTTTTATATCTTATTTAAATTTCGGGGTAAAAATTAGCCATGGGTCACCTTTGCCCGTGTGTAGGGACAGATTTAAAAATCTGTCCCCGCCTTCGAAGTAAAGCCGGTGATGTCGGTTTGGTTTTACTCATGAACGCATTGATAATTCCCTGGAAAACAATTCTCAGATCCTTTTGTGAAACTGTCGGCAGAACCTCTGCTTCTTCATATTCTCCTCCCCATGGATCATTCATCCTCCCGGTTTCAGGGAATCTATGTATAGGATGGGGGGCACGGACGGCATGAGCCGGGAAGGAACGCCCTCCAAAGGGAAGCATTTGATCCATGATGTTTTTAATGCTGAGACTCCGGTGCTTATCCAGCCAGGTGTGGCAATTATCGTGATTACCGACAAACAACACGTAAATATTATTTTTTTCTTTTACACAGACCAGCCGATGTCCTTTGCCAAGATCATATTTCAGACAATTTGGGATGCGGGCATCTCCCTTTCTGGAGAGTCTTCCCGTATTGATCAAGGCATCTCCTCTTGCAAGAGATCTAATGATCTGATGGGCTTTTTCGGCAGCAAATCCCGGTGTATTTTCCTGGTCTTTCAGACGTTCCAGCTCCTTCTCAACCCGGGTGTGTATATATATATTGCGTTTCATTATATTTACATTCCCATTGAAATAATTTTTTGAGGCTCGATCACAACATCAGCTCCTTTGGGATGGCTCAATCTTGCATGATTTTAGGCTGAGCCCATGGATTCGCCGATTGTAATGCTTGACCTAATTTTGTGATCAAGCTCTCTTTTTATGTCAGCGAATTATGGGGAAAAGGTTCATAGATAACCCTTATTGATTATTGTTACTCGTTAGATTAATCACAATCAAACGGGTGGTATATTAATGGTTTATGTATAAAATAAAATAAAATAAAATCAAACTACATTGAAAAAAGCATTATTGCAAATCGATATTTTAGATAATACCTGGTGAGGATATTGAATCTGTTGATCCCTTGTCTGGGGCTATATGCCATACATTAAATTTGCGATTTTGATGATAAATGTGGTCATCCGTATTCATTCAAAAAAAGGAGAAGAGTCATGTTTCTATATCCCCATATATAATTTGGAGACTTTTTGCTCGTAATCAGGTAATAAACAATGCCAGAAAGGAGCATTGAAATGAAAAAGATAAAAATCCATACTTGGCGACGAGCTATTCAGATAGGTGTTGCAGCCCTTTTTATCATACTTCCCACGCTGAACCAGGCTGGATTTAACTTTATCTGGGGAAATTTTTTAAACATCCATGTTGGGGGGGTGACATTTTCAGATCCTCTGGCTGTTTTTCAGGTAATACTTAAAAATCATTACCTGCCCGTTGGGCTTTTGATCGGAGCCGGAATGGTCTTGGCCATTTCATTTTTCCTGGGTACTATTTTTTGCTCCTGGATTTGTCCCTTTGGGTTGTTGTCAGAGCTTATAAATTGTTTTTCTTCCAGGGTATGGCCCCAAAAATTCAGCAATAGAAAAATTCACAAAAGAGGATTTGAAGTAAAATTAGCAGTCTTTTGCGCTGGTTTCCTGATTGTTTGTTTTTTTTTCAAGGCGCCCATTTTAAACCAAGTGTCAATGCCATTTCAATATTCCAATATTTTTCAATACCTTTTTATGCAAAAAATACTGCACCCTGCCATTTGGTTTATGGGAGCTGTTTTGTTGGTGGAATTTTTACTGCAAACCCGCTTTTGGTGTCGGTGGTTTTGTCCGCAAGCTGTTCTCTTGTCCGTTATCAAGCAGTTAAACCCCTTTGGGCTTAAAATTATTTTCACCCCCCAAAAATGTGTTTTAAATAAGGCCCCATTTCCCTGCCAGCGGGCCTGTTCCCTGGATCTGAACCCCAAACGCTTAGATGGCTGGTCTCTGGCCCAGTGTACCAATTGTGGAGATTGTGTGGATGCCTGTGGAAAAACCGGTAAGGCCCTTGCCTACAATTTTTCTTTAAAATTGAATTGTTTACCAGTCAATGGGAAAATAATCTTTTAAAAATTTACCACACCAGTGTTTCCCTGTGAGAATGCCATGGAAAAAGGGGTCGCAGATACGGACGGCACCGTCCACAATATCCAAGGGGGGCTGAAAATCGTGGCGTCTTCTTTGATTTTTGCCAAAGTGGCGGGGTCTTCATCCGCGACCCAT
Source organism: uncultured Desulfocicer sp. (assembly GCA_964433355.1). Classification (GTDB taxonomy): domain Bacteria; phylum Desulfobacterota; class Desulfobacteria; order Desulfobacterales; family Desulfobacteraceae; genus Desulfocicer. Next base: position 5,261 of record CAYSSE010000274.1, read on the forward strand.
CCGGTATTCACCGCATTCATGAAGATGCCGTACAATTATATTTTCGCAGGATCGGGGGACACCTTACTTATCTTTTTTTTAGGCCCGGTTTCTTAAGCCTAAGTTTGCGGTTCAAAGTATCTTCCAGATTTTTAATAAAAGAACCGCCACCCAATAGC
>CAYSSE010000275.1:0-5359 GCA_964433355.1 uncultured Desulfocicer sp.
CTTCATCTCAGTTCAAACTGTATGGTTAATTCCAGCTTAACTTCTCCCTTGAAAATAGATGAAGGGGGGCGGGAAAAGGGGGCGGATCTTTCCACGGCTTTCAGCGCCGCCTGGTTTAACATCGGATATCTTGAGGCTTTGACGATTTTTAAAGAAAGGACTTCCCCCTCTGGACCAATGATAAAAAAGACCCGGACATTTCCCTGCTGATGCAGACGTCTTGCCTTTTCCGGATAGACTTTATTGCCTTCGATCTTCATGCGCATCATGTCAAAATAATCTTTTTCCGTGAAATAGGGAGATGGTGCCTCCATGGCGGAAAAACCGATCATTCCAGCCACACGGCATTCTGGAACAGGCCCGGCCAGGGGAATTTGGGGAACGGCAATCCCTTCAGTGACAGGTGAAACCACCCGGGGTTCATTCATGGGAATCTTTATGGGGGGTATACGTCTTTCCCGAATTTCCTGTTTTTTAATATCCGTTATCCGGGGGGCCTGGTGTCTCATCCGGGGGCGGGGAATATTCCGGACAAAGGGCTTTGATATGTCTTTCATGGTCAACTCAATGACAACAGGGCTCTCAGAGCTGTAAATCCGTGAAATATGCACAGAGATCCATAGATGAAGCAACAGAGACACACACAGCGTTGCCCAAAATACCATTTTTTTATTTTGCTCAGGTGCATACCCCACCTGTTGAGTCTTTTTTGTATGAGTCACTAAAAGTCCTTTTCCGTTGCAAGGCACAGTTTTGCTGCGCCTGCCGCCTTTGCAATGTCCATGACCTTGACGGCTTTGTTTAGCATCACCGAACGATCTGCCTTTACAATCACCAACCGATCCGTGCCCCCGGCAATTTTCTCCTTTAACCTGGTAAATAATTGGTCATGGGGAATTTGGCGTTCATTGAGCCAGGCCTGACCCTCCTTGTCCACATAAACCGTGATTTCTTCGGATTTCTGGGGGGCCGAGGCCCTTGCCTGGGGCAGTTTTATCTTGATCCCTTCATCCACCATGAAATTGGTGGTGAGCATGAAATAGATGAGCAGCATGAACACGATGTCGATGAGAGATGTCAAAGGGGCCTGGATTTCATATCTGGGGCGTTTTTTTCGATGAACCAGCATGACTATCTCCTGTTGTGCCGTTGCCCAATGCGTTTGATGAAGGCCACGGAACCACTTTGCAGTCGGGCTTCATACCTGTCCACATGGCCAATGAGATAACTGTGGGCAACCATGGTGGGAAGGGCTACGGCAAGCCCGAGAGCGGTGGTCAGCATGGCCTCCCAGATACCCCCTGCCAGCACCGATGCATTGACCTTGCCGCCCATTTCCTGGATGACCATGAACGCCTTGATCATTCCGATAACGGTGCCCAGAAGTCCCAGAAGCGGGGCAATATTTCCGATGGTGGCAAGGGTCTGGATATGGGTTGAAAGGTCTCTGACCTCTTCCTCCGTGGCATTGACAATGACGGTCTCCAGGGTTTCTCGATCGCAGGCTTTGGCATCAAGTGCCTGGGTCAGAACTCTTCCCATGGGCGAGCGGCTTTGGACTGCTGTATCCAGCGCTTCTTGATCTTTTTCCTGTTCCAGCAACTGGACAACGACTTGGGCAAGTCCGGTTCCCCGGCTTCTCATCCGGGCATAATAAATCAACCGCTCCAGAAAAATGGCAAAGGCCAGCACGGAACAGATCAGGATGGGAATAACAAGTACGCCGCCTTTGGTAATGAATGCGGTAAAATCAATTGATAAAAAATTTGTCATATTGGTTCCCTTTTATGGTTAGGATTGGTGAGGTATCCATTTTTAGGAATGGGTTTTAAATAACGTGCCCATTTCTCTGAAAACATTGCCCACCTTGGTAAATCTGGGAGCGCGGACGTCCCGCCCGCTTCGCTTTAAGTATTTGCAGAGCGGGCGAGACGCCCGCGCTCCCGAGTTAGGAAAGTTATTTAGGACTCATTCCTTAATGACCGTCACAATCTAAATATTTAAGCTGGGATGATTTGTGAAAGAAGGGCCGACGGGCTAAGGTATTCAAGGCCATCATACCGCATCATTGCCCATGTGGGTCACATCGGCGGTGCCGTCAAAATCCAGGTCTTTTTCCCGTTTTACCAGGGCCTCTGATTCATCATAGGTTTCCCATATGTCGGCCTTTCCATCGCCATTTTCATCGGCCTCAACAAAGAGAAGCGTGCCATGTTCGTAAAAATACCAGGTATCCACCCGGTTATTTCCCGTGGTGTCATGTTCCCCCCGTACAACCTGTTCATTTTCATCATAGAACCAGGTAATATCAAGTTTTCCGGTTCCACCTGAATCTTCCATGCACTGAAGCAGTTTTCCTTCCTGGTTGAATGTCTCCCTGAAATCAATGTGACCATCCAGGGTTTCATCAATTTCTTTCAGGCGAAGCACGCCATCCTGATAATAAAAAGAGGCTTCAGGGACGCCGTCCCGGGTGTCATCCCGGGTGACCACCATGCTCCATGCGGGATCGGTGAAGATCTGGGTCAGTTCAAAAAAACCGTCGTCGTCGGTGTCTCGAATCAATTTTTGGCGCAGGTTGTTTTTATAAAAAACCTTGCAATCTACCTTTCCATTGCGACTTTCGTCGGTTTCCATGCGGATGAGTGATCCATGGGCGTAATACTGCCAGGTGTCTGTGTGTCCATTGTGGTTGGAATCAGTTTCCACACGCTCTTTTTCTTCTTTTGCATTAAAAAATATTTTGATGTCTGGATGATTATCCTTGTTGGTGTCCATGGTCTGTATGTGCATTTTCCCCTTTTTATAATGGCTTGTGGTTTCAAAGTGACCATCTTGGTTGGCATCCCATGTGACCTGTTGCATTACGCCGTTTTTAAAACGAGAGATACTGTCAATGGTGCCGGAAAATTTCCTGTCCTGTTTGATTTCAAGGGGGCGGCCCTTTGCGTCAAATTTACAGAAAAAATCATTTTTACCATCAAAGTTCATATCCCGGATCCGGGAACTTGGGGTTCCCTTGGTAAAGGTGGTAAGCTGATCCATTCTTCCATCCAGATTGGTGTCTTTTTCCCGGGATACTGCATGGCCATTACGCACCTTCAGGACGGTATCAGCAACACCATCAAGGTTTTTATCCTCCTCCTGGCATACAAGGTTCCCCTTTTTATACCGGCGGGTTACCTCCATTTTTCCATCTTGGTCAAGGTCGTGGGTACTTTTTTGGGGAGACCCCTTGACGTCGAACCAAATTTTGGCATCAATGATCCCGTCTCCGTTGTCATCCCTTGTTTCCTCTACAGGTAGTCCCTTGTGATAAATCATATGGACATTGATGGTACCATCCCCATCTGTATCCTGTTTTGATGAGACGATGATCCCCTTGGAATAGGTGATAAAATGATCAAAAAACCCGTTTTCATCGGTGTCTTTTTTCACGGTAACTGGCTGGCCCTGGGTGTTAAAAAGGGTCCGTTGCAGTGGTTTTCCCTTTGGGCTGAATTGTTCCTGTCGGGTTCTTTTCTCATTTTTATAATGGTCAATGCAGTCCATAGTCCCGTTTAGATCAAGATCCCGTTCAATGCGGATGAGTTTTTCATTTTCATAGTACTGAACCCGTTCAAACACAGCATCTCCCTCCCCATCAATTTCAAGGCGGATGAGTTGCTTGTCTGCATTAAAAAAGGCTTTCCGGTCAATGATCCCATCCCCATTGTCATCTTTTTCAATCATCCTCTCTTTTGCTGATACCAGATTCATATCCGGGCACAAAAACCCACAGAAAACCTGGCAGATAAAAATCATGGAAAATATTGAAATTAAACGGTAAATGTTATGTTTCATTGAAACAGGGTCTCCTTTTTTAAAAAAAATGCCCGAAAAAAAAAGCCACGAAGGCATAACAGACTTTGTATCTGTATGTTGCCTTCGTGGCTTGTTTTATCGGGCACTGTGAACACAACCCCATGGGATAATCAAAAAACGGAATTATCGCATTTCAGGTTGCATCTTTGTATAAAATTGTAAACGCTTTATTCTGGGTCAAAATTATTCATAAGATATTGATTCTATCTTCAATCAAATAACAATTTCGATTTTTTCAATTTAAAACAACAACATCATCTTCCTGATGAATTATGAGCCATGTTTAATAAATAAAAAATTGTTTGTCAATGATTTTTCCGGGGTATATCTGCAAGGTGTGTTCATATCATGGCATTTGAGACAAAAAGTTAAATATAGAAGGAATGAGCGGTGCCGCCTGCGTTCGGAATGTGGAGCAGGCCGTTAGAGGACAAAAGGGCGTTAAAATGGCTTCGACAGGCATCGCGTTGATGCTCAATAGCCTTTACGGTGTTGTCACAGCCATTGAATTGAGCCGGGCGACCTTGGGGTTCTTATGCCCCCTCAAAGACAACTCAACCCGGAAAGTTGCGTCATCTTCAAAATGCTCGGGAAGGTCAGTGGGAACTTAATGTTACCTTGGCCTTTCGAACCCGGTCAACATGATTCATGGTTTCCGATTGCAGTATTTTTAATGTGCCTTTTACCTTGTCGTTCAATGAATCAAAATGGGTAAAAATATTTTTTTCAATCAAAGATGTTTCAAAATCCAGGGCGCATGTCAATGCACCGGGTAAAGTGTATTCCTGGTTTTTTGCCTTTTTAACAATATCCTCAAGCCGGGAGATAAAGACATTTAAGGTGACTGTTTTGATTTTGCCTTCGTCAAAGAATATTTTTTCCCTCGTGGCCGCAACGTAAAGTTTCTCCAGCAATTTTGCGTGTCGTTTTTCTTCCCGGGATAAATTCTTCCAGAATTTTTCATATGTGGGAAACTGGCCTGCAAACGTTTGGTAGAGCTCTGAAAGCATGTTTTCCTGTTGAATCAACTGCTGAATAATTTTTTCTTGAAAGGGTTTTAGAGCCATGGCAAACCTTTTTGTTGTATTTGGATTGATGTCTTTTTATTTCATGGTTCAAAATTTATCCTGAAATGGGGGTGTTTGTCAAAGCTTGATTGAGGGCAGTACCCCGGAACCATGGCATGGTGTACCCATGGTTTTGTGTGAAAAACTTGACCGATATCAATGCGATGCTTCTATTGATGTCATATACTGAGATACGCGGTTGACTATCAGTAATAGTTAAGCGCCTTAATTTAAAAACAATTATCCCATAATGGGGTTTTTAAAACAAAAGGATACAGACAAAATGAGTGAATACATAATCAAACCCGGGATAGGCCTTAATGAAATTTGTTTTGGTGCCACCATGGACGATTGCAGAGACTATTTTGGACAACCCGAAGAGGAATTGAAAGAAGAATTTGAAGGGGAGGAATATATCTCCTGGTATT
>CAYSSE010000276.1:0-5353 GCA_964433355.1 uncultured Desulfocicer sp.
AAGGATTATGAAAGCGTTATTGGCTCTTGAGGATGGCAGGACATTTCCCTGTCGAAGTTTTACAGGTGCAGGAGAGGCCCGGGGTGAAGTGGTGTTTAACACCAGTATGACCGGCTACCAGGAGATCCTTACCGACCCTTCCTACCACGGACAGATGGTGACCATGACCTGCCCCATGATGGGTAATTACGGGGTATGCCCCGAAGATGTGGAATCTGATAAAATCCAGGCATCTGCACTGATTGTCCGGGAGTATGTGGATATCCCCAGCAACTGGCGATCCACGGGTACCCTGGCAGATTACCTTAAAAAAGAGGGAGTGCTGGGCATTGAAGACCTTGATACCAGGGCGCTGACGCGACATATCCGAAATGCCGGGGCCATGCGTGCGGTGATCTCCACCACAGATCTTGATCCCGCTTCACTTGTGGAAAAAGCAAAACAGGTGACCCCCATGGAGGGCTGTAATTTGGTGGATCGGGTGACCACAAAAACCCCCTATTTCTGGCGGGAAGATCGCCCGGATTACATGAACGACTGCACCCTTCTGGATGCGTCCATGTGGCGCCACAAAGGCCAGCGACATTCTGTGGTGGCCCTTGATTTTGGTATTAAGTACAATATTATCAGGTGCCTTGAAAAGGTGGGTTGTGAAGTGTTTGTGGTTCCGGCCGCCACCCCGGCTGCCACCATTCGAGCCCTGGAACCCGATGGCATATTTCTATCCAACGGCCCTGGGGATCCTGAACCTGTGGGCTATGCCGTTGATACCATTCGGGAGCTTCTGGGATACCGCCCCATGTTTGGTATCTGTCTTGGCATGCAACTTATGGGACTTGCCATGGGGGCTAAAACCCACAAGATAAAATTTGGTCATCGGGGTGGAAATCAACCCGTGAAGAATCTTGCCACAGGCAAGGTGGAGATCACTTCCCAGAACCATGGGTTTGCCGTGGATCTGAACACATTGGGAGAAAAGGGGGTCACCATGACCCACATTAATCTCAATGAGGATTCCTTGGAAGGTATATCAAATGAATCTCTCAAGGCCTTTGCGGTGCAGTATCATCCCGAAGCCTCACCCGGGCCCCACGATGCTGCCTATCTTTTTAACCAATTTGCCGGGATGATGGACAAGTAAAAATGCCAAAACGTACAGACATTAAAAAGATTCTCATTATTGGAGCAGGCCCCATCATCATCAGCCAGGCCTGTGAGTTTGATTACTCCGGCACCCAGGCCTGCAAGGCCCTGAAGGAAGAGGGCTATGAGGTGGTGCTGATTAATTCCAACCCGGCCACCATCATGACCGACCCCGATACCGCTGACCGGGTGTACATTGAACCGGTAACCCCGGAGACCGTGGCCAAGGTCATTGAAAAAGAGCGTCCCGATGCCCTTTTACCCACCCTGGGGGGGCAAACGGGATTGAACACCGCCATTGAAGCCGCCAAGATGGGGGTGTTGGAAAAATATAATGTGGAGATGATCGGTGCCTCTGTGGAGGCCATTAATAAGGCCGAAGACCGGGAGTTGTTCCGGGATGCCATGAACAAAATTGGCCTTAGAATTCCCAAGAGCGGGTTTGCCACCAACATGCACGAGGTGGAACAGGTGGCCCAAGAGATCGGATTTCCCATCATCGTACGGCCCAGCTTCACCTTGGGGGGCACCGGCGGCGGTGTGGCCTACAACCCCGAGGAGCTTGCCATAGTAGCCAAAAGCGGGCTGGATGCAAGCTTCATCACCCAGGTGATGTTGGAAGAGTCTGTCCTTGGCTGGAAAGAGTACGAGCTTGAGGTCATGCGGGATCATGTGGGCAATGTGGTGATCATCTGCTCCATTGAAAATATTGATGCCATGGGGGTTCACACCGGTGATTCCATCACTGTGGCCCCGGCCCAGACACTTTCGGACAAAGAGTACCAGATGCTTCGGGATGCCTCCATTGCCATCATGCAGGAGATCGGGGTGGACACCGGAGGAAGTAATGTTCAATTTGCCATCAACCCCGTAGATGGCGAGATGATCATTGTGGAGATGAACCCCCGGGTTTCCAGAAGTTCGGCCCTGGCCTCCAAGGCAACAGGATTTCCCATTGCCAAGATTGCGGCCAAGCTTGCCGTGGGCTTTACTCTGGATGAAATTGAAAACGATATCACCGGCGAGACGCTGGCCTGCTTTGAGCCCTCCATTGATTATGTGGTGATAAAGATCCCCCGGTGGACCTTTGAAAAATTCCCCGAGACCGATGATATTCTCACCACGGCCATGAAATCCGTGGGGGAAACCATGGCCATTGGCAGAACCTTTAAAGAGGCGTTTCAAAAGGCCATTCGCTCCCTGGAGATCGGTCGATTCGGGTTTGGTGGCGATGGAAAAGATCCCCTGCCGGGCACCGTGTCCAAGACCGAACTTGAATACAAGCTTGCCACCCCCAACTCCCAGCGAATGTTTTTCATCAAACATGCCATGGAAAACGGCATGGCCCTGGAAACCATCAACTCACTCACCGGCATTGATCCCTGGTTTCTTTACCAGATGAAGCAGATTGTGGAGTTTGAAAAACGTATCCGCCTTGCCGGTAAAGATATTTCCCAGGAGACCCTGGAGAAGGCCAAACGCATGGGATTTTCCGATTGCCAACTGGCCCATCTCACCGGTATTGCCGAAGAAAAGGTTGAGTCTTTGCGTAAAAAGCTTGGCATCGTTCCCGTGTATAAGCTGGTGGATACCTGTGCTGCTGAATTTCGGGCCAGCACCCCTTATTACTATTCCACCTACGAAAAAGAGTGTGAAGCCAGGGTGTCAGATCGGAAAAAGGTGATGATCCTCGGTGGCGGCCCCAACCGCATCGGCCAGGGCATTGAGTTTGATTATTGCTGTGTCCAGGCATCCTTTGCCCTGAGAGAAGAGGGTGTGGAGAGCATCATGGTCAACAGCAACCCCGAGACGGTTAGCACCGATTATGACACCTCGGACAAACTCTATTTTGAGCCGTTGACCCGGGAGGATGTGCTTCATATCGTTGAAAAGGAAAAACCAGATGGTGTCATTGTTCAATTTGGGGGACAAACCCCTTTAAATCTGGCCACAGCTCTTAAAAAGGCCGGGGTTCCCATCATTGGTACCACACCGGAGAGCATTGACATGGCCGAGGACAGAGATCTGTTCCAGGCCATGTTGAAAAAACTTAACATTGCCCAGCCCGCCAATGGCATTGCCGTTAACATTGATGAGGCAAGGAAAATTGCCGAAACCATTGGCTACCCCGTCATGGTAAGACCCTCCTTTGTTCTTGGAGGCCGGGCCATGAAAATTGTTTTTGACCCCGATGAGCTGGAGGGGTATTTTGACCTTGCCGTATCTGCATCACCAGATCATCCGGTGCTCATAGATCAATTTTTGGAAGATGCCTTTGAGTTGGATGTGGATGCCATCTCCGATGGAAATACCACGGTGATTGGCGGCATGATGGAGCACATTGAGGAGGCCGGGATTCATTCCGGGGATTCCGCCTGTGTGCTGCCGCCTTACAGCATTGCCGAGGAGCACATTGATGAGATGACCCGGGCAACCAAAGCTCTGGCAAAGGAACTCAAGGTGGTGGGGTTGATGAACATCCAGTTTGGCATCATGGATGATAAAGTGTATGTCATTGAGGTCAATCCCCGGGCGTCGCGCACCGTTCCTTTTGTGAGCAAGGCCACCGGGGTTCCCCTGGCAAAGCTTGCCACCAAGGTGATGCTGGGTAAAACCCTGGCGGAATTGGGATTTACCCAACAGGTGATCCCCTCCCATTATTCGGTGAAGGAGGCGGTGTTGCCCTTTGATCGGTTTGCCAAGGTAGATCCGGTGCTGGGACCTGAGATGAAATCCACAGGAGAGGTAATGGGGATTGATAAGGACCTGGGGGCCGCCGTGGCCAAGGCCCAGTTGGGTGCCGGACAAAATCTTCCCATTAAAGGCAATGTGTTCATCAGTGTCCAGGACAGCGACAAGATGGCCGCCCTTTCCGTGGCCAAAGATTTTTATGACATGGGATTTAAGCTTCTGGCCACCCGGGGAACCGCCATGTTTTTGGAGGATAATTCCATTCCCGCAAAGGTGGTGGAAAAGGTTTCCACCGGCCGTCCCCATGTGGTGGATGCCGTGAAGAACAGCGAGATTCAGCTTATTCTCAACACCGGTTCCAACAGCCAGACCAAACGGGATGGCTATGAAATTCGACGGGCAGCCATTCGGTTTAAAATTCCCTATGCAACCACCACCGATGGTGCCAAAACCATTTGTGAGGCAATCAAGGCCCTTAAAAAAGAGCCCCTTACTGTCATAGCCATACAGGACTACCATATGCAAGGCGGCAACGTATGATCATTGAAAGTGAAAGACCCAGAGACGAGTGTGGTGTATTTGGTCTGTACCGGCATCCGGAAGCGGCCCAGTTAACCTATTTTGGCCTTTATGCCCTACAGCATCGGGGCCAGGAGAGTGCAGGTATTTCTGTGGCCCGGGACAAAGATAAAATTTATTCCCACAAGGGAATGGGCCTGGTTCATGATATTTTTGAAACAGAGGATTTAAAAAAAATTGAGGGCGGTGGCGGCAGTGCCATTGGTCATGTCCGGTACTCCACCACCGGTGATTCCAATCTCACCAATGCCCAGCCCTTTGTGGTGCAGCACCGGGGACGGGCCTATGCTGTGGCCCACAACGGAAACCTGGTAAATGCCCATATCTTAAAGGAGGAGCTGGAAGAGAGCGGTTCCATTTTCCAGACCACCATGGACAGTGAAGTGTTTCTTCATCTGTTCATCAAAAACCTGAAACAGGGCGATGTGGTGACAGCCATCCAAAAGGCTGTGGCCAAAATCAAAGGGGCCTACTCCTTTGTGCTGCTCACCTGTAAAGGAGAGGTGATTGGGGTTAAAGATCCCAATAGTTTTCGTCCTCTGGCACTGGGAAAGCTCAACGGACACTATGTGCTGGCCTCTGAAACCTGCGCCTTTGACCTGGTTGAGGCAGAATTTGTAAGGGAACTTGAGCCCGGGGAAATCGTTATTATCAATGAAGACGGGGTGACCAGCATCATGCCCGAAACTCCCATTGTGAAAAAATCGTTGTGTATTTTTGAATACATTTATTTTTCACGGCCGGACAGCACTATTTATGGTAAAAACGTCTATCAGATGAGAAAGGCCCATGGGAAACGCCTGGCCCAGGAAGCGCCAGTGGACGCCGATATGGTCATGCCCTTTCCTGATTCTGGCAACTATTCCGCCATTGGCTATGCCGAAGAGTCGGGGATTCCCTTTGAAATGGCCATGATTCGGAACCATTATGTGGGCCGCAG
>CAYSSE010000277.1:0-5334 GCA_964433355.1 uncultured Desulfocicer sp.
ATAGGAACCGGCCAATTGGGCCGTCTACGGTCCCGGGCCGGGCCCATTGCCCGTCGGGGGGGGGGCGGCATAATGTCATTTTTAATATTGGTTGTGGCAGTGGTGACTGCCATGTATGTTTATAGTGAATCGTTGATAATTTAAAAGGAGCGATTATGGATATTGCCACCCTGTTTGGCGTTATTTCATCATTTGGGCTGGTATTGATAGCGATATTCATGGGCAGTGGGTTGGGCCTTTTTATCAATGTCCCTTCTTTAATGATTGTTGTGGGGGGGACCATCGGAACCACAATGATCAACTATCCCTTAAAGGACGTCATCGGAGTGATAGGGGTTGCCAGAAATGCTATCTTTACCCAGAAATCCGATACAGATCAACTGATTCAACGATTGATGGCTTTTTCCTCAAAATCTCGAAAAGAGGGCATATTGTCCCTGGAGAGTGATATTAAAGAGGTTGATGATAAATTTTTGTCCAAGGGAGTGCAACTCTCCATTGATGGCCTTGAGCCTGATGAAATCAGCAACCTTCTTGAGATTGAGATGGATTTTATTAGAAGTCGCCATCAACTGGGGGCCGAAGTTTTTACCACCATGGGTACCTATGCGCCAGCAATGGGGATGATCGGCACCCTTATCGGACTGGTTCAGATGCTTCAGAGCATGGATGACCCAAGTTCCATTGGGCCTGCCATGGCCGTGGCACTGCTCACCACCTTTTATGGCTCTGTCATGGCCAACATCATCTGTATGCCCATTGCGGGAAAACTAAAAACCCGGAGTAAAGAGGAAATGTTGACCAAGGAGATGACCGTTACTGGCGTTATCTCCCTTTCCAACGGAGATAATCCCCGAATTCTTGAACAGAAACTCAACGCCTTTGTGCCTCCCAAACAACGGGCGGTGGCCCCATGAAAAAAAAGAAAAAAAAAGCGGATGAGGAGCCTGTTGATCTTGGCCCTGTAATGACCGTGAGTCTGTTTCTCATTCTTTTGACCTTTTTTATCATGCTCAATTCCCTTGCTGTGGTGGATGAACGACGGATTCGCGAAGCTCTGGGCTCCATTACGGGGGCCTTTGGCAGCTTTACCGGGGGGTATTCTTCCTCAAAAACGGGTGAATCCGTGACCATCTCGGCTCCCATGGTGGACTCAGAAATTGATTTTAATCAAGTTTTAAGCCTTGAAGATAGATCCGTGGCAAAACAGATCACCATTACCCCCATGGAAGACCGGGAGGTAATTAGCATTAACAGCGGTTTTCTTTTTGAAAAGAATTCGCTGACCATCAATTCTTCCTGCCAATTTCTTTTAAATCGCCTGTGCGTAGCTGTTCAAACGGGTACGTATCCCATTGAAATAATTGGCCATACCCAGGGAACGCCGGACAGGGGGAATGGGATTGAAACCAATTGGGAATATTCTGCCCGCATGGCCATGGCCGTGTATGATTATTTTCGATTAAATGGGAAGATTTCAACAGAGCGTCTGGAGATGATGGGAGCGGCCGGACATCATCCCATTGTGTCTAATTCTACCCTTTTATCCAGGGCCCAGAATAAAAGGGTGGAGATTATCCTTTACACCAATGTGCCTGAGGTGGTTCAGCGGATATTCAAGAAAAAGCCCTCCAATATTTTCACCTTTGACACTTTTGATTTCAGGATCTTTGACTGATGGGCCGGAGCCGAAAAAACCGTGATGAGGATCCCGGGCCAGATACCCAGGGCTGGCTGACCACCTTTGCCGATCTGGTGATGTTGCTTTTAACCTTTTTTGTGCTTCTTTTAACCATGTCTTCCATGGATAAAAAGGCGCTGAGGGAATCTTTTTCTCAGTTTCATGGGGCTCCGGGAGTTTTAGAGTTGGGAAGCGAACAAAGCGTCAGTACACTGGCTGCCTTTGTAAAAAATTATACTGCCAGTGAGCATCTCCTGGTGGTGGATCATGACTTAATGCGAAAGATGCTTATGCCCGCATGGAACACAAAGAAGCCTGAGACCACCAAAGAAGATCTGGAAAAATTAGATGAGCTTACCAGCATTGAAGATGGCAATATAGGCATTTCAGTGTCCTTCCATGGTGAAATGTTTTTCCACCCGGGGAGGGCCGAAATAAAATCACAAATGCTGCCTTTTCTTGATACCGTTGCCGAGGCCATTGAAGTGAGCGCCAATGAAATCGTTATTGTGGGTCACACTGACAGTGTGCCCACCCAGGGAGGGGGGTATGACTCCAACCGAACACTTTCATTGAAAAGAGCCATGGCTGTTCTTGATTATTTTGTGCAGATTAAACGTCTTTCCCCGGCACGCTTTACCGTGGGGGGGTATGGGGCATCGCGTCCCCTGGTTCCCAATAACACCCCGGAAAACAGAAGAAAAAACCGGCGGGTGGATATTATTTTTAAATATTTATGAGGAGAGATTCATGGCAGAAGCGGAGCCCAAGGAAAAATCATCGTCTGGGAGCCCCCTGATCAAAATTATTATTATTGTACTATTGCTCCTTTTATTAGGAGGCGGTGGATTTGTGGGTTGGACCCTTTTGGGCCGGGGAGGCGATGCAGCAAAAGAAGAGGGTGAAGAAGCGCCTGCCAAGTTTAATGTTAATTCAACCCCCGTCATTTATAACCTGGATACCTATATTGTAAATCTCATGGGAAAATCGGCCATGAGTAAAAAATATTTAAAAGTAGGTATCATACTGGGGATTGGTTCAGAGGAGCAGAAACCTGGAATTGAGCAATATAAGCCATTAATAAACGATTCTGTGCTGTTATTACTGTCCAGTAAAACCTATATTGAACTGGGAACAGTGGATGGCAAAATCCAATTAAAACAAGAACTCATCATGAGAGTGAATCAGGTTCTGGGTGCGCCCATGGTGAAGAAAATTTACTTCACTGAATTTGTGGTGCAATAGGTAAACCATGGCAAATGTTTTATCACAAGATGAAGTTGATTCTCTTCTGGGGGGGATTGATGCGGGCAGCGTAGAAACAGAAACCGATGTGCCCAATGAGAATAACGAGGTAGCGACTTATAACTTTGCCTCGGAATCCGGCCCCTTGAATCTGCCCACTTTTCAGGTCATCAACGAACGACTCACGGGGTTTTTGCGGGATAGACTTTCCAGTATAACCAATAAAAATGTTGATGTTAAACTTATTTCCAATGAGCTTATCCGATTTAACGAATTCTGTCGTTCGCTTCCCCTGCCGGCCAGTATTAATGTTTTTAAAATTAATCCCCTGCGCGGCGCGGCCTTGCTGGTTCTTGAGGGACGTCTGGTTTTTTCCTTTGTGGAATTTTTTTTTGGGGGAAAGGGGCTGAATCCCTGGAAGTTGGAAGGACGGGCCTTTACGCCCATTGAATCTCGAATTATTGAAAAAATATGTCGGATCATTCTTGAGGAATTGGAGGCGGTGTGGCAAGATGTCCATGAGGTAAAAATGATTTTTTCCCATTCGGAAATTGATCCGCAGTTTACCCAGATCACTCAACCCCAAGATATGGTCATTGCCACCCGCCTCTCTGTTGCCCTGCCAAATACCTCCGGGAACATCTTTTTTTGCATCCCCTATGCCACAATTGAACCTTTAAAGGAAAAATTTAAACAAAAATCTGGTTATGACAACCTTGAAATTGATAAGGTCTGGCAGGCAGCCTTGATGCAGAAACTCCAGAAGGTGACCATGGAGGTAAGCTGTGTACTGGGAACGGCATGTATTAATGCCGGTGAATTACTGGCGTTGAGTGCCCAGGATGTTATTATGCTGGATCAGAAAACCTCTGATCCGATTGTGATTAAAATTGAAAATTTACCCAAATTTAAAGGGTTTCCAGGTGCTTGCAACCATAATAAAGCCGTACGCATATCTGAAAGTATTCAAAAGGAGTAAGGGGTTATGTCCCAGGACGAAACAGCAGAAAATACCACAGATACTGTGGAACACACCGATGCAAAACCCAAAGAAAAAAATGATATTGATTTAATTCTGGATATTCCCCTTGAACTCTCGGTGGAACTGGGAAGAACCAAAATGCTTGTGAACAACCTGCTTCAGCTGGGACAAGGATCCATAATAGATCTAAATAAACCCGCCGGAGAGACCCTTGATATATGCGTAAATGGAAAGTTGGTTGCCAGGGGGGAAGTGGTGGTGGTGGATGAAAAATATGGTATCCGTGTCACCGATATTGCAAGTCCCCTTGAACGGGTGAAATCCTTAAGCTGAATGGATATGATTTATAATATGTTTTTGGCGTAAATGATTGAAAAATGGGATCAGGTTTGGCTTATGGGACTTACTGATCGCAGCAAGGGGTGAACACCTTCCGGAAATAATGCCAATGCGCCACTCCTGTCCTGGAGTTCCCCGTCAATGTACAAAAGGTATTATCGATAATAGGGGGAAATGTGGATCGTATTTTGGATGTCAGCCTGATCAGCATGGGCATAAGAACCGCTGTCATGCTTGCCATGGTGCTTGCCTGTTTGATCTTTGTACTTTATCTCATTCGAAGATTCCTGCATCTGGGAATACAAAAACAGGATGGGCTGGGTATGAAAAGGCTGGGGGCATTTTATCTCTCTTCCAAAGAAAGAATAGAGGTCGTGGAGATATCCGGTGAACGTATTGTGCTGGGAGTGGCCCCGGGCAGTGTTAACTATCTCACAAGACTCAAGGAACCCAATGAAAACAGCCCGGAATGATGCACATCAAATGGGGGAGGAGGGTGAGTTGAGGATGGCCCAATGGGGGAAAACGCTTTTTTTTCTATGCTGTCTGTGCCTGTTGTGTTCCCGGTCCATGGCAGCGGATTTTATTTTTCCTTCGGTGCAGCTCGGTGTTGAAAAAAGCGGTGATCCTGGGGATGTGTCTGTGCTTTTACAAACGGTTTTTCTTTTAACGGTTTTGACACTTGCCCCCTCCATTCTGGTATTAATGACCTCTTTTACCCGCCTGGTGATTGTCTTTGCCTTTCTCAGGCAGGCCCTGGGTACCCAACAGACCCCTTCCAACCAGATTATTGCGGGACTGTCCCTTTTTTTGACGATTTTCATCATGATGCCCGTGGGGGAAAAAATAAATACAACAGCGCTCCAACCCTATCTCAATGAAGAAATTTCCCAAAAAGTTGCCATGGATAATGCGCTGAAACCCATCCGAAAATTCATGTTCAAACAAACCAGGGAAAAAGATCTGGCCTTGTTTGTCAGCCTGTCTGAAAAATTAAAACCGGCCAACCGTGAAGAAATTTCCCTATTTGCGCTCATTCCTGCCTTTGTCATCAGCGAATTAAAGACGGCCTTTATTATCGGATTTG
>CAYSSE010000278.1:0-3945 GCA_964433355.1 uncultured Desulfocicer sp.
ATCGGAGGGGGCTCTGCTGAGGGTGCTTGGACATTTCATTTTCATATAAAAAAAAATATGGGGGGAAGCATATGATAAAAGAAGTCTTGCAAGAAACAAAGGATCGCATGGATAAAACGGTGAAGGCCCTTGTAATAGATATGAAAAGGGTTCGCACCGGACGGGCTTCCATGACCATGCTTGACAGTGTAAAGGTGGATTATTACGGTACCTTAACCCCTTTAAGCCAAATGGCCTCGGTGGCCATTCCCGAAAGTCGGCTTATCACGGTGCAACCCTGGGATGTCTCTGCCATCAAAGAGGTGGAAAAGGGTATTTTAAAGGCCAATCTGGGCTTGACCCCCTCCAGTGATGGTAAAATTGTGCGTATTTCCATCCCCCCCCTCACCGAGGAGCGGAGAAAGGATATTGCCAAAAATACCAGCCAGGTTTGCGAAGAGTTTAAAGTGGCCATCCGGAATATCCGGCGGGACTCCAATGAGAATCTAAAATCCTTGCAAAAGGACGGTGATATTTCAGAGGATGATAGCTTTAATGGCCAAAAACAGATCCAGGAACTCACAGATACGTATGTAGAATCTGTGGACAAAATTTACCTGGCAAAAGAGAAAGAAATTCTTGAAGTATAAAGGTGGGCAAAGCCCAGACCCTGTTTTATGCCATGGGCTGGATCCAGATAAGATGCCAGCTCATGTGGCCATTATCATGGATGGGAACGGACGGTGGGCAAAAAAGAAATTAATGAACCGTGTCAGAGGCCATGAAAAAGGTGCTGATACGGTTCGTTCTATTGTGACGGTGTGCCGGAAAATGGGAATCAAGGTACTCACCCTCTACGCCTTTTCCACGGAAAACTGGGATCGTCCCCGGGCCGAGGTGGCAGCCTTGATGGCCTTGTTGAAAAAGTTTGTAACGGGTGAACGTAAGACCCTCATGGACAAGGATATCCAATTGGACGTCATCGGGCAGAAGGAACGGCTTCCCAAAGATGTTGCCCGGGCCATGGAAGAAACCATACGCCTTACCCGGAACAACAGTGGCATGCGCCTTAATCTGGCATTGAGTTATGGGGGCAGGGAAGAGATGACCCGGGCTGTGAAACTTATGGCTGAAAAGGTGAAAACAGGTAGCCTTGGTCTGGATAGTATTACAGAAGAGACTGTATCCCAACATCTTTACACCGCTGACATCCCTGATCCGGACATTGTGATCCGCACCAGCGGAGAGAAGCGGTTGAGTAATTTTATGCTCTGGCAGGCGGGTTATGCCGAGTTGTTTTTTACCGATACCCTGTGGCCTGATTTCACGGATCAGGCTTTCATGGATATTATCAGGGACTACCAGAAACGTGATCGCAGATTCGGGAAGGTCCAATGCTCCTCAAACGATGGCTCACCGCAATAGTTCTGTTGCCCCTTTTATTGTTGATTCTCCTCCGGGGCACCCCTTTGATGTTTACCTCACTTGTATTTGTCATATCCCTTTTGGGACTTCGGGAGTATTTTTGCATTGTCCCCCTCCCCGTCCATGGGGATGCCTTGGATCGCCAGGGGGGCTTTCCTGATCCCCTCCATTTTGTTCCCGGCGATGACTCTGAACCAGAGATCTCTCCAAAAATCACAGACGCCGTGGAAGGCTGTTGCTGCTCTGGAAAAACAAATTCATTTATTTTTTCTGTGCTGGGAAAATGTCCCAATTACGTGAAGGAAAAACGTAATATCGGGGTTGCCTTTATTTCAGGGATCACTGCCTTTTTTATGATGGTGGCGGCTCACAATGGCTCCCTTGGACTGATGTTGCTGGCACCGGCCCTAAATGTTTTGATTCTGACCTTGCTGGTTCTGGTGGTGTATGCCCCGGGTTCTGATATTCTCCGGGCCATAGAAACGCAGATTCAAGGGGTGGTGTATGTCCCATTTTTTCTCTCTTTTCTGGTATTGATCCGGGGGGGGGACAAAGGGGGATTGTGGATTGTGTGGCTGTGGTTGATGGTTGCAGCCAGTGACACCGGCGCTTTTTTTTGCGGCTCCTATTATGGAAAACGACCGTTGTCCCGGCAGATCAGTCCCAATAAAACCATTGAAGGGGCCCTGGGGGGTCTTGTGCTGGCCATGGGGGTGGGGGTGGGGTTTGAAGCCCTTTTTATCCATGATGTCTCCCTGGTGGGAACCCTTGGCTTTGCCCTTACTGCGGCCCTGGCAGGGCAGATTGGTGATCTGTTTGAGTCGGCCCTGAAGCGCACCGGAGGGATTAAAGATTCCGGGCATCTCCTTCCCGGTCATGGAGGGGTTTTGGATCGCCTGGACGGGGTGATCTTTGCGGCACCTGTGGCCTATCTTTTCAAGGATTTTTTGCTATGAGACACCTGTCCATCCTTGGGAGCACCGGCTCCATTGGTCAGAGTGCCCTTGCCGTTGTGGCCCGTCATCCCCACCGGTTTAATGTCCGCATTCTTGCGGCTGCCAACAATGTGACCCTTCTGGCCCAGCAAATTGCAATTTTCAACCCTGACATGGTGGTGGTGTTCACCCGGGAAAAGGCCCGGGAGCTTAAAGCGCTTATGCCTGATACCGCCTCGGTGGAAATTTTATGGGGTGAGGAAGGGTATCTTGTTGCAGCGTCCCACGACATGGTGGACACGGTGCTGCTTGCCATGGTGGGAGCTGCCGGACTCATGCCGGCCCTGGCCGCCATTGATGCCAAAAAGCAGGTGGCCCTGGCCAACAAGGAGACCCTGGTCATGGCAGGAGACATTGTCATGGCACGGGCCGCAGAAAAACAGGTGACCATTTACCCGGTGGACAGTGAGCACAGCGCCATTTTTCAGTGCCTTGAAGGGAACCGTAAACGGGATCTTCGCAAAATATTTCTCACCGCATCTGGCGGGCCTTTCCGGGAAGTCCCCCTGGGGAAATTTTCCGGGCTTACCCCCCGGGACGCGTTGAGCCATCCCACCTGGGACATGGGCGCCAAGATTTCCATTGATTCTGCCACCCTTATGAATAAAGCCCTGGAGATCATTGAGGCGGTGCATCTGTTTAAGCTTTCCCCCGATCAGGTGGAGGTGGTGGTGCATCCCCAGAGTATTGTGCACTCCATGGTGGGGTTTTCCGATGGCACGGTGATGGCCCAAATGGGCCTACCGGATATGAAAACCGCCATATCCTATGCCCTGTCCTGGCCAGAACGCCTGGATCTGGGGCTTGACTTTCCCGATTTTCCTGATTTGACAGGGCTGTTTTTTGAGGCCCCGGATCGAAAACGGTTTCCCTCCATTGATTTTGCCTTTAAAGCCCTGGAAGCGGGGGGAACCCTGCCCGGGGTGATGAATGCCGCCAATGAGGTGGCTGTGGATGCGTTTTTGAACCATCACATTGGATTTCTTGACATATTTAATATCATCGAAACCACCATGGAGGCTCATGATGTGACCAGTTCACCCGGGGTGTCAGATATTGTGGCGGCGGATCTCTGGGCCCGGGAACGAGCCGGGGCTATGATTAACAGTAGTATGCAAATTCGGTCAGGGGGTTTTTGAACTGGCCATTGAGGTTGTAGAGGTATTATGGGTAATTCACTGGTGGCCTTTGTCATCGTTTTGGGTATTCTTGTTTTTTTCCACGAGTTGGGGCACTTTCTGGTGGCCCGATTTTTTGGTGTGGGGGTGGAGACCTTTTCCCTGGGATTTGGTCCCAAAATTTACCAGCGCAGGGTGGGGTTTACCCAATACTGCATCTCCTTGATTCCCCTGGGGGGCTATGTGAAAATGGTGGGGGAGGAGCCCGGCGCACCCCTTGCCGAATCAGACATCCCCCTCTCCTTTAACCATAAGAAGCTGTACCAGAAAATACTCATTGTGGCGGCGGGCCCCCTGTTTAATTTTTTGCTGGCCTTTTTGATTTTTTATGCCATTTTTCAATTTTCCGGCCTTTACTTTGTAAAACC
>CAYSSE010000278.1:4045-5287 GCA_964433355.1 uncultured Desulfocicer sp.
GCCCAGATGGCTGGCAAACAGGCAAAGGCCGGGGTGGCAAGTTTCTTTTTCTTCATTGCCATGCTCAGCGTGAACCTGGGTATTATTAATCTGTTTCCTGTGCCAGTGCTGGATGGGGGGCATATTGTCTTTTTTTGTTATGAGGCGGTGACGGGAAAACCCGCCAGTGAAAAATTTCATGAGCAGGCCAACCGAGTGGGTATGGGTTTGCTCATGGCATTGATGGTGTTTGTATTTTATAATGATATAATAAGGATTTTCAATGGTGGATAAAATGCGTTCCTGTCTTGAAATTGCCCTGACCCCCCAGTTAGTTGATGCCGAAGCCCAAAGCCTCATCAAAAAGGCCCGGGACTATTTTAATATTGGCATTGAGGCAGGGCGATGCATACATCTGGTCACCATGGAGGCGGATTTATCCCCGGATGCCCTGGCAAGGGTGAAGGATGAAATTTTTACCAATCCCGTGACCCAGATCTCTTCTTTGTCTCCCCTGGAGTTAGATTTTGACTGGTGTATCTGGGTGGGATTTCGACCCGGTGTAAAAGATAATGCGGGTAGCACGGCCATGGAGGCCATTAGCGATTTGTTAAAACGGGATTTTTTGCCCGGTGAAGGCATTTATACCTCCAAACGATATTGCCTCACCGGGGCGGATTTAACAAAAAGCGATGTGGAAAAAATCGCAGATGAACTGCTTGCCAACGGTATTATCCAACAATGGAAGGTCTTTTCCAGATCTGAGTGGGATGCCAGAAAGGGGGTGGGCACCATTATTCCCAAGGTGCTGCTTAACCATCAACCCCAGTGTGATGTCATGGACATAGACTCCAATGAGGCGCTACAGGCCATCAGTGATGCCCGGAATTTGGCCCTTAATGCCAGGGATATCCCCGTGATCCGGGAATATTTTTTAGATCCGGATGTGATGGCTTCCCGGAAAAAGGCGGGCCTTGCCCAGCCCACGGATGTGGAGTTGGAGTATATCTCCCAGGCCCGCAGTGACCATTGTAATCACAATACCTTTCAGGGGCTTTTTCGGTACACCAATGGGGCCACCAACGAAACGGTGGAGGAGGTAAACCTCTTTAAAAAATATATTAAAGATCCCACCCTGGCCCTTAAAGACGAAAAATCCTGGGTGGTGTCCGTGTTGTGGGACAATGCCGGTGTGGGACAATTTGATGAGACAAATAACTATGTGATCACCGGTGAAACCCACAATTCTCCCTCCAACATGGA
>CAYSSE010000279.1:0-5281 GCA_964433355.1 uncultured Desulfocicer sp.
TGATGATTTTGATTTTGACCAGGCCAAAGCCCAAACCAAAATACTTGCCGAAAAACTTGGTATAAAAATGGAGAAATAATCATGCCAGAAGAACACGCCACAATTCTTGTTGTTGACGATATGCCAACCAATCTAAAGCTGATGCAGCAAATTTTAGGACATGATTATAACCTTAAATTTGCCAACAATGGAAAAAATGCTTTGGCTGGCGCGGAAAAACATAATCCTGATCTTATCCTTCTCGACATTATGATGCCGGAAATGGACGGATATGAGGTTTGCAGACAATTGCAAACAAATCATGTCACAGCAAATATCCCGGTAATTTTTGTATCAACAAAAGGGGATATGGTTGAAAGAGAGAAAGGATTCAAGCTTGGAGCGGTGGACTACATCACCAAGCCTTTTGAGCCGTCTATTTTATTGGCACGTGTATCTACACATTTAAAACTCGTTGATAGGGATACGACCGTGATTGAAGGGTTATTGTCCCTTATGAGAGCGGCAAAACTCAAAGATAGCGAGACGGCAAACCATACGTTGCGCGTAGCGGTGATTGCCTATTTGATTGCCAGATATTTAGGATACGATCTGATTACATCCCACCACCTTTTCCTTGTCGCCCCTTTGCATGATATTGGTAAAATTGGTGTGCGCGATGAAATACTTCTCTTCCCCGGTAACTTACGAGAGCATCCCGAGATGTGGAAGCAAATGGAAGCTCATACCCTGCATGGCGCCAACATTATTGGTGCTGGTATCCGATCAGACATTATGCGAATGGCCTACAATGTCGCCCGGTTTCACCACGAGAAACTGGATGGCTCGGGGTATCCTGACAAACTAAAAGGAAATGCTATTCCCCATGAAGCCCTAATTACCTCAGTTGCGGATATGATTGATGCCATGCTCGACCCTACCCGCCCTTACAGAAAGGCTCTAATACCTGAAAAAAAAGTACAAGAATTCCTTTCCCAGGACCGAGGCGTTAAATTACCGGAAAAGATTATAGATGCGGCATTTGCATTGTGGGACAAAATTATGATTGTCCAAAGCGTTTTGCCAAATGACAGCTCTGTCCCGTTTTACAAGCTTTCATATTTATCTCCTGAGGAGTTGGAGAAACAAATTTTTTCGATTATTAATAAGGGCAATGATAAAAAACAGAATTTATAGGATCATTTAAATGAATAAAAAATTTAAAATTCTCATCGTGGACGACGAGCCGAATAATTTGAAATTATTTCATCAAATACTGGGGGAAACTTACGAGCTTAAATTTGCAAGAGATGGAACGAATGCACTGATAGCTACGGATAAGCATAAACCCGATCTTATTCTTCTCGATATCATGATGCCGGAAATGGATGGTTATGAAGTTTGCCGTCGATTGAAGGAAAACAAACAGACATCTCGTATTCCGGTTATATTTGTCACGACTCTTGATAATATTGAGGATGAGTCAAAAGGATTTCAACTTGGATGTGTCGACTACATAACCAAACCCGTCAGTCATCCGATTGCCCTTGCAAGGATCAAAACGCATCTTGATCTGAAACATACCAAAGCAAAAGTGGATCAGCTATTATCCAAAACGCTGTTAGGATCTTTTAAAATGATGTCGGACATTATGTCAATGGTCAATCCGGTTGCTTTGAGTCAGTCTTCCAGGTTGAAACGGTGTGCAGGTGAAATTGGGAAAAAACTGGGCCTTGAAGGGCTTTGGCTGCTTGAAATTGCAGCGGCGCTGTCACAAATCGGCACGATTGCCATTCCGAAGGAATCACTGATCAAGGCACGTCTCGGCAAAATGCTTGACTTCGATGAACAGAAGCTGATGAACGCCTATCCGGCCATTGGTAAAGAGCTGCTCATCAATTTGCCCAGTCTGGAAAAAGTGGCAGAAATTATTGGCAGCCACAGGGATCCGCTTCCTGACACTGCACTGGAGACCTGGGATTTTATCACAATAAGCAGCCAGATCTTAAAAATGGTTTGTGACTACGACAACCTGATCACATCTGGCCAATCCAAGAGCAAGGCTTTGTCCCTCCTGCTGCAGAACAAAAAAGCGTATTCGGACAAACTGCTTAAACTACTCATAGATATTGAAAAATCCAGTCAAGAAGATATTGAAAACTCCAGTCAAGAAGATATTGAAAAAAGCGTTAACTGAGTGGCTTAAGAGAAGGTATGGTGCTGCTTGAAGATATTTTCTGTGATTATGATTGTCCAAAGCGTTTTGCCAAATGACAGCTCTGTCCCGTTTTACAAGTTTTCATATTTATCTCCTGAGGAGTTGGAGAAACAGGGGTTGATCATAAGATGGGCCACTATACGGGAGTATAGAGTTTCATTAATCGCAAGATAGCGTAATAACAATATTAATTTTTCACCATTAAAATTCCATCACAATATGGCCGACGTTATTACCAAGCCCGACTATTTTTTTACTTCTCCAGAACAATTTTAATACCATCCATTCCTGGCATGAAAAGATCAGTAACAATCACATCAAACTGTTGAGACTTATTCATTTCGACAGCCTCCTCTCCGCATGAAGCAGTCATAACTTCATACCCTTCCTGCTCAAAATCTTTCTTCATAGCTTTTACCAGACCGAGAGTACCGTCCGAGCCCATGCCGGAGAGGATCACCCCGATACTATGCTCCTGTTGATCTTCAGCCAGAGAACGGAGAAAAAAATCAATTGGCAGGCGCAGGCCGCGCGGTGCAACCGGTTCCAGAAGGTGCAGCACACCGTGCAGAATGGAGAGATCCCGGTTGGGCGGAATGACATAGACATGATCCGGTTTGATCTTCATTCGGTCGATAACCTGGGCGACCGGCATAAAGGTGGTGCGCTGAAGCAGTTCCACCATGATACCCTTGTGGGTCGGGTCGAGGTGCTGGACTATGACAAAGGCCATACCGCAGTTAGGCGGCACGTTTTTGAGGAACAGTTCCAGCGCTTCGAGCCCTCCGGCGGATGCGCCGATGCCGACGATCGGAAAGCGGGGGGTGTCGGGAGTGGCCGGAGTGGATGTGTCAGCCGACTTGGCTGTTTTACTCTTTGCTGGCTTTTTTAGGGTCATGAGTTACTCCTGTGGTGGTTAGTAAAAACAAAAAACCTGACGGATTCAAATTCCAGATCTGATATGAGTTCTTTAATTTCATCGTTTTTTTGATTTTTGATAATATTTTAGGCATTTTTCATATCCCCACAAAAGTAGTTTACACTTTTTGGGAGAAGTCCCTGAAAAACGGAGCTTGGCTTCAGAAAGTGTAAAGTCCTTGTGAAGAATGCCATATTTTATTTAATATTTCAAGAATATGTTGATTTTGTCGAAAATATTTAATAAGATGAGTTTGTTTAAATCGATTGAAAAATTTTAATTCCTTGACCTAAAGGTGATATATATGACAAATTCAAGCGATTATTATACCATTCCCCAGGCCGCAAAAATCTGTGGAGTAGACCGGACCACCATGTGGAACTGGGTTAAGGCAGGAAGTGTGGAAGCCTTTGTAACGCCTGGCGGACATCACAGGATTCTGCATGCAACCATTGAAACTCTTCTCCAGGCTAAACCCAATTTATCAGAGCACCCCCATAAAAAAATCATATTGATCGTAGACGATGATCCCCTGATCCGAGAGACCTTCAGTATAAAACTTGAACGCAAGAATTTTCAGGTGGAGACAGCAGCCGACGGATTTCAAGCTGGCCTCAAGGTATTACAGGTCAAGCCGGATTTGGTTCTTCTGGATCTTTTCATGGAGGGTATCGACGGCTTTGAGATCTGCAGAACTATCAAACAGAACCCGGAGCTTAAATCCATCATTGTTCTGGCGATGACCGGCCAGGACACCCCTGAAAATAAGGACCGAGTTTACAGCGAAGGGGCAGATGGCTATCTGCCTAAAACGGTTGATTTTAAAACACTATTAGCGCATATCAACTCCTTTTTATCAGACAGGAAGGTTAAAAATGAAACGCTGGGTACAAGATAATAATGATTTCACACTGCCAGTCGCCGACATTTCGGACGGACAAGGGTCTCAACCCTATGAACTGACGACTAATCCAGCCGTTCAGCTCCTTGTCGGCGGTCTGCTGATGGCAGGGCTGTTTTGGATCGGTCGATATAATTTTCTTTTATTTCACAGCCTTTCAGAACTGTTTTCCGTTGCAGTGGCTTGGTCTGTTTTTCTCATTGCCTGGAATTCCCGGCGGTTTATCAAAGGGAATGTCCTGCTGCTGCTCGGGGTTGCCTACCTGGTTATTGGGGGGATTGACCTGTTACATACCCTTGCCTACAAGGGTATGGGTGTTTTCCCCGGACCCGAGGCGGCCAATCCTCCCACCCAGTTGTGGATTATTGCCCGGTACTTGGAGAGCTTGAGTCTTCTCGCCTTTGTCGGGTTGACCGGGAAGCAGGTCAGATTGCGGCCAGTGGTGGCTGTTTATACAGGCATTCTGGTCTTGAGCCTTTTATCCGTTTTTGTCTGGAAAAACTTTCCTGCCTGTTTTATTGACGGATCAGGACTGACACCCTTTAAAAAAATCAGCGAATATGTCATCAGCATCATCCTGCTGATAACAGCCGTCATGTTATTTAAAAAACAACGATATTTCGATTCAGCGGTGTACCGTTTCATGATGGCCGCCATCGGGGTGACCATCCTGGGAGAACTTTGTTTTACCTTTTATGTCAGCGTCTATGGCACCTCCAATCTGGCAGGACATTTTTTTAAGATTTTTTCATTTTATCTGATATACCTGGCCCTTGTCCGATCTGGTATAACCCGACCCCAGGATGTGGTGTTCAGAGAATTGAACCAATCCAGACGACAATTTGCCGTTGCCTATAATAAAACGCCGCTGTTGATGGGATTCAGTCGGCTTGACGATGGCACCTACATCGATGTCAATAATACCTTTGTTTCGATCACAGGATATTCACGGCAGGAGGCCATTGGTTCCAGCTCTGTGAATATTGGCATTATTTCGCTCGAAGATCGGGAGCGGATGAAAAAAGAACTTCAGGCAAAGGGCTGCATAGAGGATTTTGAGCTTTCCCTGTGCACCAAGGATGGATCTCTATTGATTTGCCGGATTTGGGGGAAAATTATCTCGATTCAGGGGCAGGACCACCTGCTGGTCATGGCCAGTGATATCACCAAACAGCACGCCATCCAATCCGAACGTATGTTTACGTTGGATCTTTTGAAGCTGATCAATAAAAAGAGAGATCAGCTCAGTGAATTTGCAAGTACT
>CAYSSE010000280.1:0-5269 GCA_964433355.1 uncultured Desulfocicer sp.
GCTCAAGACGCTTTATTTACAATTGTTTTGTCTTGTTTGATAAGAGCCGCACCCTACGCAATTCGTGCATCATGCGCTGGCCGGCAAGCTCCATTATCATAATCTGAATAAAACTGAAAATCAACCGTGCCAGGGCCACCCCGAAAAGGGCAATCCCGCCCCAAAAGGCTCCCATGAGATAGGTTGCTTTGTCAGGGGCTGCCATGGATGGCATGATATAGTCATCCACCACCATGCGGGTGACAAAGGGTACCACAATATCCAGCAGGGACAAGAGTACCATGAGCAGAATGGAAAAAATAATCATGGGAAGGTTTTGGGTTAAAAGGGGTACAAACCGTGCCAGAAGACGTATGTCTTTTTGTTTTTTCAGCTCTTCTTCCTGGTGTCCGCCAAGGCCAAATTTCATAAGTCACTTTCCCTTTCTTCTTAGGGACTTCGATGATAATAAACTACCAAGTCACCAACCTCTGGCAAAGCCGGAGGCTTGAAAAACGTGAACCGCTCAAAGCGATTAAATTATTGGCCGCCTCAAAGGCGGCATATGGCTACCGGCCTTGGTTAAACAAATCCAATTGATCCAGCCGTCGGTCTTCTTTCTCCTGATTTCGTATGTAGGCTCGAATAACTTCCTCATCACGTCCCACTGTGGAAACGTGATACCCTCTTGCCCAAAACTTTTGCCCGGTGAAATTCCGGCGAAGTCCCATATAATTGCGTGCTATGGATATAGCACTTTTACCTTTTATATGCCCACCACTTGAGCTACTGAATACTTTGGCGGTATTGAAATAAGCATATGCACATGATCCAGCAATAGATGCCCCTCCAAAATTTCACTTTCTCTATCTTTTGCCAAATCCCTCAAAACTGTTCCAAGGTACTGACGAAGCTCAACGAAAAACTCCTGTTCCGTCGAGCGTGCCTAATTTAACTGTTTGGGTCTCATTTTCTCTTGTCAGCAGTCCTAGGGAGTTCATGACAAATAACCTACCCATTTTCACTTAAAATATGCTGTAAATACTGAGCATTAAATTTGAAAGCTGGTAGTTTTATTATGGTGAAGTCCCCTACTTTAAAAATGACAACCACCAGCAATTAATCAGTCTTTAAATTCTGTTTTTTCTGTTGATAGGCCTCGACAAAATTCATTGGGGGAAGCAGTAATGGAGAAAAACCTGCCCTCATTGTGATATCTGCAACGACCTCTCTTAAAAATGGAAACAGTATTGCAGATATATTTATATAAACAATTTTTTCAATTTCTTTATCTGTTGTATCAACATCAAATTTAAACATACCTGTCAAAACGGTGCTTAATAAAAAAGGGGCGCTACTTTTAGAAAATTTAATAGACAAATTAACAGCAACTAAGTCCTTATTTTTTATGTAATTAATCCCTAATTCTGGCAAAATTTCTGTTTTTCCAGAATCTTTATCATTTTCAAATTCTTCATTAACTGAAAAATTTAATTTAGTCACCTTATACTCGACCAAGCTAAATCTGTACATTTCACACATTATTCACCTGCCACTTTTACACGCGGGAACTGAATTTTTCTCCTATTGGGCTTGTAATCATAGAGAATTTTTCCAGACACTTCTAAACTATCAGCCTTTGGTTTAATTTTTTGTTGGATTACGTTCAAAGACTCAGGCATTTCAAAAACTATTCTGATCAAATTGTCCATAGCGCGACTTTGTGTCACCATACATGATTCATATCTTGCAAAGCTCTTCGCACCTACCCCAAGAAGTTTACTAAATGATTCTTGGGTAAAACCTAATGCTTTGCGATATTTTTTTATTTCCGTTGAGGTTAACAAACCATCTACCTGTCTTTGGAAGTCTCTAATTATTTTTGAGGTTTCTACTAATTGATGGGGTTCAACAATTGTTTCCCCACAATCTGGGCATTCAAAAATTTTATACTCATCAATGGTTATTTTATGAGTTTTATATTCGAATGTTTCAGAAATTTTATTTTCAATGAGACCATCATATCCGCATATTTCACAAATATTTTTATCTTGGCACATAATTTCACCTCGTCAGTAAAGAACTTTATCAATGACCCTGTTGATTTAGTATAAATCGCTGGATTGCAGATACACTATGTTGGATTTTAAATCACCAGATATCAATATATCGTGTTCTTATTTTTTAAAAAACGAATAAATCAAAAGGCTTATCTATATCCATTATCTCTCTTTAATTGAATTACAACACCTTTACCATTAAAAGAAATTTGAATTTTTATGTATAAATGAACTGAATTATCTATCGTCCGATACACATCTTGCCACAAACCAAGCTTTTTATTAGATTCCATGGTTTTGTAAAGGTTCTTTGGTTTCAATCGAAAAATTTGTTCTACAATATCCTCGACGCTACTATACCCTAACGAAACTGCATTTTTATAACACCGCTGCGTGACAATTCGTTTATTAGGATCACTCAAGAGCTTTTTTATCTTGGCCAAGTCATATGTGGCTTGCCCATAAATTGAATTACCCAAAAGAAATGACCCTCCGTTAATTTCAACTTTAATATTATTGTCAATCTGTGTCAATGATAAAGTATCACCATGGTACCATGGGTAATAGCAATAAAAAAGTAGTGATTCAAAGTACAACTTATTTAACGGAAAAAATTTACCCTCTGATGCGTCACCGCATCTTCATCGGCTGCCGGTTTTACGCCTACTATGGCTTCATCTGAAGACCCTCTGTCCGTAACGGCTACATTACTGCACCGCTTAGGGCTTGGCTGTCGCAGTTACAACGGCCCAGATCAGACGGCCCATCACCGGGTAAGGTCATGCACTTTCCTTGCTCGCCCACCTCCTCTACCCAACGGAAATACGGAAAGGATATCGGGCTTTGATAGTCGAGGGTATCTCGCCCTTTCCGTCAGGCCTACCAGAGGTTCACACCGAGTTTGAGCAGCAAGTTTGGCGCCAGCTTCCTTCAGATCCCTCATTGGCTTCCCTTCACCGGGTTATCCCTCTTCAGGGAGATCCGGGAAGTTTCTTCGGGCACCCTTGCCTTTGCCTACATACTCCCTCCTTTCAAAGGTTATGGCTGGACTTGCACCAGATAGTTCATGACCATGCCGGTCACACCTCGTCCCTCACTACGTTCCATTCCGTTACGTTCCGGTGCGGACACCTGTCGGTTTCCCAAATTACTGCTCTATCACCAAAAGCTATTCCCAATAACGATAACTGTAAAAAATAATCCTTATGACTCTATCCAAATTTAATCCTATATCGGTATTTTAATTTTAGATAATTTGCAACTCAAATTTGACAATTAATGACATTATTATCATATATTGATTTTCTTATAAAAAGACAGGTAGAGGAGGTGATTTTAAATTTTTAATAAATCAAGAACTATTGTTATCTCCTTACCAAAGCCGCTTCAGTCTCCTGCATCTGCCAGGATCGGGCGTAGTAGCCATTGTGGTCAATGAGTTCCAGGTGGGTGCCCTGTTCCACAATCTTGCCCTGATCCAATACCATCACATGATCCGCATTCTTAAAAATTGAAAATCGATGGGAGATAATAACAATGGTCTTTTTACCTGCCATGGCATCAATGATTTGGGTAATATTGGATGCGGTGGCCATGTCCACCTGGCTAACGGGATCATCCAGGATCAGGATGGGAGAATCCTTTAAAAAGGCCCGGGCAAGCGCAATGCGCTGTTTTTGCCCACCGGAAAGCATTACCCCTTTTTCACCTATAATGGTGTCAAGCCCCCGGGGAAAGCCTGAAATGGTTTCTGTCAGCCCGGCCATGGCAAGGGCCTTGTTGATTTTTTTATCATCCGCTTTTGGATCACCAAATCTGAGGTTGGCCTCAATGGTGCCGGAAAATAGAAAGGGCTCCTGGGGCATGAAGGAGATGGATTGTCGCAGGGTTTTAAGGGAGATATGGCCAATGTCCATGCCATCAATGGAAATGATACCCTCATGTGGGTCATAGAGCCTTGGCAGCAGGTTTGCCAGGGTGGTTTTTCCGCTTCCCGGGGGCCCTGCTATACCCAGAACCTCACCCGGCTGTAGGTTGAAACTTACACCATCAATGACCTTTTTATCAAAGGAAAAAGAGATATTATCCACGACAATTTTGCCATGAATTTTTGACGGGGTAAATATGTCTCCAGGCTTTTCCTGTTCTTGTGGCACATCTAAAATGGCAATGATGCGATCAATGGATGCCTTGCCCCGCTGGATCAAGTTGGTGACCCATCCCACGGCCATCACCGGCCAGGTAAGCAGATTGAGATAACTGATAAAGGCCACAAAATCACCAGTGGAGATATCTGCCAAGATCACCTTGCGGCCCCCGGCCCCCAATATGATGGCAAGGCTGACATTGTTAAGAAAAATCACCAGGGGAAAGATCAATCCCCGCAGTTTCACAAGCTTCATGTTGCTGGAGATATAAGCGTTGGATTCTTGTGTCATGCCTGCCACTTCGGTGGCCTCACGATTAAATGCCTTGATGATGCGAATGCCGGCAAAGCGTTCCCGGGTGGATTCCATGAGACTGGAAAAAGATTCCTGGACTTCCCGGTAGGCAAGAAAGAGTTTTTTACTCAATATTTTGGTGAACAGTGCAATAAAGGGCATGGGCAACAGTGCCAGAATGGTGAGCTCCAGGTTAATGTAAGCCATGAAGAAAACGGCGGCACAGCCCAAGACAATGGTGTCTGTCAATCCCACAATGCCCATGCCAAGGGCCATGCGGATGTTGGTCATGTCATTGGTGGCATGGGCCATGATATCCCCGCTTGAGGTGGTATCAAAAAACCGGGTGGGCAGGGTTTGAATATGGTCAAATAACTGTCCTCTGATGCCCTCTTCCATGCGCCGGGCCGTTCCCATGATAAGATAACGCCAGCAAAACCTAAAAACACCAATGGCCATTGCGGACAGGGAAATGTACAGGCCATATGTGAACAATTCACCCCGGGATATGGATTGCAGGGTGATGTCGTCAATGGCCCATTTGACGATCCTTGGAATAAACAGTTGAAACAAATCAACAAGCAAAAGAGAAAAAAGGCCAGCGGTAATGTGAAATTTCCGCTCCAGGAGATAGGGTTTGAGTAATTGGAACTGTTTCAAATTCACCTCGTTATAGATTCAAAAACAGGTACTGGATTAATAGGTACTCT
Organism: uncultured Desulfocicer sp.; assembly: GCA_964433355.1. Classification (GTDB taxonomy): domain Bacteria; phylum Desulfobacterota; class Desulfobacteria; order Desulfobacterales; family Desulfobacteraceae; genus Desulfocicer. The sequence continues at coordinate 5,191 of CAYSSE010000280.1, forward strand.
GGGTGTTCATATAAACACCCATGACCTGCCGGACACAACGAATATTGGGTCGTAGACGCGGAGCCAAATGATATCATGC
>CAYSSE010000281.1:0-5258 GCA_964433355.1 uncultured Desulfocicer sp.
CGGTACTAATCCCCAAAAAAGTGTAAAGTACTTTTGGGGCTATATGAAGGATGCCTGATCTTTCCTGAAAAATTTATCTTCCTCCAAATTAACAATGGGCCATGGTCTGAATTTTCAGATCATGGCCCATTGTTGTTTTTTCAGGGAGCGGTGTTATTTGACGGCCCTGGGTTCAATGTTGTCCACCTCAGCCAGTTAATTGTACCCCGGCCTGACAGGCGTGTGTGGCCACCCGGATAAGACCATCAAATGGGCAGTACAATTCCCCGGGGCTTTATTTGTTGTACAAAAGCCACAAGTGGAAAAACACTATGCCTCCCCCCCGGCTGTTTCTATGATGCCGCTGGATTCTTCCTGTAAAAATTTGGGAATCAGCACAGACAGAACCAGGATGGCACCCACGATAATCACCTTGACATCATTGGAAACCAGCAGGAGTCCGCCCACGGTAAGCATGCTTTTACCCAAAAAGGTGATTTTACTTCTGAAATGGCCAATGTAGGCCGCAGACAGGGCAATCACGCCAAGGACACCACTGATGATGGCCAGGGAAAACTCCGTCCAGTTAAAGTTGATGAACAGCATGCTTGGCGCATAGACAAACATGAAGGGTACCAACGCTTTACCCATGGAGAGTCGAAAGGCCGTAACTCCGGTTTTCATGGGATCAGCACCGCCAATACCCGCACCGGCATAGGCAGCCAGGGCCACAGGCGGTGTTACGTCGGCCAGCACCCCATAATAAAAGACAAAGAAATGGGTGGCCACCAGGGGAACCCCGAGGTTGTCCAGGGCCGGACCCGCAATGGAGGCCAGGATGATATAACAGGGGGTGGTGGGGATACCGGCTCCCATGACGATGCAGGCAATGGCCACCATGATCAAGCCAAAGAACAGGGTGGAGCCATGGAGGGTGATCAGTCCAAAGGGAACCCAGGAGGAGATGGCAGCACCCATGGACGAGGCAATTTGTAGTACGGCACCGGAAAACTTAAATCCCATACCGGTTAAAGTGATCATACCCAGAATAAATCCCACACAGGCGCAGGCTGCACCAATGGCCAGGGCATACCGGGCACCTTCATCCAGACCGTTGGCAATGCGTTTGGGGGTCAATGTGTTGGAGTCATCCAAATCTCCAAAGCCTATTTTCTTTGTCAAAGGGGGAATCCAGGAGCACACAATGGTGAGAATGATACCCCAGAAGGCGGCAAGATAGGGGGTGAACTGCATCAACAGCAAGGTCACCATGACGGTCAGGGGGATCATCAAATGCCAGGAGCGTTTGAGGACATGGAGAAACTGGGGAATCTGTTCCTTTGCCATGCCTTTAAGCCCCAGGCGTTTGGCTTCCATGTGTACCATGCTAATGCAGGCAAGGTAGTGAAACATGGCCGGAATAATGGCAATGAGGATGATTTCATTGTACGGAATGCCAAGCATTTCTGTCATCACAAAGGCCGATGCACCCATGATGGGGGGCGTTACCTGGCCGCCGCAGGAGGCGGATGCCTCCACTGCCGATGCAAATTCCGCAGAAAATCCATTTTTTTTCATCATGGGGATGGTAAAGGAGCCGGTGGTGGCAGTGTTGGCAATGGGAGAACCGGAGATCATGCCAAAAAAACCAGAAGAGACAACAGACACCTTGGCAGGTCCCCCCGCATATTTACCGGCAAGAATCATGGCAAGATCAATGAATAACTGCCCAAGACCCGATGCCTGGGCCATGACGCCAAAGAGTACAAAATGAAATACATAGGTGGCCACAACGCCTACGGCCACACCATAAATACCTTCTGTGCCCAGATAGAGATGCTCCACAATACGCACAATATCATACCCCCGGTGGCCCAGCACGCCGGGAAGCCAGGGGCCCAAAAGGCCGTAAATCATGGCAATGCCCCCAATGACGGGAAGGGTGTTGCCCATGACCCGACGGCATGCCTCGGTGACCATGATGATGGCCAGAAGACCCATGACATACTCTTCGATCTGGGGGAAGCCAATGTTGACGATGAATATTTGTTTGAAAAAGACAATGAGATAAAGGGAGATACCGGCTGCGGCAATGGCCAGGGGCCAGTCAGCAAAGGAGAGCTTATCTCCTTCCCCCTTGAACTGCCGAATGGGAAGCGCAGTGAGGGCGATGAACCCTATCATCAACGTTATGCCTCCCTGGGCCAGGGGGGAGAGATCCCCTGCGAATCGGTTGATGAGCTGCCAGGCAAGGAATAAATAAAATACGGCAAAGCAGGTGCCAAATCCCCAGTCATGTATGGGGTTGCCCGGTTTTCTCCGGGGAAAGACCAGGAACACCAGCCCCAGGACAAAGGTAAGATGCACCGTTCGGTGAATCACCTCATTGAGTAGCCCAAATCCCGCCGTATAGACATGGAAAAGACTCAACAAAATACAGAGTAACCCGGTGATCTTAGCGGTGATGCCGCTAAGGTTGCGGAAATTGGACTCTACATCATACTTTTTTACAATGGCCTCCACCTCTGAGGCATCCATCTGCCGTTCTTCTTGCACCAGCGGCGGTTCTTCTGTTTTTAGATGATTATCAATATCCACAGCCATATTGTGTTCCTCTTAAAATTGTGTTCGTTTAACTTTTTTAGCATGGGGTCAGTTTCAGCATGGGGATCAGGCTTGGCTTATGGGCGCTATTGCTCTAAATAAATAACTGCCACGGGCAGACCGTATTCATGCCTCGCCTGCCCACAACGACGCATGAAAAAATATTAGGCATACCTACACTTTTATATAAACATACATGGCTGTAAGACCAGCCACAACGAATATTGAAAATGATATCATGCCCCCCCCCCGACGGGCAATGGGCCCGGCCCGGAACCGTAGACGGCTCAATTGGCCGGTTCCTATTACCCATCGGGGGGGGGGCTCTGCTGAGGGTGCCCAGAAGTTTTATTTTCTAATAAAAAAAAACGACCATAAGCCAAGATTGACCCCATACATATCACTGGTGAGTATCAGCCAAGGTAATCTCCAGCATTAGGGCCTGATCTTCCCATTGATTGAGATCAATTATCTGATTTGCCAAATGCAGTCTATTCTTATAGTTTTTGTCCGTCCGCACCACCAGTTTCGGGATCTTTCGTTCCATGTGCAGGATGAACTTGCCGTCCCGCTGTTCCCATTTTGTGGCATCGGTTTCCTTGTCACTGTAAGGTAATCCTGCGCAATGGGATTCAAAAATTTCAGATGTCTGACAGATGCCCTCCGCCGTCATTATATAATTATCCCGCACAGGCGTAACGGTGACAGAGTGAATAAAGGTCAGGGCAAATTGATTTTCTTTTTCCAGGGGGAAGGATGCCAGGGGTTCCATGCCGGGGTATTGTCTGATGGTGAGACAATACCCCGGTGGATGGGTGTTGTTTGTTTCCGTATATAACGGAATACAGGCGCTTGACATGAATATCAGCGGCAGCAACACGGCTGTTATCACAAATGCGCCTGTAAACAGGGACTTCATCTTATTTGATCAGCCCTTTTTCACGATAGTATTTCTCAGCACCGGGATGCAGGGGAACAGATACGGATTCCAGAGCGGTTTCCAAAGAAATTTCTTTACCCTTAACATGAACCTTGGCAAGCGTGTCTGTATTTTCATACAATGCTTTGACCACGTTGTAGGCGGTGGCGTCGTCAAGACCGGCATGGGTGGCCCAGATGGCACGAACGGCAATGGTTTTTACATCTTCGGTCTGACCTTTGTAGGTATTGGCCGGAAGAATGGTGTCGGCATAGTAGGGCTGAACCTTCTGCAGCTCTTTGATGGGGGCTCCAGTCAGGGGTACAATGATAATGTCATGGTAGTTGGCAAGCTCCAGAATGGAAGCAGTGGGGGTACCAGCGGTGATCAAGGACGCATCCAGGTTACCGTCTTTAATTTTTTCAACGGACTGGGAAAAGGAAGAGTAATCTTCAGCAAGGGATTTACGATCCATTCCATGGGCTACCATGAGATCGCCCAACAACTGCCATTGACCGGAACCCGGGGAACCAGAAGAGATGGAATGTCCCTTGATGTCAGCAAAGGTTTTGATACCGGAGTTGCTTCGCACAACAATCTGAACGGCTTCCGGGTAGAGAGCACCCAGAGCACGGATATTTTTGAGATCTTTGCCTTCAAATTGTTTGATACCCTTGTAAGCAGCATCCAGAATATCAGCAGCAACAAAGGCAGACTCAATGCCACCACGGCTTAACAATGTGGCGTTGGCAACGGAAGCATTACCGGTTTCTGCAGTGGCAGATAGTTTTTTCCCGTCAATGACAACCTTGTTGGAGATCATCTGAGCCAGCATACCACCCAGGGGATAATAAGTGCCGCCGGTGCCGCCGGTGGCGATACCAAAAAAGATTCGATCAGCGGCAAAGGCGGTTGCCGAGGTCAAAAGGGTCATGCAGAACAGAGTGCAGATAATGAGACTGATTTTTTTCATACCAAAAATTCTCCTGTGTAGAATAAATAATAAATGGTTAACTGCAAAATCGGGCTTGTATGTATGTACTCGTGAGTTGTAAGTTCTCATAACTAATTGAATTTATTAATAGTGAAAAAATGAAAACAAAAACTTCAGTTCTAATTATTTCAATAAGTTATAAAATAATGGCCTGGCAAAATCATAGAATTTACAACTCACGAGGTATGTAAAACGTCCTGTTTTAAGTGCATGGACTAAAATTTTTTCTGGTTTCCACTTTAGAGATGGAGTCCATATCCAGCAAATTTATTGTTGAGTATGGGAAAAAAATGTCCTATTACTTAATATATACAGAGACGGGTTGCCACCGTATTTTCAGGGCTTGATATGGCTGCCCTGATAAGTTTGCTCATCGGGGTCAAATTTGTTATATATGCATCGTAACGTCATTGCGAAAAATATAGGGTGGAAATTGTCCCACTTGGCCAACACCACGAAGGGTGGCCGGATCTTCTACTTTGACTCCTTCCATGTAAATTACATGAATTGGGCATTCTTTGTAAATCGCCTAAAAGGATAAATCCCATGGGGGCAGTAGTGTTTAAAGAACTATGGTCACAAGTGACCATGCATGGCGTGGCTGAAAGCCTGCTGTTGGCCCTATTTCTTTACCACATCAATGTGGGTGTACAATTCAGTTACAGTCAACAAGCCCTGAGCTAAAGCGCCAGGGGGGGTCTTGCCGATTTTTTTATATGAAAATGAAGTGTCCAAGTAGCCTCAGCAGAGCCCCCGGGGAGG
>CAYSSE010000282.1:0-5221 GCA_964433355.1 uncultured Desulfocicer sp.
TGTACCTTAAATCTGTGGCTGTTACCCAGTCATCTGGGGCATCCATGAGTTTGCCCGGGTTGAGTATGCCATGGGGATCAAAGGCTTTTTTGATTTGGGACATGAGATCAAGCGAGTCGGCTTTTTCTTTTTTAAAGGCCGCTGCCTTGGAGATGCCGATGCCGTGTTCCGCTGAAGTGGTGCCATTGACCGAACGAACATATTCATAGATCTGGGATACGGCTTTCCGGGCAGAATCCCACTGATCTTGATGAGAGGGTTCCATGAGGATTTTGGTGTGCATGCATCCGGAACCACAGTGGCCATATGCGGTCATGATCAGATTATTATTGGCGGCAACTTCATGGATTGTCCGGGCCATTTCCGCCATTTTTGAGTAAGGTACGGCCATGTCATCGGCAAGGGCGGTGCTGGACAGGACTTCACTGAACTTGGACAGGGCTGGGAAAAGTTTTTTTCTGCCCATGAATATTTTGGCCCGTTCTTTGGGATCAAAGCTGCTGGTTAACCCCTTTCCATTGTTCTTTTTACACAGGGCCTTCATGGTGTCAATTTCATAATCCACAGCCTCTTTAACCATGCCATCGGCTTCGTACAACAGCACCGCCTCCACTTCCGGCAATCCCAGATCCATGGTTTTGTTTACGGCCTGTATGGCCACCTTGTCCACAAGTTCCAGCATGGAAGGAATCACCCCGCCTGCCATGATATCGGCAATGGCATGTCCGGCATCTTCCAGTCGATCAAAATTGGCCATGCCCAGGCATCTAAATTTTGGTATGGGAACAAAGCTTAAGGTGGCTTCTACCACCACACCCAATGTGCCTTCTGATCCCACAATGAGTTTGTGTAGCTGGTAACCGGTGGCCTCCACACGGGTTCTGGCACCCATTGTCACGAGTTTCCCTCCGGGCAGCACTACTTTAAGGCCCAGTACGGAATCCCGGGTGGCACCATATTTTACAGACCTTACGCCACTTGCGTTGTTACCGATTTCACCCCCGATGGTGGCGATGCGGCTGGATGCCGGGGTGGGGGGATAAAATACCCCATGGGGTTTGAGTGCGGCATTGAGATCATCATCCACAACCCCCGGTTCCACCCTGCAGTAGACGTCCGAGGGGTTGATTTCCAAAATCCGGTTCATTTTTTTCATGTCAAGGGAAATGCCGCCGTTGATGGGAACCGTTTGACCACACATCCCAGATCCTGCCCCCCGGGTGATGATGGGGATTTTATTTTCATGGGCATATTTCATGATTTCTTGAACTTGTTCAACATTTTCAGGTCGAACCACAGCCCAGGGTCTGGCCGCATGCACGGAGCTGTCTGATCCATACACCATGAGATCTGCCGGGTCATCCTTTACATTGTTTTCTCCCACAATGCCTTTCAGTATGGAAACATTTAGAGTGTTCATCTGTATTTTCCTTCTTAAACTTAGATAATTATGAAAGCATCAGTTGATATATTAAATTTTCGGAATCAAATTCTGGTGGATGGATCAAGGTGTTTTTTTGCATTTTTTATCAAAAAAATAGCGATGGATTGACAAAAAGAGTAATTATATTACCCTGATTCCATGTAAATCTATCAATGCCGAAAATTAGTAATATATTCGACTTGCTACGTTGACATTCCAATGGGTGATCTAATAGTTATAATTCATAGGCATAAAAATAAAATACGTCAACAGTAAACAATGTTCTAATTACTATATGAGCATAAACTTGTAAAAGCAAGGGTTTTATGATAATTGTAATGAATAAAATACAGTAAATAAAGGACGTTCTGAATCTGTATGGCTATAAAGTGATTGGATACATTTGTGGACATGGTGTGGATGCTCCCCGGTATGAAAATTGAGTTAAAAAGACTGGATATTATTTGGGGAAGAGATTATACACATGGGGTGGGGAAAACCGAGGAGATCACCGGGATAGACATATTATATCCAACTTTTATGTGGAAATGGTAATTTCTCAATAACTGCCACGGGCAGACCTTATTTTGGCCCTGGCCTGCCCATAACGAAGTATGAAAGAATGTTAGGCACGCCTACTTTTTCATATAACGGGCATGTCCTGCTGGACACAACGAATATTGAAAATGGCATTATGCCGCCCCCCCCCGACGGGCAATGGTCCCGGCCCGGAACCGTAGACGGCCCAATTGACCGGTTCCTATTACCCATTGGGGGGGGGCTCTGATGAGACTACTTGGACACTACATTTTCAGATAAAAGCCTGTCTACCCCTTTTAGGAGTGAGTCCAAAATAATTTTTTCATTTCGGAGGTGGGGACAGATTTAAAAATTTGTACCCCATAAGTAAGCGCATTGAGAATTTGCCGGAAATAGACCTTTTAAACAGACCACAGACTGTGTGACGCCGCAGACTGTTGTTGAAAAATCAGGAGAATGTATGAGTCTGAAAACCCATAAAATTATATTTCAACCCCATGGAAAAGAAATTTCAGTTGCCGATGGTGAGAATTTACTCCGGGCGGCCATGGAAGCGGGAGTTCATATTAATGCCTCCTGCGGTGGGGAAGGGGTGTGTGGTAAATGTCGAATATTGGTGGAATCGGGAGAGCTTGAAGGCGGTGGCCTGGATAAACTCTCCACCGAAGACAGGGAAAACGGCTATCGCCTGGCCTGTCTTTCCCATGTGAAATCTGATGTGGTGATAAGGGTTCCTGTGGAATCTGAAGTGGATGCCAGTGTCCTTAATATACACACCACCCCCCGTCACACCGCCCGGGTAAAGAGCTTCAGTTTTGAGGACCTCAAGGAAAAAGGGCTGTTGCTTCCCCCGGTGGAAAAGAAATACCTCAAGCTGCCTGAACCCTCTGCCCAGGATAATATTGCTGATGTCACCCGTTTGATCCAGCATCTTAAAGTACAGTATGATGAGCATCGCCTGGGGGTGGATTTAGATGTCATTAGAAGGGTGCCCGATATTTTCCGGGAAAAGAATTTTGAGGTCACCGTAACCATTGTTCGCCCGGTGAGGAAGGATGGTAAAAATCAAATTGTCAATATAGAAGCCGGTGATACCACCGCCTGTAATTACTCTGTGGCCATGGATATTGGTACCACCACTATATATGGTCAACTCTTAAATCTGAATACCGGAGAGGTGGTCTCGGAATATGGGGATTTTAACGGCCAGATCAGCTATGGAGAAGATGTGATTTCCCGGATCATGTTTGCTGAAAAAGCAGATGGTTTGAAGACCCTCCAGAAACGGGTGGTGGAAACTATTAACACGGTGCTGGATCGTATTTTTAAGCGGGGAAAAGTTGAACGCGGATGTATTACCACCATTACCCTGGCAGGCAATACCACCATGACCCAGCTACTTCTGGGGATTAATCCCCGGTATATCAGAAGAGCCCCCTATGTGCCGGCTGCCATTATGTATCCGCCCTTATGTGCCCGGGAACTTGGCCTTGATCTGGCACCCCATGCCCAGGCCCTTATTTATCCGGGTGTGTCAAGCTATGTGGGCGGTGATATTGTGGCAGGGGTCATGGGGGCTGGCATATATACATCAGAAAAATTGACCCTTTTCATGGATATCGGCACCAATGCTGAGATTGTCATTGGTAACAAAGACTGGATGGCCTGTACGGCCTGTTCTGCAGGGCCTGCCTTTGAAGGCGGCGGGATCACCTTTGGCATGCGGGCCGCCAAAGGTGCCATTGAGGATTTTTCCATTGATCCGATTGCCTATGAGCCCATGATTGTGACCAAGGGAAACGTAAGACCCAAGGGGATCTGTGGATCCGGCTTGATCACCATTGTGGCCCAGCTGTTTGAAAATGGTGTCATTGATAACCGGGGTAAATATAATCGCACCCTGAACACCGACCGCATTCGCCAGCGGGAAGATATCTGGGAGTATGTACTGGTGTGGAAGGATGCCACACAAATAGACAGGGATATTGTCATCACTGAGCCTGACATTGACAATCTTATCCGGGCCAAGGGGGCCATGTACAGTGGTGCATTGACCCTTCTGGAGGAGGTGGGACTCACCATCCAGGACATAGAGGTCATTATCCTTGCCGGTGGATTCGGTAGTTATGTAGATCTGCACAAAGCCATGACCATCGGGCTGTTGCCCGAGGTTGATCCAGAACAGGTGATCTATCTGGGTAACAGCTCCCTTCTGGGGGCCCGCATGAGTTCTTTGACCAATGTACTCCGCCGGGACGTGGTGTCTGTGGTTGAAATGATGACCAATTTTGAGTTGGCTGAAACCCCCTCTTATATGGATCATTATGTGGGAGCCCTGTTTTTGCCCCACACGGAACTGAACTATTTTCCCCGCCTTCATAAACGGCTTAAGGAAAGGGCCCAGGCAAGGCAGGTATCCTGATGGCAGCGGTGGAAAATATCAACGGATTTGTCCGCACGGTACAGGTGACAGAACCCAAACTGGGAAACAATACCGCCGATGTGGAGCGGGTTCAGGCGGCCCTGGTACACTCCCTGGAACAGGGGAATCTCTGCCGAAAGGATTCGCAGGTGTATTTTCCACCCCATCTGGTGCCGAACCTTGCCTGGCAACTGCGGCAATGGGGCCATTGCATCAAAGCGGTGCTGTTTAAAGATTCCCGGGGGTGGCGGGTGACCGCCGTGATAAATCCTGAAAGTCCCCTGCCGGTGTGCGGGGTGGCAGCTGATCTTGGCACCACCCGGGTGGTGCTACGCCTTGTGAACCTGGAAACAGGAAACAATATGGGGGAACTGGGTTTTGACAATCCCCAGATTGCCCTGGGGCCCGATGTACTGGCCCGGATTCACCATGCCCGGGATTCCGAGGGACTTGCCTGGCTGCAAGCCTTGATCATTGACGGCATGAATCGCCATATCAAGGAACTGCTCACTGTTGCCGGGCTGGGGGTGGAGTCGGTGTATCTGTTTGCCGGGGCGGGCAATACCGCCATGACCCATCTGTTTCTGGGCATTGAGCCCTCTTTTATCATCCGGGAACCCTATATCCCAGGAGTGAATGCCCCGGAATCCATGAGAGCCACATGTGCGGGCATTGATATTAACCCCCATGGCATGGTCTTTTTGTTTCCCAACATAGGATCCTATTTTGGGGGGGATCTCATCGCGGGGATTCTTTTTTCTGGACTTCATAAAAAAGAAAGCCCCTGCCTCATGGTGGATGTGGGCACCAATGCCGAGGTGGTGGTGGGGGGCCGG
>CAYSSE010000283.1:0-5203 GCA_964433355.1 uncultured Desulfocicer sp.
TGCTTATTTCTCTGGCATCGTTGCCCCATCGCAGAGTGCCCCTGCCATCGTACAGGCAGATATACTTTCCGGGGTCGTACCCCTTGGCGGTGCGGGTAATCAGGGTATCTGCGGTTTGATCAGGAAGGAGCCATTGCACCCAGCCATGGGGAGAAAGTGCCAATGGCGGCCCTTTCCCATAGGGTTTCCCCCTGGACTGGGATTGCCAGGGCTGGGACTGTTTAAACAGATCTTTAAAGGGAAATTCCGTGGACCAGTAACACACCCGGGAAAGGTTTATTCCCAGAGGGGAACCGTCATTTTCAAATGCGTTGGCATGGGTGATGCCCCCCCCATGACAGGCAAAGAATAATAATAACAGACTTCCACATATTATTTGACGCATACGGGTCATTACACTCAGCATCCATTTGGTCGGTGGGGTTATGTAAATATTCGGCCAGCACCCCATCTTCACTCATTTGGGTCTGCTCACATAAGTACCCACACATATGTTTTTCGGTATTCCACAGACATATTCCATTGATATTTATGGATTTTATTTTGAGGAATATATGCCCGGGTACTTAGCAATAGTATGCTACGCAGTCCCACCTAAGCGAATATGGGGCACTGGCCAAACATTTACAGTACCAAGCCGAATATTTACCATTGGGGGCGGCATTCTGTTGTTATTTAAGTGGGTTGACATTGTATTGTAATTACAAGGCATTTGGGGAAAAAAGAGACAGACCCTCCATGAAATCCCGATCTGCTCCCACAAAGAAAGGCTCATTAAGGAGATTGGGTTTGTTGTATCCAAGGGGCACCCCATGGATATTTGTAACAATACCGCCAGCGGCGGTGACCACAGCCTGTCCAGCCCCTGTATCCCACTCCCACGTCGGGCCCAGTCGGGGGTAAAAGTCAGCTTTTCCCGAGGCCACCAGGCAGAATTTTAAAGAACTCCCCCGGCTCACAGTTTCATGGGCAGGTAAAGTGTTAAGGCATTCGGCCAGGGCTTTTGAGGGGTGGGATCGGCTCTGAACCACCCGGATCACATCACCGTCAACCGGGGGGATAATTTCAAGTTTTCGCTGTTTTCCCTGGTCAATTTCCCAGCATCCAGTTTCCACCTCTGCCAGGTACATCAGATCCAGGGCCGGGGCATAGATGACACCGGCCACGGGGATGTGGTTTTCTATCAAGGCAATGTTGACGGTGAACTCATCATTTTTTTTAACAAACTCCTTGGTACCGTCCAGGGGGTCTACCAGCCAAAATTTGCTCCATTTTTTTCTCTCTTCAAAGGAGATCGTTTTTCCCTCTTCGGACAAAATGGGAATGGTGGGGAACTCTTTTTGAAGCTTGGCTGATATGATTTCATGGGAACGGGTATCTGCCTGGGTGAGTGGGGAATTGTCGGATTTGATGTCCACAGAAAAATCCGTGGCATAAATCTCCATGATGCCTTTTCCAGCTGCCTTGGCCAGCTCACTTAATAGTTCAAGATCAATGGGGTGCTGGATCATATGTACTCCTATTTTTTATTTGTCCATTATTTATCATTCTTATTCAAAAATGATAATCATATCCATCTGCTGAGAAAGTTTTTTGGATATGTTTTCTTGAAACATTTAAAATTTTTTCGTTATGTTTAATAGCAAAACTTCCTTTAAAGCGTATAGTTTTCAATCTAACTCCTCTCAAGCCGTTGTTCTTACCGGCAATCACATTTACAAAATCACCCGTTTTCCAACCGAGGACTTTTTGCTTTGGCTTTGTTGCTGGAAAGCCAAATTCGTTCATTCTTACCATCTGCCTACTCCCATGACCTTTTGTGGTGATTAGAAGTGGTTGATTTGTCAGGAATTTTAAATTTTTCACATTCCCAACACAAGCAGCATCAATCCAGTGGTCTTTCTGAAGCTTTAGTTGTTTTCTGTTGAACTTGGTCTTTCCACCTGAGCCTACTTCAACATGGAGACTAAAAGCTTTTAGAGTATTAAATAGCTTCCAGCGAGTTGAATTTACAGCGGCTGCATCTCTTAAAGGGGCTTTAGCTCTTGCTTTGATTTTGACAAGTAACTCGGGCTTCTTCTTTAAAAATTCTTCGATTGGTTTGTTGCTTTTCTTCTGATTGCATTTGACACAAGCAAGAGTCAGGTTACTTATTCGATTGCTGCCACCTTTGCTTTTAGGGATAATATGTTCAACTTCTAATGGCACGTCTTGTTTTTCACAATAGACGCATTCCCTACCCCATTTTTCGAGCAAATATTCTTTAATTTCATATCCGAAAAGTTCCCCATGTTGGTACTCAACGCCTGCCACTTCGGGGTTAGTTATTTTTTGCATATCAAACCTTACAAGTTCTTGAGAAAAGCCGGAGACTGGAAGAGATCTCATAAACCTCTTTACCCAAGTATCAATAGTTTTAACCCTATGATCCAAACTTGGGGCAAGCCAACCTTTTGGCCTTGCTCTATTCAGAAATCTTGCAGGTCGGTACCTATTTTTTCTGCCTCGCCTGTTATTTCTTATTGCACTTCTTTTCTCAAGTTTGAGCTTGATACTCAGGCCACGATGTTCCAAATTGGCAGCCCAGATAACCTCTATTTCATTTCTGACTATTGCAATGCCGGTTATTTTGGAGCCAGGATCAATCTTCACCTGATAACCCTGAGTGTTTGTTACTTCAACTGTAGTTTTCAAGATAATAGTAAATGGGAAGCGCCTGAAGACAGACGCTTTTCCAGATGATAAAAGAATCCTGGCTCTTGCTGGATTGCAAGGGTCAAGCGGTTTCTTATCCGCATCAATTACAAAAACAAAATTTGACATAATGTCATCTCCCGGAGGGTAAAGTTTGCCTCACTCAGATATAATAGCTTGAGGATCAGTAGCACTTGCTTCAACTGATTAATCATCGCATGTTTAACTACTGACGATAGAGCCCCAGGCTGGTGAACCCCAGAGGTATCTTGACTAAAATATCGATTAACTACCCGAACTACCCTGGTAGTAAGCTGGACTAATCTGATTGTCAATTTTTTAACTATTTGAGCAACTTCTGAGAAGAATGATTAAAAAAATGGCTTCAGTTAATTAGTCCTTATGTTCATCTTTTATAAAAACATAAAACTTCTGGGGAACCTCAACAGAGCCCCCCCCGATGGGTAATAGGAACCGGCCAATTGTGCCGTCTACGGTTCCGGCCGGGCCCATTACCCGTCGGGGGGGGGCGGCATAATACCATTTGGCTCCGCGTCTACGACCCAATATTGGTTGTGTCCAGCAGGACATGCCCGTTATAAGGAATGCGGAGGCGGGGACAGATTTAAAAATTTGTCCCCTAAGCGCAAAATAATGCGCATAAGCCAAGCCTGCTCCTGATCATTTTATTATACCCGAATCATTCTTTTATACAAATTGATCATCTCATTTGCCTTGTTTCCCCACTCATAGTTTTTTACCCGATCAATGGATCTGGCTGACATTTTCTCCCTTATTCGGGGGTTTTCCAGAAGAAATTCAATCTTTTCGGCAAATTGCTCAATCAAATATTCCCGGGATTTGGGTTCAATTTTAATTCCGGTCTCTTCTGTGACGTACTCTCCAAGACCTGCATAATCTGGGACAATACAGGGAAGACCGCACGCCATGGCTTCCAGGGCCACGGCACCGCCAAATTCCCGCACCGAGGGAAAGCAAAACACATCACTTTGTTTGTAGTGGGTCAGGGTCTCTTTCTGGGGAATCCAGCCGGTGAAATGAACTATATCCTCCACCCCGGTGGTTCTGGCCAGTTTTTCCAGAGCATCTTTTTCAGGCCCATCCCCCACAATGGTGAATGTCAGTCGTTTTTGAACAGTTTCCGGGAGTGTGGACAGGGCTCTGATGGCCATGTCCGCCCCCTTGTATGCCACCAGCCTTCCCACAAACAACAAATTCATACTCTTTGAGGTATGTTTCTTGGCGTTTCCGATAAAGGACTTCAGGATACCATTTTCATGGAAAAGATCAATGCAGTTATCATCCATGTCAAAAAGATTTATTAACATGTTCCGCGTGTACAGGGAGCCTGAAAGGACTTTATCTGCGGTTTGGTATGTTTTTGTGTATCCGGGGATCAGGCGGGTGAACATCCGCAAAAAATTAAATCTGGCAAACTCTTTTCTGGCCACGGTGTCAAACCCCGGGGGAAAGGGAACCCCACCGTTCACAGGTCCTAATAAAAAAGGCGTGTTTTTACAGTGTTCAATAATTTTTACCGGGTACCGTGGCAGAACGGGGGTCATGACATGTACAATATCATATTCCCCGGAACGGATGAGAGGGCCATATTTTTGACTCACCCGATGGTTAAACTCCGCATAGATGGGATATGACAGGGCATGTTGCAGGGGCCAGTTCACAGCTCCCCGTTCGGTGACAACCCGAATGAGGCTGTAGTATCGTTTTAATAAAGATGACTCACGGATATAGTCAATGGCGTGATTGTCCCGCACCTTTTCCAGGGCCGATTGGTTTCGTTCATGGGTCACCAGGGTCACCTTGGCCCTTTTGCGGATCTCGCGGTAGAAGTTATAGGACAGCAGGGGGACAGAGGCCCATTCCGGGTTACATTGTTCCACAACCATCAATATTTTTAATTTTTCCTGTTTCATGTAATATCCCTTTTTTTTGTAAGTCTGCCTGTGCGAAAAATTATTCTGATGATGACCGCCAGTATGATGCCGATAACGGCACCCACATTATTGGCAATAATATCCTCTGGAGAAAAATGTCTTCCCGGTACATATCTCTGCATGAGTTCCAGTAAAAACCCCAGGGGAGGCATGGAAGATGACAGGCAAAGGCCAAGTTTAATAGAAGAAAAAAAAGCGATGGGGAGAAATCCAAGAAATGCAAAGGTGATGATCCGGGCAAGCTTATCAATGCCCACATTGGAATTAACATCGGAAAGGCTTGCCTGGGGAATCAGGGAGGTTACCGAAACAAAAAGAATACCGCTTATCCACAAAATAATAAGGGGTCTGGAGATGAGCTTCTTTAAGAGTTCTTTTTTATTTGATCGCAGCGATACTTTTTGGAACCCGTTGCCCTTTTTGTTGATATCCATGGTTTTTGTTTCCTGATTATTGAAGGTTTTTATTAAAACATAACACTTCCGGGCAACCTCAGCAGAGCCCCCCCCCGATGGGTAATAGGAACCGGCCAA
>CAYSSE010000284.1:0-5177 GCA_964433355.1 uncultured Desulfocicer sp.
AAATCGCCTTTGGCAATGTTGACCCCACGGATTTTTCCTGCAAAATCATAAATTTTTCCAAACAGATAAGCATGGATAAACGCAAGCCCTGCAAAGGTGCCCACGGCTACTTTGTTAATATCACCAGAGTCAAAAAGTTGTTTGGCTTTTTGCTTGCTGATTTTTTCTTCGGCTTTTGCCAGTTCGACCTGATCGGTGATGTTAAGTTGATTGTCCAGGATCATGCTTCAGTGCCCTCGATCTTTGCAACAATGAGATCAATATCCCCACGAAGCCGATCAATTTTGGCAACCGTGGTTTTCAGTTCAGCATTTAATTTATGAATATCAATCACTTCACGGGTGTCTTTGGCTTCTACATAGCTGCTGACCGACAGGTTGTAGTCGTTGGTGGAAATTTTATCAGAATCCACAGAGTTGGCCACATACTCAACATCCTCTTTATTATCGAATATTGCCATAATCTGCTTGATATGCTCATCGGTAAGAACGTTGTTATTGGTCTCTTTTTTAAAGAAATCTTTTCCACTGGCATCAATAAATTGGGTTGTGGTGTCGTTTTTGTGTTTGGACAGCACCAGAATATTCACGGCAATGGTGGTGCCGAAAAACAGGTTTGGGGCCAGTGAAATCACGGTTTCCACGTAGTTGTTATCCACCAGATATTGGCGGATTTTCTTTTCCGCACCGCCACGGTAAAAAATACCGGGGAAACAGACAATGGCTGCACGGCCTTTGCTGGACAGGTAACTTAAGGCATGAAGCACAAAGGCAAAATCAGCCTTGGATTTTGGCGCTAACACACCCGCAGGGGCAAAACGGTCATCGTTGATCAGGGTTGGGTCACCGCTGCCAATCCATTTAACCGAATAGGGCGGGTTGGAGACAATGGCATCAAAGGGTTTGTCATCACCAAAATGCGGTTCGATTAAGGTGTTTCCCAGCTGTATATTGAACTTGTCGTAATTGATGTTATGCAAAAACATATTCATACGGGCAAGATTAAAGGTGGTGTGGTTGATCTCCTGGCCAAAAAAGCCGTCTTCGATAATGTGAGCATCAAAATGCTTTTTAGCTTGCAGCAGCAAAGAGCCGGAACCTGCGGCAGGGTCGTAAATTTTATTTACACTTTTTTGCTTGTGCATGGCCAGTTGGGCAATCAGCTTGGAGACGTGTTGCGGGGTGAAAAATTCACCGCCGGATTTGCCGGCATTGGCGGCATAGTTTGAGATCAAAAACTCGTAGGCATCACCAAAGAGGTCTATATGATTATCTTGAAAATCACCAAATCTAAGCCCTGCAACGCCTTTTAATACGGCGGATAGACGGCTGTTTTTATCTTTAACTGTGTTGCCCAGGCGGTTACTGGTGGTGTCAAAATCGGCAAAAAGCCCTTTGATATCCATTTCAGAAGCATAGCCATTGGCTGAACTTTCAATGGCGGCAAAAATAGCGGCTAAATCCGTGTTTAAATTTTCGTTGTTATTTGCATCACTCACTATATTTGTAAAAAGTTGGCTTGGATAAATAAAATAGCCTTTAGTTTTAATGGCATCCTCTTTGATATCTTCGGTGATAATATCATCTGAAAGCGCTGCGTAGTGGATGCTTTCATCACCGCCTTCAATGTAGTTGGTAAAATTTTTGCTAATAAAACGATAAAACAAGGAACCTAATACATATTGCTTAAAATCCCAGCCATCTACAGAGCCACGGACATCGTTGGCAATTTGCCAAATTTGGCGTTGTAGTTCTGCACGTTGTTGGGTACTTGTCATTGTTATACTCCCTGTTCTAATACATCTTTTTGGGCTTTGTCATAACGTCTGCCGATTTGTTATGGAATTATAAAGTTAGAAAAATAAATTCTATAATTAATTACAGTAATTTGGAATGTGTAAAAATTTATTGCCCTTTGAAATCCTCCAGAATGGCATACAATGACGGCACCACCAAGAACACCAATACACCGTGGATGCCAAAAAACCCAACACGATGGCGGTGGCCAGAGGAATGAGGATCTGCGCCTGAATGCTTTGTTCGGATAGAAGCGGTAACAGGCCCATAATGGTGGTTACAGAGCTCAGCAGCAACGCCCAAAACCCCCCATGATTTTTAAACTTGAGTATCTCTCCGAACACATGCTGCTAAAAACTTGGAAAAAGGTTTGATATTTTTGTTTACGCTTGCCTCTTCTAAAGCAGCCATGTATTCATTGCGAGTTTCAAGGGGGATAACTGTCCATGGATATCCTCCAGAGGCTAACATGATATTCATGAGAAATCTTGCCATACGGCCATTCCCATCAGTATACGGGTGGATATATACAAAGAAAAAATGCCCTAAGACAACTCTGACGGCAGGATCTTCTTCATTGTTTAAAAGAGAAAAAAATGCGGGCATAAGATCACGCACAGCTTCGTAGCGGGGGGGGACATGTCTTGATTTCCGGATGTAGACAGGTTGATCCCGGTAACCGGCAAGGTCAGATGCGGCGATAAGGCCGGCGTTTACACCAGGGGCAAACAATTCCCTGTACCATACTGAATGGTCATTATTTACCACCGTCCCCGGCGAATTTTTATCCAGAATTTTCTTCAGACTTTTCTTCACTGCCTGGAAAGCTTGCCAATAACCACGGGCAACCAGGGCATTTGCGTATTCTTTATCTTGATGGCTGGTTTCTGGATCCCAACTCCCTGCACGAACACGTTCAATAAGTGCCTCACTGACGCGATATCCTTCAATGGAAAGTGAATGATAGGCATCAATAATGTATGTATCATCGACATGTTTAAGATAGTCATCTGTGTCCTGCCGGACTGAGGGAACTCGCGGAAAGTTTTTTAAAACAATGTCACGCATATCCGCCCAGTACATTCGTATCCTGTTGACATATGGAGAACGCTCGTTATCACTAAAATGAATAGCCGGCTTTTCTTTAAAAGGGTCATTTTCTGTAATGGTATATCCGGCGGATCTCATTGCCTCAATAATATTATCGGCAATAATATTTTTTCCAATATTTCGGAAAGCACCTGCAAGCCTTCCGGCGATAGTGCTGTGCCCGCCCTTAAAAAGTTTGTGTAAAATCTGGGAAGCATCTGAAACCATGGACAGTGCAGTGCGGGCTTCTATGACATTATTGGAATAATAGCCGGGAACACATGAAATCAAAGAAGCAGGCAGCGTCATAATTCGCAAGTTCTCCTTGATTGTCATATCATTCCTGTCCGGTAATTCCAGCCGAACATCCATTATTGATGTTTCATGCAGAAGGGATTTTGGCTTATTTCCTCCTTTGGGAGTTCGAATCAGAAGTTGTCCCGGTACGTTCCAGTTCCCGCTATGGATGCGCAATGAATGTTCAGGGGAAAGACACCATTGATCGTGAAACCTTGATTCAAGATAATCAGCACAAAACCCCCAAAATGAGGCATACCATGCCGTACTCTCACCGTTTGGGGCTCCCGGTTGGGCTGGTACATACCATCCTTTCATCACCTCTTTGATGAATTGGCTTTTTATAAGGCGTTCTCGATGAGTTCTTGTCATGTTTTTTGTATGGATTGCAATCATGCCTTTGTCCTGAAGTTTTTTCAGAATAGCAAGAGATTCTGCAAGCTTATTTTGTGGAGTTGGCATTTTAAACCTGATATATGATGTGTTATTTTTAGGTTATTGTGTTTTATTATTTTTAGGTTATCGTGTCAAGTTGTTTTGGAAAAAAGGATACCTGATAAAGACGATAAGCGACAATGGCAGATTTATCTGACATCAAGAGCATTAGATCTTAAAGACGTGCTACAGGAGGAATCCCGCAGTGTAAATAAGATTATTGTAGGAAGGATGAACGAAACTGAACAAAAAGAGTTTATGCGCCTGATCGGGGTTATAACCTCAACTCTTGAAGATGAATTATCAAAAGAACATTCCCCCATTAAGGAGAGGTAAAATGGATAAAACACTGAATATCAACATGAATAAATGCGACGGAGATGGGGGCATTCTATAAAGTTGTCCAAACCAGGTTTTTGAACTGAGAAAAATAACAGACAATGAGTAGGGCGTATTCCCATTTTCCCGGCTCATCATATAACCCATTGATTTCATTAAGCCACCATCTATTGATACAAAATAAAATATTGCGAGCTATGCGGGTAGATCATCGCTGAGCCTATTGGAACGGAACCTCAGTGCTATTTATAAGGTATCGTTACAGCTTGAAGGCTCAAACAACCCTAATTTATTACATTTGTATTGTTAATGTGCTGCAAATAAGTCCTACCCGCACAGCTCGAAATATTTTGACAAATCAAAGGGTTGAATCTCCAACCGGGAAAATGGGAATGCGCCCAAAGATAGGTGGATATCAACCTTAAATCAAAATGATCAGCTTGTCCTGATCTTTTTCCACAGGATAACTCTTTCCATTTTTTTTCAGGCTGTCAAAACAGAATGCATTTCTAAAATCAGGCAAGCATGACTAAACCCGCCACCCAGCTTGTGGCATTTTTATCAGACAAATCTGATTTTTCAGCTTTTGCTGTGCCCCACCCTGAAGATTTCATTAATAAAGTGGCATCAATGCCAAAACCTGACATGGAGGGTCGGGCAAGTTCTATGTGACGGCAGGGTTTATTCTCTGCCATAACACAGCATGTTTCTTGATCATCACAAAACAAGTCTTTACATGATCCACCAGCAAAACCTTTTGACTTTTCAAATCCTGCTTCAATGGCTTTTTGCTCCACTGTAGCGATAACATGATGAAGTAGTTGCATCACGCCCTTTCGCTCATCAGAAAACATGACTGATATCGGCAATTCTATTTTCACGGTAATGGAATATTCGCTCTGGGCCTGCCATTGTCTGAATTTGACCGGGCCTTCCACATAGGGTGGACAGCTTGCTGAAATACCATAATTGGGGCATTTATACTCTCCATTGCATAATGCGGCCAAATTCTCTTTAACCTGAATATCTTTGGAGGAAATAATGGCACAAGAAGTTGCCCCAAGTTTTTCCGCTTCCTGGATTAAATGTGTAAATTGTTGCTTTGGTTCCAATGTATTTTCCTTTTGTATCATGGGGGTTTATAAGAAAGTCCTGTCAAACCTGAAGGATTTTCATGCTTAGTTGTGGGCAGGCCGAGGCCAGAATACGGTCTGCCCGTGG
>CAYSSE010000285.1:0-5174 GCA_964433355.1 uncultured Desulfocicer sp.
GTATGTTTTTACCTATGAAAACGGTAAAATTATTATTCAACAAAAAATAACCAATAATGGGCTTGATCATAAGATCGGTCATTTGGGGTTGGGATCAGACTTGAGTTATTGCCACTTTTATTCAAATTTATCTTTAAACACAGGTTGTTGCCAAAAGCATGGATGCTGATAAAAACCTCTCACTCCAATACCACAAACCTGACCCCGTTGGCCCACTAACGGCCGAGCTTATGATCAAGCCCATGAGTTCCATACTCACTATCTGGAACTCTCCATGCAAAAATGGGTATAGCGCGTTTCATATGACTTCGTACTTTTTTACCTTATATAATAAAAACTGGCATGAGGTCATGTGAAATTGGCTGTAGTTTTATTATCATGACCTCCCTAATGCTAACTGGCATCCATGAAAGGAATTTAAAACCCATGACCCCATCGTCAAATTCAAATAAACCCGCCCCATGGAATCAAGTGGCTCTGATAACAGGTGCAAGCCGGGGCATAGGCCGCCAGGTTGCATTGGATCTCGCAGCAACGGGCCGATATGTATTTATCAACTATATCAAGAATGAGAAAGCAGCCAGGGAAACGCTTTCGGTCATTGAAGATGCCGGAGGAAGTGGGGAAATTATTTGCTTTGATGTGGCAAACCAGAACCAGGCAGAAGCAGGGGTAAAAGCCATTCTGAAAAAACATCAACAAATCGAAATTCTGGTGAACAATGCCGGAATCACCGATGATACGCTGATGGTACGGATGAAGCGGGAAAAGTGGCATCGGGTTCTGGATACAAACCTCACGGGGTTTTACAATGTCACCCGCCTTGTGGTAAAACAAATGATTCGTGCTCACTTCGGAAGAATTGTCAACATTACATCGACCTCAGGCCAGATGGGCCAAGCTGGCCAGGTTAACTACTCCGCTTCCAAGGCAGGTCTCATCGGTGCCACAAAGGCGCTTTCCAGGGAAGTCTCATCAAGAAACATAACAGTGAATGCCGTTTCACCGGGTTTCATTGAAACTGAGATGGTGGAAGATCTTCTTCTGGAAGAGATGGTAAAAAATATTCCCATGAAACGGGCAGGGACACCCCAGGAGGTTGCTTCAGCCGTAACCTTCCTTTGTTCGGACCAGGCATCCTACATCACAGGTCAGGTTCTTGGCGTCAATGGGGGAATTTATTAGAAAATAAAACCTCCGGGTAGCCTCAGCAGAGCCCCCCCCCGATGGGTAATAGGAACCGGCCAATTGGGCCGTCTACGGTTCCGGGCCGGGCCCATTGCCCGTCGGGGGGGGGCGGCATAATGCCATTTTCGATATTCGTTGTGTCAGAGCATGCCCGTTTTATATGAAAGAGTAGGCAATTCTAACATTCTTTCATGCTTCGTTGTGGGTAGGCCGAGGCCAGAATACGGTCTGCCCGTGGCAGTTTATATGAAAAAGCAGGTACTGGGTACTGGGTACTGGGTGCTGGATGCTTACAGCGACTACTTTTTCATGATTCGTTGTGGGCAGGCCGGGGCCGGAATACAGTCTGCCCGTGGCAGTTATATAGATAAAGGACAAGGACAAATATAAAATGTTAACCGCCAACCAAGCTCACCAATTTTATATCAGGTGGATCCATGTGTTTTTCTACCTGATCCCCTTCCTTTTCGGGATGGTACCCATGGCACTATCCTTTGACCAGCAGGCCCCAGTGATGTTGGAACTGACCCCAAAAGAGCAGGCCTTTATCCAGGAACACCCCGTGATCCGGGTGAGCAACGAGATGGACTGGCCCCCCTTTGATTTTGCCATTGGCGGTCAACCGTTTGGGTTGAGCATTGATCTGATGAACCTCCTGGCACAACGGTTGGGGCTGAACTTTAAATACATCAACGGATATTCCTGGGCAGAGTTAATAGCGCGTTTCAAGGCCGGACACATTGATATCCTCCAATCGGCGTATCAAACCCCCCAGCGGAAAACCTTTGGATTGTTCACCCAACCCTATTACAGGGATAAAACCGTTTTTATCATATCAAGATATGCCGAGTCCGTCTCCGGCATTGCATCTTTTCAGGGAAAGACAATTGCCATTCCAAGGGGATATGCCCAGGAAAATTTCATATCAGCACAGTACCCTGAGATTCACATATTAACCGTCAAAAACATGGAAGAAGCCTTCCAGGCAGTCGTTGACGGCCGGGCAGACGCAACCATTGAACTCTTTGCCGTGGCCCGGTTCATGTTTGAAAAAAATTATGTGGACTCCCTTAAAATTTCAGGGTGGTTCAAAGAATATGACCAGGGAGAAAAAAAATCCCTGCACTTCATGGTTCAAAAAGACTTGCCGCTGCTCCACGGCATGCTGGAAAAAGCCCTGGCATCCATGCCCCCCGGGGAGATCATAAAGCTTGAAAAAAAATGGCTGGGGTATCGCAATATCAATCCAGACCAAAAGCTTAGCCTGGCACCGGAAGAGATTGCATTCCTGCAAAAAAATCCTGTCATCCGGGTTGCCAATGAACTGGACTGGCCCCCCTTTGATTTTGTTGAAGAGGGGAAACCCGCAGGGTTTGTCATGGATTACCTGGCCCTCATCGGCGAGACCATCGGCATCAAATTTGACATCATCAATGGGTTCTCCTGGCCCCAGCTCCTCGAAATGGGCAAACAAAAAGAAATTGATCTCTTTCCAGGCATCTGGAAAACCCCGGAACGGGAGACCTTTTTCATATTTACCCCACCCTATATGAAACTTGTCAAGGTGTTGGTTTCCAAAGATTCCAGCTTAAAACAGTATCACACCCTGTCTGAACTTAAAGGCAAAAAGATTGCCATGACCAAAGGATATGGCCTCACCGAACTTATCATGCAAGAGCATCCGGGACCCGAGTACGTCATCGTGAACAACAATGCGGACGGACTCAATCAACTGGCCCTGGGTACCGTTGATGGATTTGTGGGAACCCTTGGGGTTATTAACCACATCATCAAAACCCATTTCATCGGTAATCTCAAAGTAATCATGGAGGTCACCGTTTCCCAGGATCTCCCCCTCCAAATGGCAGTGAGAAATGATTGGCCGATGATGCACAAAATCTTGAACAAGGCCATGAAAAACATCACACCCGAACAGTTCGATGCCCTTTCTTCCAAATGGATGGGCACCCTGGAGGACTCAACAAAAATAAAAAACCTGTCCATGGCAGAGAAAAGATATCTTGAACAAAAAAAAGAGCTGAGCATCTGGATTTCAAAGGGCCACCATCCCCCCTATGAATTCATCACCCAGGAGGGGGAATACCGGGGAATTGTTGCCGAATATTACAAACTACTGTCCCGGAAAATTGGCCTGCCCTTGAAGTGGCATATACAACATGACACCCCAAAGAACCACGCCAACAATGAATCCCAGGGCTGCGATCTCATTTCCATGCTTCGGACGGGGGAAACGGCACCTGCCAACGTCCAGACAACCCTTCCTTATGTGACATATCCCCTGGTCATTGCAACGGACAACAATGCCCTGTTCATCGACACCTTTGAAGGACTCGCCCAGAAGACTATCGGCATTTGTCGCCATACCCCCTTTTATCCCATCATCCAGAAAAAATATCCGGCCATGGACTTCATACCCGTGGACACGGTGGAACAGGGCCTTGCCATGGTTCAGAAACAGGCCTTGTTTGGATTCATCGACACCGCCCCGGCAATCGGTTATTATATCCAGAAACAACAGATTATGGACATCAAAATATCCGGGGAGATTCCCATAGAAATTGAGTTCAAAACCGGAATAAAAAAAGACAATAGCATCCTGTCTGCTATCCTGAAAAAGGCGGATCAGTCCCTCACCCGGGAGGAGCGACACCAGTTGTTCCAAAACTGGATGCAGCTAAACTACCACAAGGGGATTGACTATGATCTTTTATGGAAACTGGGGGCACTTGTGCTATGTTTCGGGGCGTTCCTGATTTACCGTCAACGCTGCATGACTAAGTACAATCAAAACCTTGCCTCCCTCAATCATGAGCTTGTCCAGGCCAACCAAAAACTTGAGACCATGTCATACATAGATGGACTCACCCAGGTTCCCAACAGAAGACGATTTGACCTGGTTTTGGCTGCGGAATGGCAAAGATGCAAACGCAGCCAACATCCGCTGACCCTGCTTATGATCGATATTGATTATTTCAAACGGTACAATGATTCCTATGGCCACCTTGTTGGAGATGACTGCCTAAAAAAAGTGGCTCAGGCCTTAAATTATGCATCGAGCCGGCCAGCTGATTTTACGGCAAGATATGGGGGAGAGGAGTTTGCCATGGTTCTTCCAGACACCGATAAAAAAGGGGGTAAAGCCGTGGCAGAAAAGATTTTGTCAGATATTGAAGCCTTAAAAATTCCCCATGAAACCTCATTGGTAGGAAAACATATCTCTGTGAGCATTGGTGTGGCATCCCTGGTACCTCCTCCCATGCTTAGCCACATGTACATCGTGGATTTCGCAGATCAGTTGCTGTACCAGGCAAAAAATCAGGGCAGAAATCGATATGTCCTTTCCGATGACCCTGACATGCTTTAATTTGAGTTATTAGTCCGTGACTTGGATATAACTACGTGGTATAGAATCTGGGGCTACCGATGGCAAACCAAGCCAATTATAACTAACAAATCAGGGGGTTTTTGCCGGTTTTTTTATAAGAAAGTCTGGCATCCTTCATATGACCCCAAAAGTACTTTACAGTCTTTTGGGAAAAAGCCCCTGAAAATGGGGAATGCTCTAAGAAAGTGTAAAGCACTTTTGAAGGATGCCGAAAGTCTTACCAACACGCTGGAATTAAAAGACTTTTATTTTTCGTTGTGGGCAGGCCGAGGCCAGAATACGGTTTGCCTGTGGCAGTTATAAAAAATGAGAGGAGGATACGCTGTGAAAACAGTCTACTGGCTTCAAGGGGGCGGATGCGGCGGAGACACCTATTCGCTGTTAAGCAGTGATTTTCTGGATGTTACAGACCTTTTCAACACCCTGGGTCTTGAACTGTTGTGGCACCCCTCTTTGTCCAGCCTTTCCCACACATCACACCAAAAAATGCTGGAACAAATCACATCCGGAGACATTGCCCTGGATATTCTGGTGGTGGAGGGCTCCATCATCTGCGGCCCCGCCGGCACCGGCATGTTTG
>CAYSSE010000286.1:0-5155 GCA_964433355.1 uncultured Desulfocicer sp.
GGTGCATTACCACATGATTTTTGGCCCACCTACAGTTCCTTTGCCAATACCAATGGCGGGGTTGTACTTTTGGGCGTTCGGGAGAAAAAGAATCAGTTTATTGTTGAGGGGATTGTAAATCCATCCAAGGTGCGGAAGGAGTTATTTGACGGGATAAACAATCGTCAAAAGGTGAGTTGCGGCCTGTTGACCGACGACATGGTTTCTGAACTTGTTCTGGATAAAAAAACGGTGCTGGTGGTGGAGATACCACGGGCCAGCCGTAAACAGCGTCCGGTGCATCTAACCCTGAATCCGTTTAACAAAAATACCTATCGTCGCTTGAATGAAGGAGATATGGCACTTCCGGACGATGAGGTTAAGCGAATGCTCGCCGAACAGGTGGAAGATAGCCGCGACGACCGAATTTTGAAAGGATATGACTCTGCTGATCTTAATATTGGGACATTCCGGACCTATCGGCAGATTTTTTCAAATCGGGAGCCGGGGCATCCCTGGAATGAGTTGGAAGACCCGGAGTTTTTGCGTCAGATCGGCGGATGGCGTAAGGATAGAGAAACGGGAGACACCGGAATTACAATGGCGGGGTTGTTGATGTTTGGAAATATGGCCTCAATTCAAGATGAATTTCCCAATTACATGCTGGATTATCAGGAACAGGAAAAAAACCGGGCGGAAAAACGCTGGATTGATCGTATTACCCTGGATGGGAAGTGGTCGGGAAATCTTTATGACTTTTACCGCAAGGTCTATCTCAAACTTACGGCAGATCTCAAGGTGCCCTTTATTCTGGAAAAGGGAGTAAGAAAGGATGAAACACCGGTTCATGTGGCATTACGTGAAGCGTTGGCCAATGCACTGGTTCATGCAGACTATTCTGACAGAGCTTCGCTTTTAGTGGTAAAACTACCGGTTATGTTCACCTTTCGCAATCCAGGATTAATGCGGATTCCAGTAGAGATAGCACTTCAAGGAGGGGAGCCGGATTGTCGAAACCGCACACTCCATAAGATGTTTCGTTTTGTGGGAGTCGGCGAACAGGCAGGAACAGGTATTCCTAAAATTCTCTATGGATGGAGATTGCAGCACTGGAGTCCGCCAGACCTCTACGACTTGTTAGAGCCTTACAATCAGACACTTCTTAAACTGCGCATGATTGATTTTTTTCCCGAAAAAGTCATGTCTGGGTTGCAAAAAAAATTTGGAAGAGATTTTGATGAGTTGTCCTATCCTGAGCGTGTTGCCCTGGCTTTGACTGCAAGCGAGGGAACAGTCAACCATGCACGTTTAAAATCAATGATGTCAGAGCATCCGGTGGATCTAACTAAAATATTACACCATCTGACAACACTGAACATGCTGGAATCCACTGGTGGACGGGGGGCCATCTATTACCTGAAAGGTGAGTCTATCCCGAAACCGGAAGATGTATTTTGCCAATCCTCCGAAAATCCAATCAACAGCTCCCGGCATTTAGATGAGAGCTTACCTAATTTGAATGCGAGCTTACCTAATTTGGATGACAGCTTACCTAATTTGAATGCAAGCTTACCGAATTTGGATGACAGCTTACCGAATTTAAATAAGAGCTCCCGGCATTTGGAAGAACAGAGGAACAAAGACGGATGCCTTGTCTCAGAACATCTTAGCTTACCTGTCATTGATGACCTTGCACTTTTATCGAATGAGTTACGAAATCATCTTGAGGCTTTAGCAACTGAACCCCGCAACAAAAAAAAGCTTAATAGAGAGGCTTTAATAAGGGTAATTCTTGATGTCTGCCAAGGTCAATATGTAACAATTCAAAGTTTGGCCAATCTGATAAATCGGCATCCTAAAACACTTCGGGATCAATATTTGAAGAAATTGGTTCGGGAACAAAAACTTCAAATGGCCTTCCCTACAACACCAACACATGAACGACAGGCTTATTCTACAGCACTGGTAATAACACAAGAAACTCAAAAGAGAACATAGAGATGAAATTCACCGAATCCCAACTGGAAACCGCCATCATCGAACTCCTCGGAGAGGCAGGTTATCCCCATGTGCCGGGTGAAACCATTGACCGTCAGCCACAGGAGGTCTTGATCAAGGCAGACCTGCAGGAATTTCTGGCCAGACAGTACGCAGCAGACGGGATAACGCCGGTTGAAATAGAGTCTGTAATTCGGCAGTTGGAAGCCTACCCGGCGGCGGATATTTATGAGAGCAACAAGGCCATCATGAAGCTGGTCTCGGATGGGTTTCTGCTCAAGCGTGAAGACCGCAACCGAAAAAACCTCTATGTGCAGTTGATCGACTATTCCGACCTTATCGCATTTCGGGAACCAAAGGCAGGCGAGGTGCCGTTGCTTGTGACGGAGGAGGTGGCAGCTTACAAAACAAGCGGGAACATCTTCAAGATGGTCAATCAACTGGAGATCATCGGCTACGAAAAGCGCATACCCGATGGCATCCTCTACATCAACGGGCTGCCCTTGGTGGTATTTGAATTCAAGAGCGCCATCCGTGAGGAGGCAACCATTCATGATGCCTTTATCCAACTGACGGTGCGTTACAGGCGCGATATCCCGGAGCTCTTTAAATACAATGCCTTCTGCGTGATCAGCGATGGGGTGAACAACAAGGCAGGGTCATTTTTTGCGGGCTATGAATTCTTCTACGCCTGGCGCAAGACCGATGGCAGCGACCTCATCGAAAAAGATGGCATAGACTCGCTCTATTCCATGATCAAGGGGATGTTTCACCCATACCGCCTGCTGGATATAATCCGCAACTTCATCTTCTTTCCGGACAGCTCCAGAAAGGATGAAAAGATTCTCTGCCGCTATCCCCAATACTATGCAGCCACCAGGCTTTATGACAACATCAAACGCCACACAAAACCCCAAGGCGATGGCAAGGGCGGTACCTATTTCGGAGCCACCGGCTGCGGTAAAAGCTTTACCATGCTCTTTCTGACCCGCCTTTTAATGAAAAGCGTGGCATTCTCCAGCCCGACCATCATCTTGATCACTGATCGCACCGATCTGGATGATCAGCTTTCCGGGCAGTTCACCGCTGCAAAGGGCTACATTGGTGATGAATCGGTGATCAGCGTAGAGAGCCGGGATCACCTGCTGGAATTGCTCAAAGGCCGCAACAGTGGCGGGGTGTTTCTGAGCACCATCCACAAATTCACAGAAAGTGCAGAGCTTCTCACCGACCGAACAAATGTGATCTGCATTTCCGATGAGGCCCACCGCAGCCAGGTCAATCTGGACCAGAAAGTGAGAATCACAGAAGACGGTGTGAAGCGAACCTTTGGATTTGCCAAATACCTGCACGACTCGCTGCCCAATGCAACCTACGTGGGGTTCACCGGCACGCCCATTGATGCCACCCTGGATGTCTTTGGTGATATTGTGGACGCTTACACCATGACGGAGTCTGTGGCCGATGAGATCACCGTACGCATCGTTTATGAAGGCCGGGCCGCCCGGGTGCTCCTCGACAACAGCAAACTTGAGGAGATTGAAGCGTACTATGCCCGTTGTGCGGATGACGGAGCTAGTGACTATGCAATAGAAGGGAGCAAACGCGCAAAACTGAAAATGACTTCAATTCTTGGTGATCTGGACCGTTTGAAAGCATTGGCCGCAGACTTTGTCCACCATTATGAGGCACGCCTTGAAGAAGGGGCCACCGTTGCCGGAAAGGCCATGTTTGTCAGCAGTAATCGTCTAATCGCCTATGATTTCTACAAGGAGATGATTGCGCTTCGTCCCGAATGGGCCAAAGTAAAGGTCTGTGCCGACGGGGAGGAACTCACTGAGCAGGAAAAGAAACAGATCATGCCCATGGAACGCATCAAACTGGTGATGACCCGTGGCCAGGATGATGACCCCGCTTTGTACGAGATGCTGGGAACCAAAGAGTACCGGAAAAAGCTGGATCGGCAGTTCAAAACCGCTAAATCTAATTTTAAAATCGCCATCGTGGTGGATATGTGGCTCACTGGTTTTGATGTGCCCTTCCTCGACAGTATGTACATCGACAAGCCGGTCAAACGGCACAACCTGATCCAGACCATCTCCCGGGTGAACCGGAAATATCAGCAGAAAGAAAAAGGGCTGATCATAGATTATATCGGTATCAAGAAGCAGATGAACCTGGCTCTGGCACATTATGCCAAAGCAGACACCGCAAACTTTGAGGAAATCGAGCAATCCATTGTGGTGGTCAGGGATCATCTGGATCTGATGCAGGCGATCTTCCACAGGTTTGATTCCACCCCGTATTTTTCCGATCAACCCATCCAGCAACTGCACTGCCTCAATATGGCAGCTGAATATGTCCAGATCACCGATGAGTTTGAGAAGCGCTTCATGTTTCTGACCAAACGCATGAAAGCCGCCTATGACATTTGTGTCGGGTGTGATCAATTTACCCAGAACGAGCGGGATCATGTCCATTTCTATATGGCGATTCGATCCATCGTCTTTAAGCTCACCAAGGGGAGTGCCCCGGACCTTGTGCAAATGAACGCCAAGGTACAACAGATGATTGCCGAAGCCTTGCAGAGTGACGGGGTGGAAGAAATTTTCAAGATGGGACAGGGAGATACCGCCGAGGTGGATATTTTTGATCCGGATTACATGGCGAAAATTGAAAAGATCAAGCTGCCGAACACCAGAATCAAGCTGCTCCAGCAGTTACTGGCCAAGGCCATTGACGCATTTAAGAAAGTCAATAAACTCAAAGGCGTGGACTTCTCCAAACAGTTCAAAGCCCTGGTGGACAAATACAATGACCGCAGCGAACAGGACATTCTCAGGAGTGAAGTGCTGGAAGAGTTCACCGACGAAATTATTGATCTGTACCACGCCATCAAAAAAGAAAAAGAGTCCTTTGCCGAACTGGGGATTGATTTTGAAGAAAAGGCCTTCTACGACATCCTGAAAGCACTCACCATCAAGTATGATTTTGAATACCCTGAAGAGAATCTCCTTGAACTTGCCAAAAAAGTGAAAGTCATCGTCGATGATAAGGCCAAATATACCGACTGGAGCCAGCGCACCGATATCAAAGCTGAACTGAAAGTAGACCTCATTATCCTGCTTGCTGAAAATGGATACCCTCCGGTTGACCGGGACGAAGTTTACAAAGAGAT
>CAYSSE010000287.1:0-5155 GCA_964433355.1 uncultured Desulfocicer sp.
GAGAAGCATATCCTTTGTAATCTCAATACTTTAGATTTCATGTGCCGATCTCTGATGCTATATACTCAAAGTCGACACCTTATGGATATTTTAAGTATAATAGCACTATAAAATCAGACACTTGATATCAGTATTTTCTATAACTTAGAACATGATATTTTGCGTTTTGTGTCCCATAAACAGTTGAAAATATTAAGTCTGGATTGTGAAAAAACGGTCAAAGTGTCGACTTTGAGTATATACATTTTTGTTCCAAGTTGTAAGGGAGTTCATGGGAAATAATATACCCAACCTAAATGAATCCAGCCTTATAGGGCCAGGCATATTTTTTCAAAGTGGGTAGTTTTATTATCATGAACGCCCTAATAGGGGCGTTCCCATTTTCAGGGCGTCATTAGAAGTACAATCTCGGAATGCAACCTGCATTCCAATGTTTATCTTTTACGTCAAGTATTACAAAAATCGCCATTGCGGGTAGCCTTTTCCGTACCCTTGGAGATCCATTTCAGAAAGCGCTTAAAAATGCCTGCTTTCTGCTCTCCATTTTCTTTATTTTTCACCTTGTTTTCTTCCTTAATATTTTTTTTCATGATTCCCCCTGGGTTAAGTATAAACAGTTACCTTGCTTGACATTGTGATATTTTACCACTAAAAAAGAAGATTGAACACAAGGATTCCCAAACCATGCTTAAGCGGGAAACCAGACACATGGCAAAAAAAGATGCACAACAGGGTTAGACCAAACAGGAGTAACAGTGGCGATAAAATCAAAGGCATGGCATGACAACATGATTGAAACCCGGGTTCACATTGAAATTGAAGCCCGCTATCTCTTTCTTCTGGAAATTTTTAAAGACTACCCTGCCCTTGGCCAGGAATTAACCCTGTTTTTAAAAGAGTTGTGCAATCCCATGAGAAACTGGCACTTTCTGGTCACAGAAGCCCGGAAATTTTGTCTGGACAACCTGAATATCCTTCGCTCCCACCCCTTTGAAACAAGGGCCGTGGCCAGTTTCATTGATATCTTTCACCGGGGAGTGGAGTGTGGCGACACCCAGGAGACCCGCCAGGAAGCAGTGGATCAGTTGATGCAGTTTCTCCAGCGTATTTTAAGGGAATATGGCACAGAGGCCCATACCATATTGCCGGAAATAAATCGATCCCTGGTGCGCATGCATCAGTATGAAGATGACCGTTTTTTGCTGTTTGTAAAGAGTTACTACCGCCTGAACCGCCTGGCAGCCTTGCTATTAAAGGTTCCCTTTCCAGAAAAAACCCAATGGCAGCCCCTGAACCGGGTGCTGTTTCGCTACCATGGGATGAACTGCCGCATGTGGTGCCTGGAGGATGATCCCTTGACGGCCTTTGAAAAGGAGGCCCAGGAACCGGAACTACCCCCCGGGGTCAAAGCGCTTTTTTCCCCCATTTCCCACAGAGCCATGGAACAGGTAACCACACAATTGGAAAAAATGGCAGATGACAATGGTTTCACACAGTGTGCCACCACCGTACGATTGATGGCGTTTCCTGAGTTCAACCACATCATATCTATTTATAAAGATCTTCCCAGACAGCTTTTAAAATCAGGTGAATCCAGCCGACAGGGCAACCACTGGAAGGTAATTTTTTTATTTCAAATCATCAACATCCCCGATCTTGCCATGATCCATGACGTCACATTAAAGGACATTAATGCCACCTTAAGATGGCTCATTGGCCATGAGAGCAGCCCTTATATCCGGCAACTAATCCTCCAGACCTTCACCATTTTAAAACTCAGATCCCAGGCCTTCCCCGAGGCAACACTCAACGCCATCCTAAATATGGGAAAAGGGGTTTACAACACCGGAGACAGTGACCTGGTAAAATTTTTCATCCAATGTGTCATTAAAACGGGTTTTCAGTTCCCGGACATACAAGGCGTGGGCAACAACTGGCAGGTAAAATCCAACCATGCCCACCTTTTAAATATACGGGTGTGGCTGGAACTTATCTCCTTAAATCCCCACTGGTCCATGAGTCTGATGTCCCGTCTCACCATCTACCTTTCCATCTGTGGTGTTTTTATTAAAGACACCGACCTTTTCCCCCGGGATATTACCACCCTTTTAAACAGCCCTTTTGAACCGGTGTACAATTTATTAAAACAACTCACCCGGCTATTCCCCGTTTACTATAATGAAATTGGAGCTGAAGGGGCCATCCGGGATTTTTCCACCCGCATGGATGAGCTCACCCAGCGCCAGGACAGTCTGATTCATTTTTATCGCAAAAGAATCCATGTGGAGAGCAGCAACCGCATCATCACCATGACCGAGGCCATATTTAATTTTTGGAAAACCCGGGATATCCAGGGACTCCTGCCCTATGTTCCCAAGGATTTCATGGAACAAATTTCCAACGATACCCGCCACCTTAATGGCGTTCATGAAGTCCTCCAGGTTCTGATCACCCATGGCATTGAAATCCCAGGGGATCTGCTCACCACGCCCCAGGAAGAATTAACGTCCATCATCCACCACAGTACCGGACACAAATACAGTATGGAGGATCGGGAAAGAGTGATACTTATGATCCGTCTTTACCGACTCCTCTACCATAAATACACCCCATCCTGTACGGAAATCAACCAATACCTGGATCACATCAACACGGCTTGGATTCCCCAATTTAATCTTCTCCGGGAAGCCCTGGATGCCCAGAAAGATCCCCAGGTAAAAATCAAGGCCCGGCTCCAGAAACTCTTAAGCTATCTGGGAGTATTGAAAAAGGAGCTGTTATCGGAAAACCGATCCGAAGCCCGGGAAACTATTTTCAAAAAACGCCATTTTACAGCGGATATTCCCTCCCTTTACGGCAGTTATCATGAGCCAAAATTTGATGCATTGGGGCTGAGCTTTCGCCTGGAATCCATGGTCAACCCCCTGTTTGAAAATCTCATTGAAGAGCTGGATCTGAATTTGATCACCAAGTTGACGGTACATAAAATCAGAAATCGTCTGCGGATGTTTTACACAGCCCTGAAACTGGACGGCATCTCTTCGTCTGAATATGAATTTCAAATGGTTTTGTTGACCCACTCTCTTGAGGTTCAGGGCTTTTCCTTTACCCAGTACCTGGATATTTTCCAAAGCCTGACCAAAGCCGTTCAAAATATCATGAACGACTATTTTCACACCATCCACCAGGAACATCTGGATGATGCTCTAAATAGGATACCTCTGGATCTTTTAAAAGAAAAATATGACACCGGAGATGGATTGAGCAACCCCGGAGAACAGGTAGCTGAACTGTTTTTTCGGGAACGCATGGCCACCTCCCTGGGGCTTCAACAACTGGATCTTTTTTTAAGTAAAATTTTGACCACCCTGCACCAGCAGGCCCAGGAACTGCCCCAGGAATACCTTCAAAAACTGTTGATGTATGATCCCAAACGTATTATTACCTCTTTTACCGATCCCAAATTCTGGATACTGGGGGCCATGGACTTGGGTAATAAAGGAAATAATCTGGTCACCTTAAGTGGATGTAATCTTCCGGTGCCACCGGGATTTATCATCACCACCGAGGCCTTTCGCCACCGGGAATTGATTGAATCTTATCCCCCGGCCCTGGCTAATTTCCAGGAACAAATTCTCTCGGCAGTGGGGGATCTGGAAAAAATCACAGGAAAAACCTTTGGAGATCCAGCCAACCCCTTGCTTTTGTCCGTTCGCAGCGGATCGGTGATCTCCCAGCCGGGCATGATGGATACCCTTATTGATGTGGGCATAAATGAAGACATCGCCCAGGGGATTGCCCATCGAACCGGAAACGGGTGGCTGGCCTGGGATAATTATCGCCGGTTCATCCAGTGCATCGGCATGATTCAGGGCATGAAAAGAGATGATTTTGATGCCGTGATCCTGAAATTTAAAAAGAAATGGAAATTTCCTTATAAAAGCCAGTTCACCGGTGAAGAAATGAAAACCGTGGCCCTGGCCTACCGGGATAAAGTAAAAAAAGAAGGCATTTATTTCAGCAATGACCCCTTTAAACAACTTTTTCAGGCCATTTTATTAGTGCTTGACTCCTGGAATGCTCCCCGGGCCAGAGCCTATCGTGAAATCATCGGTCTTTCCCAGGACTGGGGAACTTCGGTGACGGTGCAGCAGATGGTGTTTGGCAATATTTCCAGTCATGCTGGCAGCGGCGTTATCATTACCCACGATCCCCGATCTCCCCGGAATCAAATCAGCCTGTGGGGAGATTTTACCCAGCAAACCCAAGGCGAAGACGTCGTGGCAGGCCTTGTGAATACCTTTCCCATTTCCATTGCCCAGCAGGAACGGGAGATGAGAAACACCGATACCACTTTGGAAAGCCATTTCCCTGATATTTACAATGGACTTTTGACCTGGGCCGATACCTTGATTAACAAACAGGGCTGGAGCCCCCAGGAAATTGAATTCACCTTTGAAGGCCCAGACCTTAAGGATCTTTATATTCTTCAATCCCGGGATCTGGGCATCCGGGAATGGCAAATACGTCCCACATTCGAGCAGAAATCATGGGCCATGGCAAAAAACCGGTATTTAGGTCATGGAATCGGGGTCAGTGGAGGGGCCATGTCCGGCCGTCTGGTCTTTAGCCTCCAAGACATTGATCAATGGAGGAAACAGGAACCCGGGACATCCCTTATCCTGGTCAGAAATGATACTGTTCCCGATGATATCCGGGAGATCCACGCGGCAGACGGGCTTCTCACGGCCCGGGGGGGCATGACCTCCCACGCCTCCATTGTGGCTTACCGACTGGACAAAACATGCGTGGTGGGATATCGTAACATGGTGTGCAATGAACGTAAAAAAGAGTGCCGGTTTGATAATGTTGTGGCGACATCAGGTGACTTTATCAGTCTTGATGGACATAAAGGAACTGTTTTCATGGGACAAATTGACATTGCTGCACCGAGAATCAGAGGCAACACACTGTAATCAAAATACTGAAGCGCTTAAAAACTAATAAATTTCAGTCATATTCACTTTCATTTTACAGCTTATAACTAAGGGGTATCTCATGGATTTAAATCAAAGCAATGAAAAAATTGGGATTAACGGTTTTGGTCGCATTGGAAAACTCACCGTCTGGCACCACATCAGTAGAAAATACTTTA
>CAYSSE010000288.1:0-5141 GCA_964433355.1 uncultured Desulfocicer sp.
AGGAGAACAGCATGGCCAACATATTTTTTAAAAAAGTCAGGGAAATAATCTTGTGCTTTATGGCAGCGGGTTTGCTCATGGCAGGATGTTCAGAACCATCGGCCAGGCAGATCAAAGGCCCCGGTCAGACACTCCGGGTGGGCACCCCCATGAAGTTAAAACAGCTCAATCCCCTGGCAGATTATACCTATAATATCCTGGCCATGCTGTTAACCCATGATACACTGATCCGCCTGGACGAAAACCTCCGGCCCATTCCCCAACTGGCCAGGAGCTGGTCCGCCAACAAGGATGCCACGGTGTGGACATTTGATCTGGTCCCCAATGCCCTGTGGCACGATGGAAAAAAGGTGACATCAAAGGATGTGAAGTTCACATTTGATTATCTGGGAAAACATGACCCGGCCCATGCCTGGATACCCTCTTTGATCAAAGAGATCAAGGCAACGCCGGGCCGGGTGATTTTTACGCTTAATCACCCCTACAGCCGTTTTCTCATCAATGCAGGGTTCATTGTACGCATACTGCCCCAACATATTTGGGGACATATCATGACCCCCCGGGCCGGAGAAACAAAGGAGATGACCGTGGGTTGCGGTCCCTATCTATTCGCCCAATATGACCGCACAGCCGGCAGAATGACTTTCCAGCGCAACCCCGCATATCATGGGGGTGCCATGGGTGTTGAAACCATTGAATTTTATTTGAATCGCAACCTTGACATCATCACGCTTTCCCTGAAAAAAGGAACCATTGATCTCTACTATAAATACGCCTCGGGCTTTCCCTTTCCCTATTTAAGAGGATTAACAGGGGCAAAGAATCTCCAGTTCATCACCGCACCATCCATGGGTATATCTGCGGTTCTGGGGTTTAACATGGCAAAGAAAAACATGTCCGACATAAAATTTCGACGGGCACTGTCCCTTGCCATAAACTACAGGGGAATCAATGAAAGCCTTTTCATGGGAAAGGGCACTCTTCCCGGCAGCGGTTTTGTGCCCGGAACCTTTCCCCAGCAAAGCAAACAGCCCTTTCTAAAGCAGGATACTGTCCGGTGCCGCAAAATCCTGGATGATATGAATATCACAGATAAAAACGGTGACGGCATTCGGGAAGATGTTGATGGACGTCCACTAAACCTTATGCTTCTGGCCCGGTGCGATCTTGAAGGGCACGATGTGGTGACCCGACGTCTGGTGAATGATTTTAAAAGCGTGGGAATTGGAATCACACTTAAAACCGCTGATCTGTCCACCTGGATCGCCATTGTCAGAAAAAAAGAGGCGGATCTGATCCTTTTTCGCACCACTCCCTGGGGCATGATGATGGGGGCCGGACATGGCAGCGGTTATTTTGATTCCAGAAGAGAAGGCGGCGGGGTGATTGCCAATGTAAGGGACACCACTTTTCACCACCTTTGCGATGAAATTCTCTCCACCACAGATCCGGACCGCCTTAAGGAACTTTATGGAAAGATGAGTGACTACTATGCCCGGACGCTTCCGGCCATTGCACTGGGATGGCACCCGGTGATCTATCCCTGTCAAAATAGCTACCCTGTCCCCCCCGTGAATCAGATTGAAGGGGGAATTTTAAACCGGGCCAGTTTGAAAAAATGGGGGGATGCTGCGATTTTCCAAGCGGGAGCCTCTGTAAAATGAAGCATATGACGGCTGCCTTTTGCCAATATGTTCTGGCACTTCTGGCTGTTCTGGCCCTTAACTTTCTTTTAATCCACATGATGCCGGGGGACCCCCTGGTGCATATTCTGGGAGAAGAAGGATACTACCAGATGACCCGCCAGCCCCCGGCGTACATTGAAAAAATCAGAGAAACATATCAATTAAACGACTCTTTATTGAAACAATTCCTGACCCACATCTCCCGGGCACTCCAGGGAGACCTGGGGTGGTCCCATCACCATGGCAGGGCAGTGATCAAGATTATCTATCCCCGCATGGGATGGACCCTTTTACTGCTCATCCCTTCTGTTATCATCTCCACCATGGCAGGGGGAATATTGGGAGCACTGGCAGGCGGGTCTCCCCGGGGATGGATGGATCGGATTCTGACGCCCTTTTTTCTGTTGATCTATTCCATTCCGGGATATTGTCTGGGGCTTTTTCTGCTGATCCTGGCCTTTCACGTGGACGCGCTTCCCATGGGGGGAATGCCCTCGGGAAAAACAGATATGGCTTTGTACATGATGATGCCCATGGGAGTACTTGTTTTGCACAGCACTGCCTATAAGTACATGATCATGAAAAACGCCGTGATCCAGGAGATCCATGAAGCGTATGTCATGACGGCCCGTTCCAAGGGCCTTTATGACAGGGATATTTTATTTACTCATGTGGTAAAAAACGCCCTGCCCCCCTTTATCACCGTGGTGGCCATGCATTTTGGGTTCATGATGGGTGGCAGCCTGGTGGTGGAAATGGTTTTTTCCTGGCAGGGCATGGGAACTTTAATTTACGATGCGGTGATCTCCCGGGATTACCCCTTAATTTCAGGGAGTTTCATGATCATCTGTGCATCGGTGATCCTTGCCAATGCCTTGGCGGATGTGATCCATGGCGTTCTTGACCCCCGCATCCGTTCTGGAAACCGGTCCAATGAATAAGCATTCCCGAAACTGGAAAGAAGGGGCGCTTATCTTAATGGCGGCTGCCCTGCCCGGGGTATCCATCCTCTTTTTTAAAAACATGGATATAGCCAATGCCTTGTTTTCTCCCTGGTTGCCCCCGGGAGATGGGCATTTACTTGGCACCAACGATGTGGGACAGGATATTTTTTTTCAGCTTATCTCTGCCGGTGGCAGATCCCTCATGGTGGGCATGGCCGCAGCCCTCACAGCCACCCTGGTTGGCACCCTCACCGGATGTGTGGCTGGCTATTACCGTGGTATTGCCGACCGGGTCATCATGGGGCTTGCAGATATATTTTTGCTCATTCCCGACATCCCCCTGGTGATTGTACTGGTTTCGTTTTTTGAACCCGGGCTTTTTAACGTTATTATTGTCATTGCAATGACCTCATGGCCCGGCACGGCACGGGTGGTGCGATCCAGGATGTTAAAAATAAAGGAATATCCCTTTGTCTTAAATGCCAGAAGCCTGGGAGCCGGAGACGGACACATCATTTTCAAACATATCCTGCCCCACACCGGGGAGTTGATCCTGGCCAAGGCCACCCTTGCCGTGGCAAGTGCCATGCTCACTGAAACCGGAATCAGTTTTCTGGGGCTCGGAGATCCCTGTCAGGTGACATGGGGAAGCATGCTCCATGGGGTTTTTGCCGGTGCCGGTCTTATCAACGGTTATTGGTGGTGGTATTTGCCGCCGGTGCTTTGCATATCTGTCACCGTCATGGGGTTTAATTTGGCAGGTTTTTATTTACAAAAAGGATGGGGAGGCAACTTCCCGGCAGATTCCCCCCTGAACAGACAAGGGCAGATACCGGGCAAAACACACCCTGAAGTCCCTGCCCTGACAGGCATAAACCCACCTGTTTTGATAAATAACAAAGATACACAGACCCTTGCCCCGGAACCTGACACTCTGAACCCAATATCCAAGCCCCACAATCAAGCCCCAGATACTCAGCCCCCATCTTTTCCTTTAGACAGGCAAATTTTCCGTATTCTTAACCTTGGTGTTGAATTTGGTATTGAATGTGAAACAAATCAGAAAAAAACCATAAAAGCCCTGGATGGCGTAAATCTCTCCCTGGTAAAGGGAGATCGCATGGCCATCATCGGTGAATCCGGCAGCGGAAAAAGTATCTTGTTTCTGGCCATGCTGGGCCTTTTGCCTTACAATGCCCGGATGTCTGGTGAAGTTTTTTTCAGGGGAAAACGGATGGCGTCTTTTTCCCGGAAACACTATCAACACATAAGAGCATGGGATATTGCCTATGTTCCCCAGGGGGCAGGCAATGCCCTGAACCCGGTCATCAAAGTGGGCCATCAGATTTCAGAACGAATGCGAATCCATGGCAGTATCTCTAAGAAAAAAGGAATGGTGATGGCGGCAAGGCTTCTTGGACAAACAGGAATTACAAATTCCCACCAACGGGTTCATTATTACCCCCATCAATTCAGTGGCGGAATGAACCAGCGGGTTCTGCTGGCCATGGCCCTGGCCGGGGAAAATTCTGTTCTTCTGGCCGATGAACCCACCAAGGGACTGGACGACAAAACCAAAGAAGATGTGCTGAATATATTTTTAAAACTTAACCGCGAGGCCGTTGCCGTGGTGACCCATGATCTTTGGTTTGCCAGGCAATTTGCCAAAACCATTGTGGTGATGTACAAAGGCATTATTCTTGAACAGGCTCCGGCAGACTCTTTTTTTACGGCCCCTTATCATCCCTATTCCAAGGCACTTTTAAATGCCCTGCCCTCGCAGGGAATTCTTAATCCTGTGATAATGTCCTCCCATAATCGTTATGCTGAGACTGATCCTGGAGATAAGCATGGAGGTGATAGTTATAGAATTGATGGCGGTGATGATGATGATGATGATAGAAGTAATAAAAAAAATAAAGAAATTTCAAGGGGGTGTCCCTGGGCCCGGGAGTGTGAAGAATTCCATGACCGCTGTCGCCATATGCCAAGGCTTTTTTCCCACAATATCCATAAAGTAAGGTGCTGGTGCCATGCTGCTGGAAATTAATAATGTTGACAAAGGATACGGTCATGGCAGGTTTCACAAAAAAGTGTGTGTTTTAGAAAATGTCAGCCTGACCCTTGATAAA
Source organism: uncultured Desulfocicer sp. (assembly GCA_964433355.1). Classification (GTDB taxonomy): domain Bacteria; phylum Desulfobacterota; class Desulfobacteria; order Desulfobacterales; family Desulfobacteraceae; genus Desulfocicer. The sequence goes on from CAYSSE010000288.1 coordinate 4,762, forward strand.
GGCAAGACCGTGGGGATCATGGGGGACAGTGGAAAAGGGAAAACCACCCTGGGGCTCTTGATGGCCGGTGTGATACGTCCGGACAAAGGAAGGATTTTACTCAACGGGCAGGACATCTGGGCAGGTTCCCGCAAAGAGAGGGACAAAAAAAAGGCACAGATTCAAATGGTGTTTCAACATCCGGAAGCTGCTTTTAATCCCCGTTGGACCCTGGAACAAAGCGTCAGGGAACCCTGTCACATTTACAAAATTTCCCTTTCCCCACAGGATATCGCAGACAAAATGGCCAGGGTGGGTCTTGGAACAAAACTTCTTAAGCGATACCCCTCACAGCTCTCCGGCGGTGAACTCCAACGCATTGCCCTGGCACGACTTTTAAC
>CAYSSE010000289.1:0-5135 GCA_964433355.1 uncultured Desulfocicer sp.
GGAATACCGTACATCACGCTATGAATCGTAGCAGCGGCCCTACGTCCGCCATTAATGGCCACCACCGCAGCGCTGTAACCGCTGAGTTCATCGGCAGGGGAAAGCATCCCTAATTCATTGTTATTGGCAGGTTCTTTAAAGATTTCCACCCCTTGCCATTTCACAGGAAGAGCGTCATGACTGGATGCCTCTTCTTTAGGGGTATCCCCAAGCTCATCTTTTGTTTCTGCCACCGCTTCTTCAATGCGTGAAAACACCAGTTCCGGAAATCTTCCCGCTGACAGGATTAAAGAATCTGCGTCCACAAGGGTTTTCTCGCCCGTGGGGATATCAATTAATTCAACGGCCTGGAGCATTTCATCCTGACCCAAAACCCGGGTGACACCGGCAGCATAGACAATGGTGGCACCATGGGCTTCCATGGCGGCCAGAGCCGACGTATCAAAGGCAGAAGATGCTGCATCCGTTCTAACCACCACAGTGATGGATTGGGCACCCTGTTCACGACACACCTTAACCGCTTTGGGAGCCATATTACCGCCCCCCACAATCACCACGTCTCCTTCACAGGGAATGCGCTCATTCTTTTGCACATCACTGCGCAGCAAATCAATCATCAGATATCCACCGGGAAAGACATTGGACACCGTGGCAATTTCTCCCCGGGCCAATCGGCTGTCCCAGCCACCCGTGGAAGAGAAAACCGTTTCATAGCCGCCTTTTAAGAGCGAGGCAATGGTGACATCCTGACCCGCTTTTTTGCCAGTTTTTACTTTAACGCCCATTTCCAGAATACCGTCGATGTCCCAGTCCAGTACATGCTGGGGCAGACGTTCATCGGAGATGGCAATTCTTAAAAGCCCTCCCAGGGTGGATGTGGCCTCAAAAATGGTGGGGGAATGCCCCAGCCTGGCCGTGAAAAAAGCAGCGGAAAGCCCTTCTACACCGCCACCCAGAACGGCCACTTTTCGACCGGTTTCAGGGGCCTTATAGGGAAGTACCCGCTCACCCAGATCCATCTCAATATCACACACAAAACGCTTCAAATTATTAATACCCACGGACTCATCCACCAGTTGGCGACGACATTCCGACTCACAGGGAGCCGGGCAAATACGGCCGATCACCGTGGGAAAGGGATTACGTTCCTTGATCACCTGGACTGCTCCGGCATTATCTCCTTCACGGATACGGGCCAGATATTCCCGGATATCAATCCCCGTGGGACATGCCCGCTGACAGGGAGTGACACATTTATCTTCGGTGTATTCACGCATAATTCTGCGAGAGGCCGATGTCAAACGAATAATATGCTTGGGACACACCTTTTCGCAGGTACCACATGCCGTGCATTTTTCTTCATCCACCACCGGAATACCATCTTCACCCATGGACAGAGCATCAAAGGGGCAAGCCTTCACACAGGTACCAAGCCCCAGACAGCCGATATTGCACTCTTTCATGCCACCGAACACCATGGCAGCCGCCCTGCAATCGTCAATACCATCGTAAAGATATTTAACGTCAGCGTCCTTTGTACCATAATAGCATCCAGGTTTTGCCACTTCAGGTTCTTTTTCGCCAATGATCACTCCCATGAGCCCGGCAATGGCAATGGCCACATCTGGACCTGCCGCCACACAAGAATCTGGTGAAGATTTCCCGCAGGCAATGGCCTCGGCATTGGGTGTACACCCAGGATATCCGCAACCGCCACAATTGGCACCGGGAAGCACATCATCAATGGCAGCCACCAGAGGATCCACATAAACGTAAAAAATTTTAGATGCAAAGGCCAGTACACCACCGATCAGGAGTCCAAGACCACCCATCAAAATAACAGATTGAAGCATAAATACCCCCCATTGTATATTTGGTCTATATTATTTAATCATAGTCTTATAAGCACTTGCCCGGGAAAAAGTCAAGATGTGCTGAAAAAATAGGGAGAGGGCACATTGACAGAAACCTTTTTATCATGTACTTAAGTTTTATAATATAAATTGATAACTCGTCACTCATAAGTTCTCAAAATATTTACTCTATATAATTTATTGAAATGATTAAATCAGGCTTTTAAAAAAAATAGCTTGACCACTAATAATGATTTCAAGGAGTTATGATTGATGGGTTGACAAACAAGTTGTTTTTAGGAGTATCATGGGACAGGCTTGAGGCATGGCGTTGTCGTTTATTTCGCCCTTTGCGCCATGGCCTTCTGCAAAAGCATGGGGTCTGATGAAAAATTCAGAACCCACTAACACAAGCCAGACACCGATGGCCCAATAACACCCCTCCAGGGCGAATAAAATTGGAAGCACCCCCGCATTCTGGCTAATTTACTATTTAATGAGGAAAACCCATGGGTAAAGAAGATATTATCTACATTGATGACAACCCGTTTACCTTTGAGCCCGGTGAAACCATCCTTGACGTCGCACATCGGAACAATATTTTCATTCCCACCCTGTGCCACCTGAAAGGAACAACACCCACCGGCGCATGTCGCATCTGTGTGGTGGAAGTTAAAGGGGCAAGGGATCTTGTGGCCTCCTGCGCTGCCCCTGCAACCCCTGGCATGGTAATTCATTCAGAATCCGCAGAGGTGATAAATGCCCGGAAAAACATCATACAGCTAATGCTTTCGTCGGGGAACCACAACTGTGCCATCCGGGATTTTGAGTCCGATGACTGGACCGCCTTCCAATTAAAAACCCTGGAAGCCGATCAGTACAATGAACTGTGCCCAGTGTGGGGAGACTGCAAGCTCCAGGATCTGGCCTATCGATACCAGGTCACCACTCGACATATGCCATTGTCTGAATCCAAATATCCCATTGAAAGGGAAAACCCATTTATTCAAAGGGATTTTTCCCGCTGTATTCTCTGTGGCCGATGCGTCCAGGCATGTAGAGAAGTCCAGGTGAACAACGCCATTGATTTTGGTTACCGGGGAGCGGACACCAAAATCATTGCCGGAACCGATGTGGCCCTGAAAGATTCTGACTGTGTTTTTTGTGGTGAATGTGTGGAAGTCTGCCCGGTGGGGGCTTTAATCCCCAAAGAGAGTCTAAAGGCCAAGACACGCTTTAAAAACATCAAACGAGTACGCACCACCTGCTCTTTCTGCGGTGTGGGTTGCCAGATGGAACTCTCTGTCCAGGACAATAAAATTGTGGGAATCAACAGTGCTGGCAGGGACGTTGTTCCCAATAACGGCAGCCTTTGCGTCAAAGGGCGATATGGATATGATTTTGTGGGATCCCCTAAGCGTCTGACCACCCCCCTGATCAAAAAAGAGGGTAAACTCACCGAAAGCACCTGGGATGAAGCCCTGGATTTTGTGGCCACCCGATTAAATGAAATCAAAGATCGTTCCGGCTCAGACAGCATGGGCCTGCTCACCTCGGCCAGGGTGACCAACGAAGAGAACTACATTGCCCAGAAATTTGCCAGGGCTGTACTCAAGACAAACAATGTCGACCATTGCGCCCGACTGTGACATTCCTCCACCGTAGCCGGTCTGGCTGCAGCATTTGGAAGTGGCGCAATGACAAACACCATCGCTGACGTTGAAAGTGCAGATGTGATCCTGGTAACAGGATCCAACACCACTGAAAACCATCCCGTATTGTCCACCTTTGTGAAACGGGCGGCCCTGCACGGTAAAACCCTTATTGTGGTGGATCCCAGACGGATAAAACTTACCCAGCATGCCAACACCTGGCTGCGACCCCAATTGGGAACAGACATTGCCTGGATCAATGGATTGATGCATGTCATCATTGATGAAAATCTTCAGGATAAAAAATTTGTTGAAGAGCGCACCGAAGGCTTTGAGGCCCTGGCTGAAGCCGTTAAAAAATACACCCCGGACTATGTGGAAGCCATCACTGGCATTGCCGCCGATGACATTGTGGCCACGGCCAGAAAATTTGCCCGGGCCCGTTCTGCAGCCATCCTCTACTGCATGGGAATCACCCAGCACACCTGTGGTACAGACAATGTAAAGTCCCTGGCCAATCTCTCCATGCTCTGCGGTCACCTGGGAAAACCCGGAGGTGGCGTTAATCCCTTAAGGGGCCAGAACAATGTCCAGGGTGCCTGTGACATGGGAGGACTTCCCAATGTCTTCACCGCCTATCAAAGCGTGGCAGATCCCAACACGGCCAAAAAATACGAGGCGGCCTGGGATGTGAGGGGACTGTCCACCACACCCGGCCTGGTTGTCACAGAAATGATAGAAAAAGCTGCACTGGGGGAATTGAAATCTCTGTACATCATCGGTGAAAATCCCATGGTGTCTGATCCGGATTTGAACCATGCGGAAAAAGCATTTGCTAACCTGGAATTCCTGGTGGTACAGGATATTTTCCTCACCGAAACAGCCCAGATGGCAGATGTGGTTTTTCCTGCCTTTTGTTTTGCGGAAAAAGACGGCACCTTTTCCAACACCGAACGACGGGTTCAGCGGGTGAGAAAGGCCGTGGAAGGGCCTGGATTTGCCTGGGATGACTGGAAAATACTCTGTGAACTTGCCACCCGCATGGGAACGCCCATGCACTATGAAAATGCCGAGGAAATTTTTGAAGAGATCCGGGTGGTCACCCCCTCCTACGGCGGCATCACCTGGGATCGTATTGAACAGACAGGCATTCACTGGCCCTGTCCCACAGAAGAACACCCGGGAACACCCATCCTTCATACGGCCCAGTTCACCAGGGGCAAAGGTCTTTTTCATGCCATTGAGCATCAACCCCCTGCGGAATTGCCCGATGATGCCTATCCATTCATGCTCACCACCGGACGGGTAATCTACCATTATCACACCGGTACCATGACCATGCAATCAGATGGATTAAATCAACTGTCACCGGACTGTTTTGTGGAAATTTCCCCCAATGATGCAGCCGGACTGGATATGGTGGATGGAGAGATGGTAAATGTGTTCTCACGCCGGGGCAAAATAAAGGCCCGGCTCAATGTCTCAGCCAAGGCCGTGGATGGCACCATTTTTATTCCATTCCACTTTGCAAAAGCTGCAGCCAACCGGCTCACCAATGCCAAACTTGATCCCATTGCCAAGATACCCGAGTTCAAGGTGTGTGCCATCACCATCAAAAAGGCTGCCTGAT